>CAYZWO010000004.1:15421-84271 GCA_964482215.1 uncultured bacterium
GTTAACTTTATTTCCCCAAACGCCGTTAATCGTCCCGTCAAAGGCGTTCCCTTTTTGCGTACCACCGTTGCCGTATCAGGGACAACCACTTCCAAAACCGTTAATTGACTACCAACACTCGCTGCAAACGAAGCCCAGAGCGTAACGCCCATGAATCCCGAAAAAATACTTTTTAGTAAAATCCTCTTATTCACAGAATTAAACCCTTAATATCCAGATAAATCAGAGATAATGGGATTGTAGCATAACTTTTCAGTTCAACCATCTGAGGCAATTCAAATGACAGAATCCCAGACCCCTGAATTTAATCCCCTCGGCAAACTGATTAGTGTCCTGGTTTTATTAGCCGCCGCCCTTTACTTCACAGGTTGGATTTATCGCTGGGCATATTTTAGCTTTTTTCACCTCGAAGTTACGACCCTGAGCCTTCCCAACGAATCCTTTTATTTTGCCGCTTTTCAAACATTTTTTGGAGACATCTGGGCAATTTCTAGAACAATCCTATTTTTAATTCTGATCATATTCGGTATTTGTATCACCTTTTCAGGACAAAAATGGCTTGGAAAATATCTGAAAAGATTACGGATACCCTTTAATAAATCCCAAACCAATATCATCAACTTTTTATCATCTCTATTCAATGAATTAATTATTGTTCTTTTTGTACTGATGGCTCTCTTTTGGCTCGCAACTTGGCAGGCAAAGGATGATGCTTGGAAAGATGCCGTTAACGAAACCTCTTCTTTACCAATTGTGACGATTGTTATGCCTCAAAACGCTGCATTAGGACGAAAATTTGATAATCCTTTAGAAAGTCGCTCTACACAATCTAACTTACCTAAATTTAGTATTATCGGCGATCGCCAATCCTATGAACGTTTGTTAGATAAAGAACTCAATGATATTAGCAATCCCAATAAACCTAGAATCTGGCGATTGTTACTTAAAGGTAACGGTTATTCCTATATTTTTCCTGCCCTACCTGAAAAAAATCCTAAATTAACTTTTCCTGTTGTCATAGTTTATGAAAGAGATAACGGCGTTCAGTTGACGATTCTCAATTCTTCCCTCTCTCAACCTTAAAAAAGCGCGATAACCAAAACGCGATCGCCGATCCTATCCTGTTAGAATGCGAAAGCATAATTAAAGTATTGCTAATGTTGAATCAATATCAAAAAGTTTTAGCCATTCAGACAACACCGAAGTCTTTTCAAACCATTACATCAAAAGTCGCCGCAATCGTTAAAGAATCAGGCATTCAAACCGGATTGTGTACGCTTTTTGTTCGTCATACTTCAGCATCGTTAATTATTCAGGAAAATGCTGATCCCGATGTGTTGAAGGATTTATCGACCTTCTTTTCCCAATTAGTTCCCGAAGATGCCCGTCGTTATCGCCACAGTACCGAAGGGTTAGACGATATGCCTGCCCATATCCGTTCTGTGTTAACCAAAACCTCTGAACAAATTCCCATTACTCAGGGTCGTTTAGTGTTGGGAACCTGGCAAGGTATTTACCTCTGGGAACATCGTCAACATAATTATGAACGGGAAGTTGTGGTTCATATCAGTGGAGTTTAATTTTAATGAAGCGAATTTTTGTAACGGGTGTGAGCGGTTGTATTGGCCATTATGTGGCAGAAACGTTAATTCAAAATACGGATCACGAGCTTTTTCTATTAGTTAGAAATCCTGCCAAACTTAAAATTAATGTAGAATCCCGCCCCAATGTTCATTTATTGTCTGGGGATTTGCGAGAAATAGAGAAATTTAGCGATCTTTTAAAAAACATCAATACAGCAATTCTGATTGCGACAAGTTGGGGAGATCCAGCCGAAACCTACGAAATTAATGTAGTCAAAACTTTAGCCTTAATAGAATTATTAGATCCCTCAGTTTGTGAACAGGTGATTTATTTTTCTACCGCCAGTATTTTGGATCAACGGGGTCACGCCTTAAAGGAAGCAGGCACTCTGGGAACGGATTACATCCGCACTAAGTATCAGTGTCATCAAGCGTTACCAAGTTTAGCGATCGCCGACAAAATTACCACTGTTTATCCCACCTTAGTTTTTGGGGGAGCAGAGAATAAACCCTATTCCCATCTTTCTGGGGGTCTCAAGGATATTTTAAAATTAATGCCCCTGATTCGTTGGTTTACGGCGGATGGTAGTTTTCACTTTATCCATGCTCAGGATATTGCCCAAGTCGTTGCTTACTTAGTCGATCATCCTCCTGCTGCTGATGAGAGTCGAGATATTGTTTTAGGGAATGATCCCTTGAGGGTTGAGCAAGCGATCGCCGAGATTGCCCAGTACCTGAACCAACGCATTTACTTTTCTATTCCCCTATCGATTACGCTGGCGAACTTCTTTATCAAAGTTTTTCGTATTCAAATGGCTGCCTGGGATCGGTTTTGTCTGGACTATCGACACTTTACCTACCCTAACCCTGTTAACCCGAAACGTTTAGGACTGCCCTATCACTGTTCTACGATTACCGAACTTTTACGAGTCAGTGGAATTTGAAAAAATAATAAAATTCCTAAAATTCCCCCGCCAACTCCCTGGAGACTGTAAAATATTACAATGAAGAAAGAAGCCACTACACCAAGCGGATAGTCACTTCTTCCTTAAATTAATTTGAGTCTAGTGTTAGACGTTGCTTAGTTCACCCCTAAACAATGTCTTTTTTTTGTCAATGCCTTACATCTCTTCTTCGTCAGGTGCGCCGACTTGTTTGAGATGGATATGTTTACGGCCCAGAGTAATTTCAAATTCATCCCCAGCCTGCAAATTCATTTTTTTTGTATAAGCCGAGCCAATTAACAAATTACCGTTAGATTGGACACTAATTCGATAGCTGGCAGAGCGACCACCGCGTCCTTGACCATTGAGGGTACTATCTAATTCGATTCCTTCTGCATCAATTAATGCGTTAAGGAATTTCATCATATTAACCCGTTCAATACCATTTTTGGTTTGGGTAGAGTAGCCACACTCTCTGGCTTTTTCTTCTTTGCTGAGATTGCCAAGATCTTTAACTTTTTGAAGCAACTCTTGGCCTGTTAATGGTTTAGCTTGAGTCGTTTTAGGCATGTACTTATATTTTTAGTAATGATTGGTCTAGTGTAGAAGTTTTAGATTCTGAGCGATAGTAAGCCCTTCAAAAAAATTGGATAGTTACTATCTCACTCTAAATTTATCTTACACGCTTCAAGCAAATTTTATTCAACTTTTGACTAAATTAATCTTAAACTTTTCTCAGCAATTTTTGCTATACCATCTAATTATGATTGTGGCTTGTTTGAGTTTTTCCCTTTTCCTAAGGCTGACAAACTTATTCCTACAACAAGAAAGAGAACTATTGAAAGAATGTCTTGGTAAAACTTGGGAATTTAAACGACAGGAATGAAGTTAACAACAAAGAGTCACTACAGTGTTAAAGCTTTACTTGATTTGAGTTTACAGCCAAAGTATGGGCCAACCTCTGTAAAAGCGATCGCAAATCGACAAGATTTACCTGCTCCCTACTTAGAAAAATTATTGATAGAAATGCGTCGAGCGGGCCTTGTAAAATCCGTTCGTGGGGCCCAAGGTGGTTATCAATTAGCCCATCCTCCCCATAAAATTTCTTTAGGACAAATTCTAGAAGCCGTTGGAGAAACGGTTGATCCCCTGCCCCGTTATCAACCCGATGCTGAACAGGCTGAAGATTGGGTAACGTTCAGTTTATGGAAACAACTTCATCAAAAACTCAAGGAATCACTGTATAGTATTACGCTGGCTGATCTATACTACGATGCGCGTAGTTGGCAAGCCTCTCAAGATGGAGAAACGCAATTTATTATTTAAGGATTTGAGGATAAAAATAGATGACAAAAGTTCCCCCAGTGAGTTGTTATCAAGGCGGTTGTCATTGCGGTGCTGTCAGGTTTTCCGTTACCGTTAGACAACACAAAGCATTAGATTGCAATTGTTCAATCTGCCGAAAGAAAGGCTTTCTTCATTTAATTGTTTCGCCAGAGGATTTTAGCTTACTCCAAGGGCAAGAAATGTTGAGGACTTATACTTTTAATACCCATACGGCTCGCCATCTTTTTTGTGGCATTTGTGGCATCCATCCTTTTTACCATCCCCGCTCTCATCCTAATGATATTGATGTTAATATCCGTTGCTTGGATGGTGATAGTCTATCGCAATTTATCATTGAACCTTTTGATGGGGCAAATTGGGAAGAAAATGTTAGTAAAATCCAAAATGATACAGAATCGACTCTTAGCTAAAAGATGAGGGTATTTATTCCAATTTTTAGTGATTACCGTTTAATAAATCATAATTAATGCAAGATCATATAGGGGCATTCATCTTAGGTTTTGCCGCCTTACTGGATTATGAAATTGGGGATCCGTGGGGATGGCTCCATCCTGTTCAAGTAATGGGTTGGGTAATTAGTTTTTTTACGCAAGGGATTTTAAAAAGCTGGCAACAGAAATGGCAACGTCGTTGTGCGGGAATTGCCCTTGGGCTAATAATCATTATCGGCAGTGGCGCGATCGCTTGGGGCTTGGTTCAATTACTCCAATATTTTCATCCTTTGCTAGCAAGTATTAGTGCAGTGATCTTACTAGCCAGTTGTTTTGCGGGGAAAAGTTTACGACAAGCAGCCCAACAAGTATTAATTCCTTTAAAAACAGGAGATTTAATCGCCACTAGAAAACAACTCAGTCAATTTGTTGGTCGAGATACGGACAATCTATCAGAAGAAGAAATTTTACGAGCGACCTTGGAAAGTGTGGCAGAAAATACCATTGACGGTGTAACTGCTCCTCTATTCTATGCGATTTTGGGGATCTTTTTGTTTAATATCAACGGAGTTGCTTTCGCGATCGCCTACAAAGCTGCGAGTACCCTAGATTCCATGATCGGCTATTTACGGGAACCCTATACCGATATTGGTTGGTTTAGTGCCAAATTAGAAGATTATTTAACCTGGTTACCCTGCCGTTTAACGGTATTAACCCTTGCCCTTCTATCAGGCAAACCCAGACAGGTACTACAAATTTGCCGACGAGATGCCCCCCAAGACCCCAGTTTAAACTCGGGATGGAGTGAAGCGGTCTATGCGGCTATTTTAGGCGTGCAATTAGGCGGTCTCAACACCTATCAAGGCATTCCCAAATGGAAACCCCTGCTCGGTGATCCCAGTATTCCCATCACCCCTGAAATTGTTGAAAAAGCCTTTGGACTGACCCGTTCCTGTTTCCTCCTATGGCTCGCGATCGCGCTGTTGGGATTGGTGGTCAAAAATTTTTAGGAAGAGACTTGACAGGTATCGGTTAAGGTCTGTTAATATAATAAAGGTTTAAACGCCGTTGGGGCGTCGCCAAGCGGTAAGGCAGCGGGTTTTGGTCCCGCCATTCCTAGGTTCGAATCCTAGCGCCCCAGTTAATCAATAAGTCATTGTTCCTTTAGTGATTAGTTACTAGGTGAGATGAATCTCTTGCCCGTCATTAACAGGCTAGAAACTCCCCTATCTAAAAATTAATCTTTGTTGGGAATAGTTTGCGTATCACTGGCTATTCACCCACATTCTCATCCCCATTCATTGAATAAGTTTCCTCTGCCATGAGGTTTTGAGTAAAAGTCTGTATTTTGCTGCGTTCAATGTAGGGCCACCCCCCACTCTCTTCAATGTCTCTTAATAAGGCATACAAATCCTTGCGCGTATTCGGTAAGGCGGGTTCAAACTGTTCGACTCGAATCTGACGATGTAATTGTTCCAAGGTTCTCAATAGCATTAATAGGAGATCGCTATCCTGGTCACATTTGTCAGCCACTGCGTTGACAAGCGTAACAATCTGCTCGAGTTCATTTTTTAATAACTGCTTATCCATATCTATTTTTATTTCTTGTGGCAAAAAGAATCACGCTAACCATCCATCTAGATTATTCTTTTATGGCTCAAACCACAAATAAACCTAACTGATTCATCATTGTTTTTACAAGATCCCAACCTAATCCGCAACAGACCAATGAAAAGAATTCCCGCACTAAGAACGCAGGAAGGGCACGAAAGTTTGGTACAGTAGATCCCGATAACATTAACCTAACTTGTTCCTGATATAAATAATTGCTTTAAGCGTAAACGCTATCAGAACAAGATTTTACTAATCTGAGATTGACCAAGCGAGGTTGACCATGAGGTTTCGTGCATTACTCGTTGCCTTCCTATCTGTGTGTCTAGGTATTTTTACCCTTTTTAGCGGTGGATCAGCCTTTGCACTGGATCGGGAACAACTGACCTACGATGACATTGTTGGTACAGGATTAGCCAATAGCTGCCCTACCATCACCTCTTTTTCTAGAGGAACAATCCCCGTAGAAGGGAACAAAACCTATAGTGTCTCTGATTTATGTTTAGAGCCACAGCAATTCTTTGTGAAAGAAGAACCTTTGAATAAACGTCAAGAAGCAGAATTTGTTCAAGGAAAACTGTTAACCCGATATACAACCAGCTTGGAGCAAATTCGTGGTTCTATTTTTGTTGATCAAAATGGTGTTTTAACGTTTAAAGAAAAAGACGGAATTGATTTCCAACCCATCACCGTACTACTCCCTGGTGGTGAGGAAGTTCCTTTCTTCTTTACCATTAAAAAATTCACGGGCAAAACGGAGCCTGGTTTTACATCCATTAATAGTTCCATTGATTTTGTGGGTAGCTATAAAGTGCCTTCCTATCGGGGAGCCGGCTTCTTAGATCCCAAAGCTCGTGGTGTTTATACGGGTTATGATAATGCCGTTGCTTTACCAGCTTCAGCAGATAACAAAGAATTAGAACGTACTAATGTAAAACAAACCCCCATTGGCAAAGGAGAACTTTCCTTACAAGTCACCCAAGTTGACGGTGAATCAGGAGAAATTGCGGGAATTTTTGAAGCCCAACAGCCTTCCGATACCGACTTAGGTGCGAAAGAGCCTGTGGATGTTAAAGTTCGCGGAATTTTCTATGCTCGCGTTGCTCCTGAAGATTAATTATCTCAAGGATTATTTATTAAAGCGAGTCGGTTTGCGCGAGGGGGGAGTTGTAACCCCTCTTTTTTATGGGCCTTTATGGGCTGAATAACCTACTTTACGCAATATAAATTTTTGAATTTTTATCAACAAATTGGGTCTTTTTTACTAAGCGTTTTTAACAAGTTATTGATTCTCCCTGTCATCAAAGCTTGTTCTGATTAGACATGATCGCGATCGCATACTTCTAGCGTTATTGTAACGAAACATCAAGGCGAATTAACGATAAAAACCCCTTAAACCGTTACAGCATAAGAAGGATGTAAATGTTGGTTGTGAATATTACAAAAACATTATTTTTTTGAAGAAAAAGACCCTTGATTTTGATTTTCTAGCAGTCTTCTCCTATAATAACTACTTGTTATTCAACTCCTACAAGATAATAACTCTCTTGCGCCTCCGTATAATCAGGGAGACCTCCAAGCGACTCCTTTCAGAGAATCCTTAAAAATCCTGTAGTGTTATGAATACTTTCTCTTTAAACTTTGAAAAGACTAGAGTTCAAGGATTATCAATCTTGATTGAAACAGTGCCGATCAACTCCAGTGACTGTTATTGATTGTGAATCATTTTCCTCTTGATAGTTAAAGCTATGCCTACCCTTGCCAAAGAATCCCTAAAACTTGAAACCTTAAGTTTATTCCGAGAGTACCAATCCTCAGGTAATACCGAACTGCGTAACCAAATTTTGGAACTCAATTTAGGTTTAGTCCGCAAGGAAGCCCACCATTGGGTCAATCAATGTCAAGAAAGTTTTGATGATTTACTACAAGTTGGTTGCTTAGGATTACTCCGAGCAATTGAACGGTTTGATCTTGAAAAAGGCAATGCGTTTAGTACCTTTGCGGTTCCCTATATTCGTGGAGAAATCCAACACTATTTAAGAGACAAAGGCTACTGTGTCCGCATTCCACGACGCTGGTTAGAGTTAGGTCAGCAGGCAATGGTAGAACAACAAAAATACCAAGCCCGTTACAATCGTCAACTCACGGATTCAGAATTAGCTCAAGTTTTAGAAATTTCTTTATCCGAATGGCAAGATATTAAACTCGCATTTCAAAACCGAGAGCCGATTAGTTTAGATATTAAGGTTGATTATGAAGGCGACTGTCATACCAATCTAGGAGATTGTTTAGCGGATAGTGATTATCGGAGTTTCCAATTAAGCCAAGAAGATCAAATTCGTCTGCAACAGGCGATGGGATTATTGGAAGACCGCACTCGTCAGGTGTTGGAATTTATTTTTCTCCACGATTTAACCCAACGGGAAACGGCTGATGAATTAGGGATTAGTGTGATCACCGTCTCTCGTCGTTTAAAGAAAGGTTTACAATTATTGCAGAAAACTTTAGTTACTGAAGTTTTTTAAATCAACTTGATTAACCCTTGAGTCAGTAGTCTGAATTTAGTTTTAGGTAGTGTCTCTTCTGGACTGTTGACGGGCAAGATGCCCATCCCACATTTTTAAATTCTAACCAGTTACTTGAGATAATTTACCTTCCATAAGGAGTTAACGCCTATTCTGATGCACCTTTGATATACTGAGGACTAGCCAATTTTTGCCGATTTTTGGGTCGGTTGCTAGGAGTCAGCGCATGTTTGGATTGGGGTGGACAGAAGTAATTGTTATTTTACTGGCGGTTATTTTGATTTTTGGCCCGAAGAAAATCCCCGAAATTGGTAGTGCTTTGGGAAAGACGTTACGGGGTTTTAAGGAAGAGGTGGGAAACAATCGCAATGAACTTCCAAATGATGAGGATAATTAACGCCCTAGCAACATGAGAATCTATGGCAATCGGCAACTCAAAACCTTAGCGGGGGAAACCACTCGACCCACAACGGGTAGAGTAAGAGAAGCCCTATTTAATATTTGGCAGGGCGCGATCGCGGATTGTCGGTGGTTAGATCTCTGTGCAGGCAATGGAGCAATGGGAGCAGAAGCTCTCTGTCGGGGAGCGAGGGAAGTGATCGGCATTGAACAATTGGGCAACGCCTGTGCCATTATTGAAGAAAATTGGCGTAAAGTAGCTCAAAGCGATCAGCGTTTTCAAGTGATTCAAGGCAATATCTTAACCCTGTTACCGACATTACAAGGGCGAATCTTTGATCGCATTTATTTTGATCCGCCCTACGCTAGTGAACTCTATCAACCTGTTTTAACGGCGATCGCGGAGTTAAAATTATTGCATCCAATGGGAGAAATGGCCGTAGAGTTTAGTCGCAAAGTGTGGAAACCAGCCGTCATTTCAGGCTTAACGCTCCGTCGAGAAAAACATTATGGCAATAGTTCCTTAGCGTTTTATCAAAAGAGTTAAAAATAATCCTCTCATTTATGCCTGCTGTATTACCGCCATTACCCGTTCTTCAAGACCAAACCCTGTGGTTACAAGCCCTAACTCATCGTTCCTTTGCTAACGAAAACCCTGGCAATGACCATAATGAACGGCTGGAATTTTTAGGGGATGCTATTTTAGGCTTTGTGACAGGGGAATTTTTGTTTCAACGCTATCCCCAGTTTGCAGAAGCCGAATTAACCCGACTGCGGTCTAAATTAGTGGATGAACCCCAATTGGCGAAATTTGCTCAAGCTTTTAATTTAGGAGAACTGATTCGGGTCGGACGCGGGGCCCAAAAAAGCGGAGAACAGTATAAACCTTCTTTGTTGAGTGATACCTTGGAGGCGATTATTGGGGCCTATTTTTTAGATGCGGGATTAGATCCGGTTCGTCAATTTATCCATTCTCTCCTTATCTATGCCCTCGAACAAACTCCCATAACCACTACACCTAATTTTAAAACCCATTTAATCGATGTCAAAAACCAGCTACAACAGTGGGCTTTAGCAAATATCGGAGAATTACCAACGTATTTTGAGATAGCCGCAACGGGGCCAGACCATGCGAGGGAATTTACCGTTGGGGTTAGTATTCAAGGTAAGGTTTACGGAGAAGGGAAAGGCAATAGTAAACAGGCGGCTAGTAAATCCGCAGCGATCGCGGCCTTAGAATATATTGCAAACAGTTAACGGTTATCAGTTATCAGTTAAAGCTGGACTGGAGATGCTGCTCAATTAGGGTCACAAGTTGTTTCATGCGAATTGGTTTACTCACATAATCATCCATTCCTGCTTCTAAACAGCGATCGCGATCGCCTGGCATGGCCAAAGCGGTTAAAGCAATAATGGGAATCTGTGCCAGTTCGGGATTGCGGCGAATTTGACGGGTTGCTTCTAGCCCATCCACCCCTGGCATTTGCACATCCATGAGAATTAAGTTGGGCTTCCTTGCCTGGGCTAAGGCGATCGCTTCTTCGCCATTGGTGGCACAAACAAGACGATAGCCTTTATGTTCCAAGTAACTCGTGATCGTGTGGGTATTGTTGTTATTATCTTCCGCTAAAAGAATAAGGGCAGGCTTTAACGGGCAGGAAAAGGAGTTCGTCTCTTGTCGAATCTCTACTCCTTCAGCCAGGGAAATACTTTGATTAACGGGAAAATAGGGTAAATAAACCGTAAAGCAACTGCCTTGGCCAACTTCACTGTCAACCGTAATTTGCCCACCATGCAATTGAACTAAGCGTTGCACCAGAGACAACCCTAATCCTGTTCCTTCGTATTGACGAGCTAAGCGGCTATCGATTTGGACAAAAGATTGAAATAGTTTTGATCTATCCTGTTCCGCAATACCAATGCCAGTATCTGTGATGGCAAAGCTTAAGAGTGGTTGGGGAGATTGGACATTTAGCTGAACATTGAGGGCTACTTGGCCACCATTGGGGGTAAATTTAACCGCATTATTGAGCAAATTAATTAAAATTTGACGTAAACGACGTTCATCCGCCACAAAGCTAGGAATATTTTGAGGAACAGAAAAATTAAGTTTAATTTGCTTTTTAAAAGCTTGTTGTTGAATAAATCTGAGGCTAGTGTCACAAAGATGGGTTAAGGAAACGGAGCCCTTATCCAGTTCGAGTTTACCGGCTTCGATTTTCGACAGATCCAGAATGTCATTAATCAACGCAAGTAAATGCTGTCCACTGGTTTCGATGGATTTGATGGGCTTAATTTGCTGTTCGCTGAGCGGGCCGAAACAATTTTCCTGTAGGGCTTCGGAAAAACCGAGGATAGAATTTAACGGGGTTCGTAGCTCATGGCTCATACTAGCTAAAAATTCATCTTTTAAGCGGGTGGCTTTGGTTAATTTGGCGTTAATTTCTTCGAGTTGCTGATAACTTTCTCTAAGTTCCTGTTCGGTTCTTTTGCGATCGCTAATATCCTGAACCATCGCCACAAAGCAATCTACCGTCCCATCGGATTTGCGTAGACATTGCACCGAAATTTGAGCATAGATAATATGGCCATCCTTATGAATAAAGCGTTTATCCATTTCATAGCCATCAATTTCACCCGCTAACACCCGATTAAAATTGGCCAAATCGGCCGCTAAATCGTCAGGATAGGTCATTTCCGACCAAGTTAAAGTCCGCAATTCTTCAGTAGAATAGCCCAAGATTGCCGACAATCGCTCGTTGGTATCCACCCAACCCTGTTCTAAGGAGGTAATCGCCATACCAATCAAAGACTGCTCAAAATAGCGTCGAAAGCGTTCTTCACTCAGACGCAGAGCCGTTTCCATTTGCTGACGTTCGGTAATATCCTGAATCAAGGCTAAAACATTAACGCGACCATCCGAGCCCAACATTTTGGCAGTGGAAATCGAAAAAATGCGCTTTTGCCCATCGGCCCGTACAATTTCCCACGTTTCTGACTTTAAATTCTCCCCTTGGTGGATCTGCTTCATTCGCTCTATCGCTCGATGTTGCTGATGGGGATCGGGATGGAGACACTTAAACCAACTTCGGGTATTAATTTCTTCTAAGGTATAGCCCGTCAACGCCACCATCTGCGGGTTCCAAATGGTGAATTCTACAAAGGGAAAGGTCGAGGTTCGGTGATAGACACAGAGTCCCTCGGTCATATTTTCTAAAATTTGCCAACGTTCCTCACTGGCGAGTAAGGCTTTAGTGCGTTCTTGGACTTGTTGCTCTAATTCCTCATTGAGTTGTTTTAATGCCCGTTGGGTTTGTTTACGCTCGGTGATATCTCGACTGACACAGACCAGTACACTTTCTCCCCGCCAGTGCATGGCACAGGAGCTAATCTCCACATCAAAAATAGAACCATCCTTACGACGATGTTTGGTTTCAAACAAAGCACTCCGGCGGGGCAATAAATATTTTAACCGCTCTAATAACTCGGACTTACTATATTCAGCATCCCAATTGCTTACATTCAAACCGCGAATTTCTTCAACACTGTAACCCAACATATTGGCGAAATTGACATTAAAATCTATCAAATTACCATGAATATCGAGGGCATGAATCCCATCAGTTGAGGCATTAAACAGAGCTTCTTGCCGTAAGACCTCCTGTTCTAAGGTCAATTCCATTTGTTTCGTTTTGGTAATATCGATAAATACCACCATGACTTGGGCAACGGTTTTTCCTTCCCAAATTGGAATAAATTGCACTTGATAGTAAACGGAGGAGCCACTGAGGTAAACGACTTCTCCCGTGTCCGTAATTGGCTGCCCCATTTGAAAAACAGACTGAATATTCTCCTGTCTTTTTTGTTTAAGATGGGAGGGAATATAGTCATAGAAACATCGGTCAATCAATTCTTCTGGCGAATAGTTATCAAAATCCCGATTAACAAAATTAATTCGTCCGTTAGCATCAACAATAAAGATAATATTGGCAGAATTTTCCACAAAGGCTGTCCACTTCGAGTTCGCCTGTCTGAGTTCAAGTTCCACTTTTTTGCGTTCTTCGATTTCCTGGGTTGCCCGTTCTAAGGCTAAAGATTGACGGATCGCGATCGCGATTTGATCGGCTAACTGTTGAAGCAGGGTAATGTCTGTCGTCTGCCAATCACGGGTTTGAGAACATTGATGAACAATTAATAATCCCCAAACGTAGGTCAGGGAGTCGGTGGGGTTGCCAGTGGAAGGGTCACTAATTAGCAGGGAAGAAGCCGTTTCAATATCGGCGACAATGATGGGAACGACTAGATTGGCTTTAACTTCAAATTGTCTGAGTAAATTGCGATGACAAACGGCTAAATCTGCATTTTCAATATTATTGACCGCCCAAAACCAGCCTTGACGATAACGATTGGGCAATCCACCTTGAAAACAAGTGTCGTGAATATTACGGTTAATCGCTGATGTCCAAGCTTCCTGAACAGACTCCGCAATGATCAACCCACTGAGATCGGGTTCAAAGCGGTAAATCAATACGCGATCAGCCTCTAAAAATGCCCGAATTTCTGTTACTGCTGTGTTTAAAACGGTATTGAGATCAATACTATTTCTAATTTTGAGGGCCAGTTCGGTCTTGAGTTGTTCCGTTTGGGCTTGGGTTTTAAGTTGTAGCGTCCGTTCCTCAACCAAATTTTCTAGTTTATAATTGCGTTCCTCCAAAAGACGAATTTTTTCAAGTTCTAACTGATTGACTTTTTCCTGTAAGGTGTTGAGCAGCCCAAACATCTCCATTGGACTGAGTACCTGTAAAATGCTGCTTTGGGTAATAATCCCCACCAATTCCCCTTGAGTCCCCGTAACAATGAGCCGTTGAATTCGCTTCTGTCGCATCATTTGGTAAGCCTGATCCAACAGTTCTTGGGCTGCCACTGTTACGAGAGGGCAACTCATCACCGTCGCCACTAGGGTTCGCTGCATATCCAGTTCTAAGGATTGAAATTGGATAATATCTCGTTCCGTCAGAATCCCAATGGGTTCATAGGCAATTTCTGATGTTTCTTCGATGGCGTTTAGCGGTTTGACAATGACCACACAACTGACCCGCGATCGCGCCATTAACTGAGCAACTGTTAAAATCGAATCCGTTGCTAGGGCGGTGATGACCTGAGGTTGCATAACGTCTGCTACTGACCGTAAGCGTAGGAGATCGACAAAGCGCAACACTTGTCGCAGGGTATTGTGGGTAATACAACCAGTGGGAACCCCGTGCTCATCAATAATCGGCAAATGACGAATTTTATTCCCCTGTAAAAGAGATACAACCTGAAAAATATTAGTTAATTCCGACTGATAAAGGGTGACTACTGGCTGACTCATCACACTTGCCACCGTATTCGCCGGTGCTAGGGGGATTCCTGTGGCAATTAATTTGACTAAATCTCGCTCCGTAATAATGCCAACAAATTTCCCCCCATCCATAACGAATAAACAGCCAGGGATAATTTGCAATTCCGTCCCATTAGGCGTTAATTCACAACGATTTCCTCTCGCTTGATATAGCATCGCAATGGCTTCGGTTAGAGGCGTTTCAGGGCTAACCAGTAGGAGCGGCTGACGCGCGATCGCCTGTTCAAGATCAACGGAAGGATAGGGGAAAAGATTTAACATTGAGCTCAGCTTAACAAACAGAAAACGGGATAATCAGGGTGAGATGACGCTAAATTTCTACGATAAAAATAGAACCTTGTGGCAAATTATCTTCGACCCGAATCTGCCCGCCATGCGCTTCAATTGCTAATTTACAAAAAGTTAATCCTAACCCCGTTTGGGCGACATCCTTAAAGGGGTCTCCAATTTCAAACTTTTTGAAAATAACTGATTTTGAATCATCACTAACGCCGCAGCCTTGATCCCAAAAACTAATCCGAACTTTCTGATCTAAAGGGTATTCTAAGCGAATTGTAATATTGTTATCTGCGTGAGAGAACTTAATGGCATTCGACAATAAATTATCAAAAATTCGTTGAAAAAGACTTTTGTCAACTTGAATTAAGCGTTTTTCAGTAGGGAGTTCAAGAATAAGCTTGAGCCGATAGCTGTCTGCAATAAATTGAAACTCTTCAACAACAGTTTGGAGCATTTCTGCGAAATCAACCGTTTCTACTTCTATTAATAGACGCTCTGCTTCAATTTTTGCCATTAACAATAAACTGTCAATTAAGGAAATAGAACGCTTGCCATTATTATAAATTTGTTCTACTTTACGCTGTTGTTGTTCGTCTAAAGAGCTTCTTTTAAGAACTTCTGTTGATAGAATAATATTCGTCAACGGATTCCGCAAATCCTGGATGATCATATTGGATAAATCCTGACGGAAATGGAGCATCGACTGAACTTTATCGTATTGCTTTTTAATGCGTAACATCGACCTGACTCTAGCCCGTAATTCTAAGGCATTAGCGGGTTTGCCAATAAAATCATCGGCCCCCGATTGCAAACAAAATGCCATATCTTCTTTAGAATCAAGGGCCGTTACCATAATGATGGGAATTGCCCCCCATTTAGGATTGGCTTTAATGCGCCGACAGACTTCAATTCCATCCATTTCTGGCATCATCACATCCATCAAAATCACATCGATCGCCGTATTTTCTAATAACTCCAATGCGTGGGATCCCCTCGATGCATAGTAAATGTCATAGGCTTCAAAAGCAAAGACACTTTCGAGCATGTCTAAATTGCTAGCATTGTCATCAACCAGAAGAATCGCAGACATAAGTAAATACCGATAACAAAATGCTTTAACCAACCCCGTTGTTGGTTATTTAAAAGAGTATTTGTTAAATGTAAAAAATTAATAGTAAAAAAGTACTTTTTATTGAATTATTAATTATTCATATTTAGATCATATCATACAAATGGAAGGGGTTAACAACGGCATTGAGTGATATTACTCAATATAAATTCCGTATTTTAACTGAAGATTTCCATCGATTTTAATGGCGTTTAATTTTTTTAGTTAAAAATACCTAGTTTGATGTTTTAAAAATAATTTTGCCTACAGAATTACCTTGGGGGTAGTCTTCAGTGCAAATCCTTAGCCTAAATGCTTGATTCAAAAAACTTAATTGAATTTATTTGAAGTAACGAATTGGAATTCTGGCAGTTTTGTAACAATATTTATATCATTTTTCCCCGATTCAAAGATTTCCCTATGAAAAATGCGCCTTACACCATTAGAACGATGACCCGTCAAGAGATCGATAGGGCGGTGGATTGGGCAGCGGTCGAGGGCTGGAACCCTGGGTTGTATGATGCAGATTGTTTTTATGCAGCTGATCCAGCAGGTTTTTTAATCGGGGAAATTGACGGTAAACCTATTGCGACGATTTCGGCGGTGAAGTATGGGGAAAGTTTTGGCTTTATTGGCTTTTATATTGTGAAGCCAGAATACCGATCCCAAGGTTATGGCATCCAAATTTGGAACGCAGCACTCCGCTATTTAACAGGGCGGAATATTGGCTTAGATGGGGTAGTAGCGCAACAGGCAAATTATCAGAAATCGGGGTTTAAATTGGCCTATCGCAATATTCGTTATCAAGGGTTAACCGGCAGTCGCCCCCAAGGCCAATCTGACATCATTGCTCTATCCCAAATTCCCTTTGAAATAATCGCCGACTATGATCGACCCTTTTTTCCTGAGCCGCGATCGCGCTTTTTGCAGGCTTGGCTCAATCAACCTGAAAGTATATCTTTGGGGATTTTAAATCAAGGAAAGTTAGCAGGCTACGGTATGATCCGAGCTTGTCGCTCTGGGTATAAGATTGGCCCCCTATTTGCTGATAACGCCGCTTTTGCAGAAGATCTCTTGCGTGCCTTGCAATCGAGCGTTGAACCAGGACAATCCCTCTATTTAGATACGCCTGAAACTAACCCCGACGCGATCGCGCTTGCCCAAAAATTTGATCTCCAGATGGTGTTTGAAACCGCACGCATGTATACCGGAGACTTTCCCCCTCTCCCCTTCTCTAAGTTATTTGGTGTCACCAGTTTTGAACTCGGTTGAGGAAAAAGGAAAGTAGCCTTCATCGCGATCGCTGAAAAAATTAGCTCCACAGGTTTTTAACACTTGGGTCGAACCGTCGTCATAGCAGCAGAAATTCTGAGTTTCATAAAGTTTTTATGATTACTTAAGAATTTATACGGTTAATTGGTGACAATTTACGGATGACTTAAACAACCTTGTCCAAGGTTTCTTCAATAATCCTCTTTGAATTCCCCTTAATTTTTTGCGTCGAATCACCGAGGAAATAATCAGTAATCAATTCAATACTTAAGTGTTTTCCCTGATGCAGTAAACGGGGTAATTCAGGAAATGATATAAAAAACAACTTTTTAATTAGTGGATTTACTGATTGATATTTATTAAGAAAAATACCAAGGTAAATTGCGACGATTAAAAGCTCTCTTCCATAAGATTAAGGGTATTGTCAGAGCTTTAAGATTATTTAAAACTGCTAAGCTAATCTCTCTAGTTGTTATTTTAATCGACTTTACAAAAGGAATAAATCATAATTCATTAAAAAAAGATTAATTTTTCTTTGTTAAGTATTTTTCTAAATTTTCTTGAAGATTTTTGTAAAAAATGGACTTGCTTCGCTAAAACTCTATATACTCATCAGTAGAGTAAAAGAAATAACTGAATATCCAGTGGTGTTACCTGAACCCTAATGTAAATCTGTTATCAGTTTCCAAGGAACTAATTACTTGTAAACGAAATTCAAGCAACTCAGAGCAATTCCTGAAAAGAGAAACTTCTGACAGAGTAAGCATTATCTCTTGTGTTTTGTTTTTACCCATCTTTCGGTTATTCAGTAGCCGTTTCTCTTAGTTAGTAAATTTCTGGCTTACGGTCTGTTCAGTAAAGTTGTCTTTTTAGTTAGCGTGAGGAATCTAGGATTTTAAAAGCATTACTGATTGGCCAATCACCAGAATGGCGTGCTATCTCTCTTTAAACAAGCGTTCAGCGTTTTCATTGTCATTATTTCAATTGATCTTGTTCTTCTCTACTTCTAACATAGCTGAGTAGGGCTGGGGCTGCTTGTGCCAAAACGAAAGAATAGAACGTTGAAAAGTGTGATTTTTGCACAAAAAAGAGAGGATATCTTTTTAGAAATTTTGGTATTATTTGATGATTTTTTATCAGGAAATTATTGAAATTCAATAAAGTTGATTTTCTGAATTAACGATTATTTTACAGGCTTGTTGTAGGGTGTGTTATGAACCTTGTACCCGATCTCTTTATTACTGACTTAACAAAGGATTTAGACCGTTTGCACCAAGAAAAGGCGACGGGCGAATTGATCCTGATCTGCGAGGGCGTTCCCATTACGTTGTACTTATTGGCAGGACGATTGCAGTATGTGGTGGATAAGGCCCATCGAATGCGGCGTTGGAAGCGAGCAATTTTTCAACACTGTCGAGATTGGACTCCCCCCACTCAAATTCTCAATAGTCAGCCTTGGGAATACGATTTTCTTTATCAAGGTATTAGTAAGAGCGGGTTAACCCTGGATCAAGCAAAGTCGGTGATTAAAGCGATCGCCGAAGAATGTTTATACGAATTAGCTTTAGCAACCCAGGTTGATCGCCAATGGATCAGTCATAATCGCGATAAATCAACCTTTTCCTATTTTTTGAGTTTATCGTTAGCCGAAATTCACCCCGTTTTAACAGCCGTTACGGAAATGTCCCACGAGTGGAGCAAAGAAAAAATTCAACCCATTCGGCTGAGTGCTTCCCCCTTGCTAACGGAGAAAGGAAAAGCGATCCCCAATCCTGCCCTGCAAAAATATCTCAACGGTCAATTTACCCTCTGGGATGTGGCGATTCAGTTAAAACAGCCCATTGGCCGTGTAGCGCGATCGCTGATTCCTTGGCAAGAAAAAGGATTATTGGAATTTAAAACCATTGCCGATTTACCCGCGCCAGTTCAGGACATTGAGGAAAAACCAACAGCAACGGTAACGAGTCCAACGGCTCCTCCTGCTCAAAATGGCTCATCAGACCATCAATTCCTGATTGCCTGTATTGATGATAGTCCCATCGTTATTCACAACCTTAAATCTATCCTCACCCCCGCGGGTTTCCAAGTCTTGAGCATTCAAGAGCCAATGGCGGGATTTGCCCAATTAATTGAACGCAAGCCCGATTTAATCTTGTTGGATTTAAACATGCCCAACGCCAACGGCTACAGCATTTGTAAATTCCTACGGGAAACGCCAGTTTTCGGCAAAACCCCCATTATTATCCTGACGGCTCAAGATAGCTCAATCGATCGAACCCGCGCCAAACTCGTCGGAGCCAATGACTTTATTAGTAAACCGCCCGATTCTAAGGCGTTAATTCAACTGATTAAAACCCATCTACCCCAAGCCACCCAGGCCTTAAGCCATCTAGCAACGGGTTAGCCAATGGCCACTGTAAACCCAGCGTTAATTCATTTTTGAATAATGATCAACTGAATAACTATCAATCGATTCAGAAGATTTTCATTAACGCGATTTAATCAATTCATCATGAGAAAATAGCCATGATCGAAGACCAAGAACTACGGGAAATATACCAAGTTTCAGGGGCTGAGCACGTTCAAAACCTCGAAACGGGATTATTAACCCTTGAAAAAGATCCCAACAATATTGAGCTTTTACAAACCCTACTGCGAGAAGCCCACAGCTTAAAAGGAGACTCGCGGGTGATTGGGGTGAAGGCGGTAGAAGCTCTTTCCCACCGCTTAGAGGAAATCCTCGGTCGCATCAAAAACGGCCAAATGGTTTGGACACAGGCGTTGGGCCAAAGAATGTATCAAACCGTCGGTGCTTTAGGAAAACTTGTCCATGAAGCCGTTACCGATGAACCCAGTAATGTCGATCCCAATCAATTACTGAATCTGCTGAGTGAATTTTTACCTGCATTAGACCCCCAAACTCCTGTTCCTACGCCTGCCCCCAGAGAACTCCAAACGGCGGGCAACGGTAACGGCAATGGTAATGGGCACAGCAAAGCCAATGGTCACGGGCGATCGCTGTGGATTGAAGATGCAGACCTGCGGGATATTTATAAAATTTCGAGCGAGGAACATTTAAACAAACTGCAATCAGGGTTAATCGTTTTAGATGAAAATCCTGATGATCAAGCGTCGTTAGAAGAATTATTAAGCGAATCCCAAAGTTTTGAACTCGATTCCCGCATTGTGGGGCAAGAATCCCTCGAAGCGTTGATTCATAAAGTCGAAGTGATTTTTGAATCCCTGAAAGCGGCGCAAGTCAGTTTTTCTCAAGTTTCCCAACCCCTCCATCATGCTGTCGATGCGATCGGGGATTTGGTCAAAGAAGCCCTCACGGGGGAAACCGCCCACGTTAATTTCCAAGAAATTGTCAAAGAGTTGGACGGCGTAATTCAGACCGATCAAATGGCTCAAATCGTCCAACCTCAGCAACCCACTGCAAAAGGTAATGGTGCGGTCAGTTCCCAAGCCAGTTTAGATATGGCGCGGTTGGATACAATTCGGGTTCCCATGCGCTATCTGGATGCGTTGATGACCCACACGGGTGAGTTAACGGTAACTAAAACTCGTCTGGCCCACACCAGCGATCGCCTGCGGGATCTGATCCATCTCTGGGATGCCTGGAAAACGCGCAAAAAATCCAATGCGGCCAAAGGTTCGGAAAGAGCGACCGAAGAGAAGTTGGATAACATTATTCGCTATCTCTACGGCAGTGTGGCGGAAAATCATACCCGTTTAGATGCCATCTCGCGGGAATTAGACGAAAAAATCCGCACCCTGCGTTTATTGCCCCTTTCTACTATCTTCCTGCTATTCCCCCGTCTGGTTAGGGAATTAGCCCAGGATGAAGCCAAAGATATCAACTTTGTCATGGAAGGCGGCAACATCACCGTTGATAAACAAATTTTGGAGGAAATGAAAGATCCCCTGCTGCACCTGTTGCGGAATGCAGTGGATCACGCCATTGAAACACCCCAAGAACGGCAACGCCTCGGCAAAGATCCCCAGGGTAAAGTCTGGTTAAAAGCCTCCCGTAGCGGTAGCAATATCGTCATCGAAGTGGGGGATGATGGCCGCGGCTTAGACCTCGAAAAAATCAAACAAACTGCTATTAAGCGCAAACTCTATCGGGCTGAAGAATTGGCCGCGATGGGCCCCAATCAACTGCGATCGCTGATTTTCTTACCAGGCTTTTCCACCCGTAGTTTCATCACCGAAATTTCAGGACGGGGCGTGGGTCTCGATATCGTCCGCACCAATGTGGAACGGTTGAAAGGCAATATTCAAATCGAATCTGAGCCGAATAAGGGAACCCTTTTCCGCATTCAACTCCGCAGCACCGTTGCCACCTTAAACGTCATGCTTGTTGAGATTCGGGGCTTAATCCATGCGATCCCCATCGAATCTATCGACAAAACCTTACTTATTCGTCCTCAGGAAGTCTATTCCCTCGAAGGACAACCGACCATCAGCGTAGATGGCAAACCCATTCCCCTAGTGAAAATGGCAGATATTTTAGAACTGCCAGCGATCGCGACGGGAACAGGTCAAAAACAACGACAACGCCAAGTGGAAACGGGCTTACTGTCGGCAGTGCTGCTCAAAGTAGAAGGTCAGACCCTGGCCTTTGAAGTAGATCGGCTTCAGGAAGTCTTGGATGTGGTCATCAAACCCCAAACCAAGTTACTCAAACGGGTACGCAATATTTTGGGAGCCACCATTTTAGGGACAGGGGAAGTCTGCATGATCCTCAATCCGCAGGATCTGGTGCGGTCTGTCCGTAAACAACATCAAGGCGCAACGATGGCCGACAGTGATGACCTCGATGCAGGCCCCGCCACCATCCAAAAACCCGTGATCCTGTTGGTGGAAGATTCCATCGCCGTTCGGACACAGGAAAAACGCATCCTCGAAAAAGCAGGTTACGAAGTCGTGATCGCCGTCGATGGTGTGGATGGATACAACAAATTGCGGTCGGGTCAAGCCTTTGACGGTATTATCTCCGACGTAGAAATGCCCAATATGAATGGCTTAGCCTTTACCGCCAAGGTTCGGGAACATCCTGAATACCGCGAGTTACCCCTGATCCTCGTCACCTCTTTAGCGTCAGAAGAGGATAAACGCCGAGGGGCCCAGGCTGGTGCAAATGCCTACATTGTTAAAGACCAATTCAACCAAGAGCTTCTCATCGAAACCTTAGAACGCTTGGTTTAACTTTCACGAGTCCATTATTTTTTAACCCAATTTTTGCAGATTTTCTTTAGGAGTCTCATCATGACCGGTATTCTACAATCAAAAAAATTACAAACCCGTATTCTCTTGGGCTATGGTGTGCCCTTGGGGGTGTTAACGCTCTTTGCGTTGACCTTGGGAACAGTGATTAAACTCAATAGCGATATTACCAACGACCTAGCACGGGCTAACCGGGTAGTAGATGGCTTACGGGATTCGGTAATGGCCAGTTCTCGACTGGTTCGGGGGGTACGAGGAGCCGCCTTGTTCCCCAGCAATCCTGCCTATCCCACGTCCTATCAAGCCGCTTTGGATGAGTTAGATACTGCTACTGGTGGCCTCGGTGACGATATTCGCGACCCCCAACAAAAAGCCTCTTGGGACAAATTACTCAAAGAAATAGAATCCCGCAAAACCGCAGGGGATCAGGCCATGCAATTGATCAAAACAGGTCAGGTTGCTAAAGCCATGCCGTTGATTGCGGACTTAGACATGACCAGCATCGATAAGATCAAAGACACGATGCTCAAGCGGCAAGCGGAGATTTTACAAGACCGAACCAATCGGCAAACCCTAATCATCACCGTTGCCATTACGATTACGATTTTGGGTTTATTTGGGGGTGGTGCTGTGTCCCTCGTTTTGGGCAACATGATCGCCAAGAAAATTACCGATGATGTCAAAAAAGCGGTGGTCGATATTACCTCCTCTGCCAGTGAAATTGCCGCCACGATGGAAGAACAAGAACGGACAGCCAATTTACAAGCGGCTTCTGTGAGTGAAACCACGACCACGATGGATGAGTTAGGGGCTTCTTCTCGTCAGTCGGAAGAACAAGCCGAATCTGCTGCTCAAGCGGCCAGTGAAGTATTACAACTGGCTAACAATGGTAACGAATCGGTAGAAGAAACCGTTTCCACGATGGTTGACTTGAAAAATAAAGTCGCCGCGATCGCCGATCAGATTGTGCGCTTGTCGGAACAAACCAACCAAATTGGCAATATTTCCTCTCTAGTGAGTGATCTGTCCCAACAAACCAATATGTTAGCCCTGAATGCCTCGGTGGAAGCCGTCCGTGCAGGGGAACATGGCAAAGGCTTTGCGGTGGTTGCTGAAGAAATTCGCAAATTAGCCGATCAAAGTCGTCAGTCTGCGTCCAATATCGGCTCGCTGGTTTCTGATATTCAAAATGCTATTAACACCACCGTTATGGTGACGGACGAAGGAACCAAGACCGTGAATGCAGGGTTGCAAGTGACCGAACGGACAGCCAATGCCTTCTCTGGTGTATTGGAATCGATCAATAACGTGGCCATGAATAACCAACAGATCGTTCTCAACATTCGCCAACAAGGAAAAGCCGTTCAACAAGTGCTACAAGCAATGGACAGCATCAACCAAGGCGCGCAACAAACAGCAGCCAGCTTGACCCAAATTAAATCGGGAACGTCCCAACTGTCCCACACTGCTCAGGATTTAGAAGCGATCGTTTAATTTTTCCGCCCCACCTTGCTTAAGTCCCCCTACTTTGGGGGATTGGGGGCAACGGAACCTTACATTATTTTTCAGCTTCGGCTTTGGATACTCCCATGACCATTAAAGTGCTACTAGTAGAAGACTCTCCCCTCGCGGTGACGATTCTCAAACGAATGCTTTCAACCGCACCCGATATTCAGGTGGTTGGGACGGCACGCACGGGAATTGATGCCCTGGAGATGATCGGGAAATTAAAACCCGATGTCATCTGTACCGATCTGCTCATGCCCAAAATGAACGGCTTAGAGCTAACCCAAACGGTCATGGAGAAAAATCCCAAGCCTATCTTGGTGATTAGTGCGGTTGTTCAGGATGAAGACAAAAATAATGTTTTTCAGTTGCTCGATGCGGGGGCGGTGGATGTTTTTGCCAAACCCCGTAGCGGCCAAATTGAAGAATACGAAATGCTCACCGAGAAGCTCCTGACCAAAATTCGGGTTTTATCGGGGGTTAAGGTTTTCACCAAACGCAATCGGGGCGCAACCTTAAATGTTAAAGGAGACAAAGCCACCGTTAAGCCCCCTATTCCCGTTAGCACAGCCCCTTTACCCAAATCCTTTAAAGTGGTCGCGATCGCGGCTTCGACGGGTGGCCCCCAGGCATTCCAAGAAATTTTAAGCCACTTACCCGCCAACTTTCCCCTCCCGATCCTCTGTGTCCAACATATCAGTAAAAACTTCTTAGCAGGCTTTCTCGATTGGCTTGGGCAAAATAGCAAACTTCCTGTTGTGGTCGCCAAAACGGGGGAAACGCCGCAACGGGGGGTGATCTACTTTCCGCCTGAACGCCATCATCTGCAACTGGATGCTCAAGGGCGGTTTTATTGTGCCGATGGGCCCCTAGTGGATGGTCATTGTCCGTCTGCAACGGTGCTATTTCAAACCGTAGCCCGCAACTACGGTGCGTCGGCCTTGGGGATTTTGCTGTCTGGCATGGGCAAAGATGGCGCGATGGGGTTATTGAGCCTGAAACAAAAAGGGGGATATACCATTGCCCAAAACGAAGAAACTTCCGTGGTCTTTGGGATGCCCCAGGAAGCCATTAAACTGGGAGCCGCCAAGCTCGTTCTCGGATTACCCGACATTGGCCCAAAAATTCTGGAAATTATGAACTAAAAAGCATTATTCATGGGCAATTAAGGAGTAAAAACGATGCCTACTACTGAAACCATCTCACCAAGCTTAAGGGAAGATTTTGTTGACCTAATCGCCAAACAAACGGGTATTGAAATTCGTGCCCAAAATTACGGGTCGATGGGGGATAACATTTTTTCTCGCCTCAAAGCCCTTCATCTCTCGTCCCCCCAAGCCTATTACAATCTACTGGCCAGCACGACCCCAGAAAGTGAAGAAGAATGGCAAAAATTTGTTTGTTTGGTCACTAATCGAGAAAGTTATTTTTTCCGTGATAAAGGTCAATTTCATCTTTTAAGAAATTCCCTGTTACCTGAACTGATTCGCCGCAACCAACGCATTAAAACCCTCCGCATTTGTAGTGCAGGTTGTTCGACAGGACAAGAACCCTATTCCATCGCCATTTTGTTACGGGAACTGATCCCCGATCTTCAGGATTGGAACTTAGTAATTTTAGGGATTGATATTAACCGTGAATCCTTAGATCATGGCAAACGTGCCTATTACAATACCTGGTCTTTTCGTCAGGTTGAAGAGGACATTAAAGCTCGTTATTTTAAAAATGCTGCGGGTTACTATCAACTCAATGAAGAAATTCGCACCTTAGTTCGTTTTCATCAGGTTAATCTCACCCGTGATGCCTTTCCTCGCCTCAATTCGGAATTGCGGGATATGGATCTGATCATCTGCCGTAACGTGTTTATCTACTTTACCGATCAGGCGATCGCGCACGTTGTCGAAAAATTCTTTAATACCCTTAAACCCAATGGCTACCTGCTCACGGGCCATGCCGAATTAAACAATAACCACATCAAAGCCTTTCAAGCCAAATTATTCCCTGAATCCGTTGTCTATCAACGCCGCAGCGGAGACTTTAGCCAACTGGCAAGTCACCCCTCTCCCAGCCAATCCTTTAAACCCAAAGCTCCTCCCCTCGATATTCCCACTACACCGAAAGAAACCGCGAAACCCTTATTTAATCAAAACTTTGCTAGTGTTCCTGTTGCACCCACCCGTACAGTTCATTCTCCCCTGAAGCCCACTGCTCCGACTCCAACAACGCCCAAGACCACCGAAACAACAGCAGAACCCGATATTTTGCAAGAGGTTAAACAACTGGTTAAAAATAAATCCTACCAACTCGCCCAAACCAAATTAGAGCAGATCCTACGGCGATCGCCGAATCATTACGACTCTTCCTATTTAATGGCGGAATTACAGGCCAATTTAGGTAACTACGAAAAAGCTAAACAATGGTGCCAGACTGCCATTAACCTGAATGCCTTTTCCTCTACACCCCATCATTTAATTGCCCATATCGAAGAAGAACAAGGGCATATCGAAGAAGCCAAAAAAGCCTTAAAAACCGTCATTTACCTAGACCCCGATGCTGTGGCGGCCTACATCAATTTAGGAAGTTTGTATCAACGGGAAGGAGATTTTAACCGAGCCAAAAAAATGCAACAATCCGCCCTCAAAATTCTTCAACGTTTACCCAAAGAAACCACCATTAAAGAACTCGATAATATCACCGTTGAAGCCCTCCTCTCAGAACTCCAATTTTAATGTTTTTAAGTTTTAACAAGCCCCCTACTGGCTGATTTCCTAGCAACTTTTACGAAGGATTATGACCATGACTTACTATCTTAACTTTACCCACAATAATCTCCGCTACGGTGTGCCAGCCACTGCTGTCCAAGAGGTCTTTTTCCTCCCCGAAATTACGCCCATTCCTGAAGCCCCTGCCGATATTATTGGGACAGTGAATGTGCGCGGAACCATTATTCCCGTAATGGATCTCAATCTCCGCTTTGGTTATCCCGTTACGCCCTATTCCCTCAATGACAGCATTATTATCCTCCATTGGCAGGAATTAACCCTCGGCATTTTAACCAATCAGGTTCACGAAGTCCGATCTATTGATGATCAACTCATTACCCCCGAACTGTCCCACGACCACCCGCTTCTGGACTTTAAACAAGAAAAATTTATTAGCGGCTATCTCCAAGAAGACGAAAATTTATTATTATTGCTGGATTTAGAAGCACTACTCCGCTATACAGAGGCCCAAGGCTTAAATTTAGAGCTAGATCTGGATGCCTTAGAAGCGTTGGAAGCTGGGGAAGACCCCACCGAAGACCCCTTAGCCGAAGAAACCCCCGTCGTCGTTAAATCTCCCCTCTTTTTCCCTGAAGCGAGTCCCTACGAACGCAAAGTTCTACAAAAACGGGCCGACAGTTTACGGCAAAGCCTGAAACTCAAAGATCTCACAGGCTTAAAACCCTTGGCTGTTTTTAACCTGAATCAAGAATTTTTCGGCGTAGATCTTTCTCTCATTCAAGAATTTATTAAATTTAACCGTGTCACCATTATTCCCTGCGCCCCGTCTTTTATTGTGGGCAATATTAACCTGCGGGGGGAAATTGTTACTTTGATCGATATTCGCGCTTTGTTTAATTTACCGAGAGCGATCGCGTCTAAAAATACCCAAGCCATGATCGTCAATGTAGATGGGGTGGTGGTGGGCCTATTAATCGATGCCATTTATGACATTTTGATGCTCAATCCCAAGGATGTTCTTGATCCTTCTAGTGTGGAAAGCGATATCAATCAGAGCTATCTCCAAGGTGTCCTTCCCTATAAAGACAAAATGTTAGGACTCATTAACCTCACCGAAATTATTTTAGGCGGCAGTTTATTAGTCGATGAAGCTGTTTAATCTTCTTTGAGTAAGTCAACCTTATTTTTGATAGAATCCCCCCGCCTATCGGCTCCCCCCTTAGTAAGGGGGGCAGGGGGGGATAAAGTTCAAAAAATTTTTTACATTTTATGTAGTTGCTCTACTTATCATTCCTGCTTCAATAATCTGTAAAAGTACAGAAAAATTTAAACTTGTGAGGCAGTCGTTAGTTAAAATTTACATTGCAAATAGGCCGAGATGATCCACGATTCTCAGCAACAAGTTAGGGAATTATCCCCCCCTAAATTGCTGTTAAGTTGAGTGGATTTTTCCGTAGAATTACACTCGACAAATCTGCAAAGCATTGTAGAGAAAAGGTTTTGCGCTTTTTGACATTGTTAAAAGCAATTGTTATTATAAATTTTTTTAAAGATTATTTTCACGATAAACCAAACTCGACAGATTAGTCCTATACTAATAGGTAGAAATACAAAAGACATAAATTTCTCAATTATCCTTTTTGGTAAATATCAAACTGCTCTTGCATTCACCGTCTTTAAACTCTCAACATTGATTTTCCAGAGTTAAGATCAAATATTTTGCAAGACAAGCTTACAAATTCTGTCATGAAGAAAAGGGAACAAGTCCAACGATTTATTAGCGTAACAATCCCTGATCATCATTCTCAAATTGTCCATTGACAACCTTAAAAATGATTGCCTTTCGTTTCAGGATTTTTAGCTGACCCTATTCCCATTCATTCACGACGATTGAACGCAGAACTCAATAGGAGCTTCAAAACTCTTAAAAAAATAGACCAGTAAACGGCTTTTTTTATCTCCAAACTGCACAATTCGTAAATGGATTTTCTAGGTCTGAATAACTTTTTGCTTTTTTTGCAAATAGTGACCTACACAGAATGAGAATTGCGTCTTTGACAATATTTCAACTTTATTGAGTAATTGATCTGTTTTGAAACGAATAATTTTAGCGTTTCTCAATTTTTTCTAAAAAATTTCTCAATTGATTTCTAAACATTTTAGAGGACTATCATGATGGGTAACATTCTACAATCCAAAAAATTACAAAGCCGTATTCTCTTAGGCTATAGCGTGCCCTTGGGGGCATTAACGGTCTTTGCCCTAGCGATTGGTATCACCGCCAAAATGACGAGTGACGTGATTCATGACACAGAACGAGCGAATCAAGTTATTGACACGCTCAATGGAACAGTTATTCACATGTCTCGAATTGTTCGCAGTGTCCGTGGTGCGGCCCTATTTCCCAAAGATAATCATTTTGTAGAGTCTTACCAGAAGGGGGAAGAACGGATAGAAGATACCCTAGCTGAAATGGGAGATAAAATTCATAACGCGGAACAAAAAGCCGATTGGGAAAGATTACAAAAGGAAATAGAAGTTCGCCGAGTTGAAAGCGCAGAACTAATGAAATTAATTGCTGCTGGTAAGGTTGCCCAAGCGATGCCACGGGTTAAAGACCTAGAAATGAGTAGTTTCGATAAGCTCAAAGATAAAATGTTGGAACGCCAAACCAAGATCATTGAAGGATTAAATACTAAACAAAATACAATCACGGTAATTTTGATCGGTATTACTTTAATTGGTCTTTTTGGTGGTGGTTCTGCATCTATTGTTTTGGGCAATATGATCGCCAAAAAAATTACCGATGATGTCAAAAAAGCGGTGGTTGATATTACAGCTTCTGCCAGTGAAATTGCGGCCACGATGGAAGAACAGGAACGGACAGCCAATTTACAAGCGGCTTCTGTGAGTGAAACCACAACCACGATGGATGAGTTGGGCGCTTCCTCTCGTCAGTCGGAAGAACAAGCCGAATCTGCTGCCCAAGCGGCCACTGAAGTATTACAACTGGCTAACAATGGTAACGAATCCGTTGAAGAAACCGTTTCCACGATGGTTGACCTGAAAAATAAAGTCGCCGCGATCGCCGATCAGATTGTACGCCTCTCGGAACAAACCAACCAAATTGGCAATATTTCCTCCTTAGTGAGTGACCTGTCCCAACAAACCAATATGTTAGCCCTGAATGCTTCGGTGGAAGCTGTCCGCGCAGGGGAACACGGCAAAGGCTTTGCGGTGGTTGCCGAAGAAATTCGCAAATTAGCCGATCAAAGTCGTCAGTCTGCCACGAATATTGGTAGTTTAGTTTCCGACATTCAAAATGCGATTAATACCACCGTTATGGTGACGGACGAAGGAACCAAGACCGTGAATGCAGGGTTGCAAGTGACCGAACGGACAGCCAATGCCTTCTCTGGTGTATTGGAATCGATCAATAACGTGGCCATGAATAACCAACAGATCGTTCTCAACATTCGCCAACAAGGAAAAGCCGTTCAACAAGTGCTACAAGCAATGGACAGCATCAACCAAGGCGCGCAACAAACCGCAGCCAGCTTGACCCAAATCAAAGCAGGAACCTCTCAACTGTCCCACACTGCCCACGATTTAGAAGCGATCGTGTAATGCTTACCCTAACGGATGAGAAAACTTTGCAAACAAGATTGTTATAATCTGTTGCATTTCAGGATTGCTCATCTGTCCTAATCGGATACGTGAGTAATGAATACCGTGTCAATGATGGACTCTTATGTACCTCTCAAGCAATTGGGAGGTTTTTTAATCACAGCGTCAGGACGCGATCACAAGAACTTTGCAATTTATCGGGGCATATTCTTGGCAACCTTTTGTTATATTTATTCCCATTCCTCCAAATCCATTAACCAATTGCGGATTAAATGACTAAATTGCTCTCGACGAGTTTCAAAAGTTGCCGCAATCCAGATAAATCCTAACCCTATCACTAAACCAATAATCCATTTCAGCAATGAGTATTCCAAAATTAAGATAACCAGTTGATAAAAGACGATTGCAATAAAGATTACCGTTCCGCCATAAAGAAAAGCTCGTATTCGTAATGCTAACCCCGCAAAAATGAGAACTAAACCGCTAAGGGCTGGATAAATGCCAGGTTGAAAATGAAACATTAAAGTCGTTAACCCGATCGCGCCTGTTCCAATCAAACGGATAACATGACGCACTTCAAAACCTGAGTTTGTTTTACAAAAGGGATCGCACCAGGCAATATAAAACAAAGATAAACCGAATATTAACCCGTATAAAAAAGGAATTTGAACCTTAAAATTTTCTAAAGCATTAAGAATCGCGATATCCACTAATAAAAGGCTGAGATAACTTAACCTTGGTTGTTGACGGACGTAGGCCAAGCCCCCATAAAAGCCCGCGATCGCCAAATAATTTAAGGGATAAAACTCCTGTAAATTGGGAAATAAACCCAGTAACGGCAACGCGATCGCCAACTGTCGCCAAGGCCGCAAAGACCACTGCCAATCTGTCCAGGGTAAAGCGTAGATGACCATACCTGCAATTGATGTCAGCAAGCCTAAATACGGAAACAGCAGAACAGATAATTCTTTCGCCAAAGGATTAAGATTAGTTCCATAAACCAGAAGCGCGATCGCCTGTCCAATGCCCAAATAAGTCCAATATTCCAAAAATTCAGGGGCATCAGGATCACGCCCTTGCCAGAGGGCATAACGGGTTAAAAACAAGCCTGCACCGATACCGATCAAAGCATTGATTTGAACCGTTAAAATAGGAGCCACTAACACGAAAAAGCTGCCGATAAACCAATGAATATGGGCAAATTCTTTTAATTCATCCTCAGTAAAATCTAAATAATCCTTGAGCCAGGGCATCAGTAAACGATAGGCATACATGATTACTGTCGTGAGGGCTGCTAGGGCCAAGAATTGATCTCCCGTTGCTAAACCAGCTACTTGATAGAGTAATAATTCATAAGCAGAAAGAGAAACACCGATTAAAGCGAGATAGAGTAACGGTTTTAGTGCAGGGCGACGACGACCGACTCCCAGGGCAATCAAGACTAAACCCAACGTCGTTAAGCCTGTCCAACGGGTAAACAATCCCCAACGCAAACTCGCCCCCAATGCCCCGTAGAGTAAGGGCAAAATATGAAAACTACTGAGATAGAGCCGTTCTTCAGACCGTTTTTGCCACCAATCTCCTAACCATTGTGTCACCAAACCTAACAGAATATTGGCGATCGCGAGAGCTACCAAAGACCGTCCCGACCAACCTAAAATTTCCAACGTTAATAACTCAACGGCCCAAGCCAAGGCATACATCACCTCATTACGGGGTTGGAGTGTCGTTCGATAGGCTAACGCTAACAGGCTTAAGGCCGCTGCACTGATGGCAATAACTGAAGCAGGAATAAGGGATTGGTATAACAGCCAGGAATGCAGGGTGATACCCACTAAGGCGAGACTACAGCAACTCCAACCCCAAATATCCAACGCTTGAACATATAGATTCCCAATTGGTCGGGATTGTTGGCGTAATAAATCCCGTAATCCCCACAGCGCGATCGCGGTTATAGCACTAATTAATAAACCATCGGGAGAAATCCAATTCGGAGTAAATAATTGTAAAATCCTGATTTCTAACGCTAATCCCACACCAACGGTAATAAAAGCCGCAGCCCCAGACGCTAATCGTTGTGTCTGTCCGATCATCAACCCCACCGCGATCGCCAAGGCCACAAAATTCCAGCCCGACATCGACCACAGGGGAATTTGAGCAATTAATAAAATCCCAATATTGAACCAATTGGTTTTAGGCGATAAAGGCTCTTGCAGACTCCGATAGGCTGTTAACACCATCACGCCCAACCCCGTAAAACCGATAAAATTAGGAACTAAGACAGGATGAAGAATGAGTAACAAAACCATCGTTAAGCCCGTTAAACCATAGGCCCAAACATCCGTTGCATTTTGATATAACAAGGCTAAATTCGTAGTTCGATGGGTGAGCCAGTGCCGCAATCCCCACAGAAAACCCATTAACGCGATCGCTAAAACCAGAACATGATCCAACTGTTGAATCGAAATCAGTTGAGCCATTTCCAAGCCACTGACACAAAAGCTGATCACGCCGCCCAGAGTAATAATCGTTCTTAACTGAGTAGGATAGATTGAGGTATTAACCAGAAAAAATAGAGCAGCACTCCCCAAACTTGGCCAACGAGAAAGCGGATCAAAAAGCGTTAACCCCTGCCACAGTACCGATGCCCAAATTCCTAAACAGCTGGCCAGTGGGCGTTGGGAAGGAATCCAGACGGCGATCGCTGTCCAACTCAGGGGAATCATTCCCCACAGTAACCCCCAACTATTCGGAACAATAGGCGATTGACCTAAAATCGTGAATCCTTGCCAAGCGGCAATTTGATTAATGCCCAATAAACCATAGGCGATCGCGGCCAATCCTAAACTAAAAGACTGAGCCGTTTCTCCCATCAACCCCAACCATCGAGGCCACGTTAGGGGTCGGATACTCCACAAACTCTCCACGATTGCCAGACTCAAAAAGAAAATAGCCCAATAGCCAAGCGTCAGTCGAGGAAAGAGCCAATTCATTAAAAATCCTAAGCTTAATAAAACCCCGCAATGGCTATAAAACCCTAACTTTTGAGCAGTTTTATTGGTTTCTAATCTATTTTCGGATTGATTGAGGGACGCATTCTGAGTTCTGTTAATTAACAGCAACGTAGAACCGGCAAAATTGAGCGTGCGTAAACTCGCATTGGTCAGACTCATTAAGGCCAAAAGTATTCCGAACGCGATCGCCAGATGATTAGCCGTTTTAGTCAACGTAACTTGATGCCGTTTAGCCAAAAAATCGATTAAGTTGATGGTAATGACTAAATAGGGCAAAAGAGCGACACTCAACAGGCGAAATGTCTGATCGTCTAACCCCGTGAATTGTTGACCAAGCGCGATCGCGGCTGTTTTTACATTATCGGGAATTAAACGCCAACCCACCCAAAAGAGTTGCAATCCGATTAACCAAAGCCCTACTAAATCAATACTTTTTTGATATCGGTAAAGTCGTCGGGTCAAAAACCATGCACCCAGTAAACTGATCATGAATCCTTGCCAGGGAATAGCCCAAACGGAAATTAACCAACCCAGACCGATTAATCCCCCGCCAATCCAGTCTAAGGTTGATGCTAAACGATTACGAAAAAGCTCAGTAGAAGTGTTTTCCCAAACTTGATCAATCTGCCAAACGGTTAAGGCTCCAGCTAAGGCGATCGCGAGTCCTAATTGGGGCGGGGGAACTTGAGCAAGAAAAATAGCTCTGATTACTAAAATCAGTAATTCATAGAAAATTAATACCCCATTGAAATTTATGGGGAGATGACGAGTTAATACGCTTGATTCGGTTTCTTCGGTTCGTTTTCTAAAACGATAAAAGGTAATGGCACTAGTTCCGATGATTCCCCCATAGGTAGCCGCCAAAGGAATGCCCGATATTGTCCAACCCCACTGTAAATAACTCAGACCTAAAAAATTAAGTAATAACCAACGCTGTTGGGTTCGTTCAGGGGTTAACAGCAAATTGGCAAGAAAAGTTAACGATAAGGCCGCGATCGCGACTAAAAAACAGCCTAACCAACTATTCCATAACTGAAAGCTATCCATCGCCACAAAATTGACGGGGATTAAGAGTAATGTGATCAGCCGTAACGCCTGGGAAGTCAGCCGTAAATTCTCCTGGCCAACAGACCAAACACTTGCCCCACAAAAGCCCAAGGTATAAAGCCACAAAATCCCGTATTGTCCTGTTGCTGGAAAACGTTGCCACTGACTAGCCGCCAAGACCCCAGAGGAAACCACCACCATAAAAACGCCCAACAGCAGCAGCCAAAAGACACTTAATTCAGCCAGCAAAGATTGCACTATTTGACGTAATTTACTGGGGGGATGGGGCGGAACTGGGGTAATGGTCGGAGCAGGAGGAATGGGGGTGAGGTCTTCTAATTCTTCTTGAAAACGGGTTGATGACGATGATGTTGCTGGAATGCGTCGAGGTTGACGGACAAGCTCAGGCAGTTCGCAACTTAAGGCAGAGGCCGCTTGTTTTTTAATATCGGCTTCTGTAACCAGTCCTAGATTGAGCCAGTGGTCTAATCCGATTAATAACTGGGAATGAGTAGCATCAACGGTGAGATCACAGACAATTTGGGCATTTTGCAATAACCCCAGGCTTAACCAGGCTTGTAATCCTTCTACAATTTGGGCTTGATTCGTTTCCGTTTGAAACGTTAACTGTACGATAGGTTCCAAATTTTGGGTGACAACAATTTTTAAACGACTTTCTTCGGCTTTCAACAATTCCATTTCTTGCCAAAGCCTTAATCCTTCGAGAAGTTCTGTGGCAAGATTGGTTGCTAAGATTTTTAAAGTGAAGGGATGTCTGAAGAAAACCATAATTCTGTCTACACTCAGCCCAATAATTTTTCTTGAAACAAATCAATCCTAAATAAATGTCAAAAAATCCTATTAACAATTAAACAAATTTCTGAACAATTATTTCCGATTAAAAGAAACTTCTTTAAAAAAATTAAAAATATCTTAAGCTCAGCTTAGAGGCTTAAAAAAATATCAATAACCGTTGTTGAGATATTTAAAATGTTGTGAGTGAATGGATCTGAGTTGTTTGGTTTTTAGAATTAATTTTTGGTAGCATGGGTTTAATTGTTTGAAAATACTGTTTTTAGGCAGCTATTTTAGTTTCTCCATTCAGTTGCAAACTTTTTCATTCAAAATTTAAGCGGTATAACGTCGAATGATTGACAACAATCTATATACTATTTTGCTCGTGGATGATTCGGAAAGCGATCGCGGCATATATCGGCGTTGGTTAACCCAAACTACGACAGAACATCCCGCCTATCAAGTAATTGAAGTGGAAAATGGCGAGCAGGCCATTCGTTACTGTCAACAACAATTCCCCGATGTGTTTCTTGTGGAATACGGGTTGCCTGATATGACGGGATTAGAATTATTACAGCACTTGAAGGCTCAGTTTCAACTCTCCAAAATTCCGGCGATCGCCTTAACAGGACAGGAAAATATGGCAGTTGCGGTTGAATTACTCAAAAATGGAGCCGAAGATTACTTAGAAAAAAAAAGTTTAACAGCCAATACCTTACAGCGCGCGATCACAGCAGTCCTGAAACAATTTCAACTTCTGAAACAACTTGAAGTAGCCAAAAAAGAACAAGAAAGAGAAATGTTTTGGCGTAATGTTTTAGATAGCCTGTATATTTTTGTGGGTATTCTGTCACCCGATGGCATCATATTAGAAGTCAATCAAGCTCCTCTTAAAATTGCAGGAATTACCAAAGAATCCGTTCTTGGCCAACCCTTTGCTGACAGTTATTGGTGGGCTTATTCTGCTGAAGTACAGGAAACTATTCGGCAAGCGATTAACCAAACCCGACAGGGAAAAAACTGTCGTTTTGATATTGCCATTCAAGATTTAGAAGGTAAATTGCGGGAAATCGATTTTATTATCCATCCCCTATTTGATGCCCAAGGTCATGTTACTCATCTCATCGCCTCAGGCATTGATATCAGCGATCGCAAACGAACCGAACGCGCCCTACAGGAATCCCAACAATTTATCGAAACCGTGATTGATACCATTCCCCTGCCCGTTTTTTGGAAAGACCGCAATTCCACTTTTTTAGGTTGTAATCGGCTCTTAGCTAATATCTTACACTTAGACTCAGCCAAAGAAATTGTCGGTAAAAGCGATTTTGACTTTTCCTTTACCGAAGCGGAATGTCTTGCCTACCGAGAAGATGATCAAGAAGTCATAGAATTCGGTGTTGCAAAATTGGGCATAGAGGAATCCCAAACCCTTGTTAATGGACAACAAAGCTGGCTGGAAACCTATAAAGCTCCTCTACGCAATTGGGGCGGTGAAGTAATCGGTTTAGTCGGTGTATTTCAGGATATTACCCAACGGAAATTAACCGAAATAGCTCTACGAGACAACGAAGAAAAATTTCGACAATTAGCAGAAGTCGTGGATGCCGTACTCTGGGTTCTTCATCTCAACCGTCAAGAGCGAATCTATATTAGCCCAGCCTATGAACGCATTTGGGGTCGTCCTTGCCAAGAGTTATTTATCACTCCTGATGCTTGGCTCGATGCACTCTATCCTCTAGACCGAGATCGGGTAGTGACAGCGATTTCTAAACAAATAAGCGGCGAGTACGACGAAGAATATCGCATTATTCGACCTGATGGTGAAATTCGTTGGATTCGCGATCGCGCCTTTCCGATTAAAAATGAACAAGGAGAGGTTTACCGCATTGCAGGAATTGCGGAAGATATCACCCAACGCAAACAAGCCGAGTTACAACTCCAACAACAAGCGGTACAAGAACAGCTATTACGAGAAATTAGCCAAAGAATCCGTCAATCTCTGGATTTGCAAACTATTTTTCATATTTCCTGCCAAGAAATTCGCCAAGTTCTTCAGGCTGATCGCGTCGGAATTTTTCGCTTCTATCCAGACTCTGGCTACGATGACGGGGAGTTTGTTGCCGAATCGGTCATTAATGGCTTTTCTTCAGCTTTAGAAATTCGGGTTCACGATCATTGCTTTGGCGAAAATTATGCTGCTTCCTATGCCCAAGGTCGCTATTTAGTAGTAGACGATATTTATCACAATGGACTCCAACAATGTCATATCGATGTGTTAGCCCAATTTGAAGTCAAAGCCAGTTTAGTATTACCCCTCCTCTGTGGTGAAGAATTATGGGGTTTACTCTGTATTCATCAATGCAGTAACACTCGACAGTGGCGACAATCGGAAATTGATCTGGGTCAACAATTGGCCAATCAACTCGCGATCGCCATTCAACAAGCTAAACTCGTCGATCAATTACAACAAGAACTCTCCGAACGCCAACAGACTCAACAACAACTCCTCGCCAGCAATCAGGAACTAGCCCGTGCAACCCGCCTAAAAGATGAATTTTTGGCCAATATGAGCCATGAACTGCGAACTCCTCTTAATGCCATTCTCGGTATGACGGAAGGATTACTCGAAGCACTGTTTGGAGATATCAATGAAAAACAGAAAAAATCCCTACAAACCATTGAAAATAGTGCTTCTCACCTGTTATCCCTGATCAACGATATTCTTGATGTCGCCAAAATTGAATCGGGTCTGATCGAATTAGAACTCAATTCAGTTGCCATTGAGCCATTGTGTTCATCGAGTCTAGCCTTTATTAAACAAATCGCCCTCAATAAACGAATCCAGTTAGACATTAATCTTCCTCATTATTTACCCAATTTATTAGTCGATGAACGCCGTATTCGCCAAGTTTTGATTAATTTACTGACCAATGCAGTCAAATTCACCCCCGAAGGCGGAAAAGTAACCCTTACAGCTTCCCAAGTTGAGACCGACACCAACCCCGCCCAGACATTTTTGCGGATTGCCATTACGGATACAGGAATTGGGATTTCATCGGAAAATGTCGATAAGCTATTTAAGCCTTTTGTCCAAATTGATAGCGCGCTCAATCGTCAATATACGGGAACAGGTTTAGGATTGGCCTTAGTTAAGCAAATTGTGGAATTGCACGGCGGTCAAGTCGGACTTACCAGTAAAATCGGGGAAGGAAGCTGTTTTACGGTGGATTTACCCTCCGATCCGACCACCATTATTCATTTCCAGCCTCAAATTGTTAGTAAGATTGATAATCAAAAAGAGAATAATCTGATTGATTTTGGCCCAACGCCTCCTTTGATCTTGCTAGCAGAGGACAATGGAGCCAATATCATTACCATTACTAGCTATCTCGAATTAAAAGGTTATCGACTTCTCATTGCCAATAATGGACAAGAAGCTATTACCTTAGCCCAAAGCCATCGTCCCGACTTAATTTTGATGGATATTCAAATGCCAGGCATGGACGGACTCGAAGCGATCCAGATGCTACGTCGTGATCCTAACTTGTGCAAAGTTCCCATTATTGCCCTAACCGCCCTTGCCATGTCCGAAGACCGCGATCGCTGTTTAGCCGCAGGAGCAACGGATTATCTATCCAAACCCGTCAAGTTGAAACAATTAGCCACCGTCATTCAGAATCTCTTGGCTCAAAAAGATACATCAAACAACCCGTAAATCCCCCCGCCTACGGCTTCCCCCCTTGATAAGGGGGGCTAGAGGGGATCTCATGGATAATTAAGTCTGCACTTTAATCAAATTAAATTGGTATTAATATGACAGCCACCGACTGTTAACTTCATCGTTACAAACTGTTTACAAACCGATGCCCCTCCCTTAACATTGCTCAAAGACTTATCTGACAAAGGTTAGGGAGACTAAGTAAAGCTTGACTTAAGCCCTGATTCCTCTTTTTTTGTAAACAAATATTAAGAACTTGCTGTCATAGAGGCTTGACCGCTTGACAGAATAAAGTTTCCTTCGCTAACCTAGAGCAATACCCAATGGGTACATCAATCAAGACTGATATGCAAGACAAGCAAAAGGTCACCCTTTATTTACCTCCAGGAATTCATCGGCAACTGAGAATTCGTTCTGCTATTGACGTTGAATCAATGTCATCGATTGTCGAAAAAGCAATTGAATTCTATCTAAAACATCCCGATAAGGTCGAAGCGGAAGACGCTAGCACCTTTGGAAAAACTCACCAAGTTCATATTTGTCCCGAATGCGATGCCGCAATGGTCATGCGCGATGGGCAAATGGTCTCCCTCAAAAATCAACCTAGTATTTTGACAGAAGACTTTCCTTTGGATGTTATCGAAACCGTTCCCGCCCAAGGCGAAATGCCAATCGAAGAAGTCCTTGTTCCTTGCTAAAGGAGCACCTCGGTTAGCCCGCCGTCCAACCAATAACCCAGGTCGATACTTATGAAAGAAGAGCTAAGTATTCTTGTTCAGGCTCAATATCCTCTTATCTACCTCGTAACGTCTGAGGAAGAACGGGCAGAACAAGCGATCGCGAAAATTGCCCAACTGAAGACACAGCATCACCGAGTTTATGTTTGGACGGTCACTCATGGATTTATCGAGTACGGTCAACCCCAACAAACCACTCATCACAATACGGTTTCCCCCGAAGCAGCCATTGAATGGGTTGTGCGTCATCGGGAATCAGGTATCTTTATTTTCAAAGATTTACACCCCTTTATTAGCTCTCCTGCGGTCACTCGTTGGTTACGCGACGCGATCGCCAGCTTTAAAGGAACCGATAAGTTGATTCTTTTAATGTCGCCTTATCAAGAAATCCCGTTGGAATTGGAAAAAGATATCGTTGTTCTCGACTTCGCCCTACCTGATCTCAGTGAGCTAAATCAAGTATTGTCAGAGCAATTAGAAAAAACTCGCACCCGTCGCACCACGACCGAAGTTCGAGAAAAACTGCTCAAAGCAACCTTGGGCTTAACCAAAGATGAGGCAGAAAAGGTTTACCGTAAAGCTTATGTAAAAGCGGGACAACTCACCGAATCCGAAGTAGACATTATTCTGTCTGAGAAAAAACAACTAATTCGCCGCAACGGTATTTTGGAATACATCGAAGAAGATGAAACCATTGCCTCAGTCGGTGGATTAGATGAACTCAAACGGTGGTTAACCCAGCGTTCTGACGCTTTCACCGAAAGAGCTAGAGAATATGGACTGCCCCAACCCAAAGGGATGCTGATCCTCGGTGTTCCAGGTTGCGGAAAATCCCTGATTGCCAAGACCACCTCACGGTTATGGGGTTTACCCTTACTCCGTTTGGATATGGGACGAGTCTATGATGGTTCGATGGTCGGTCGTTCAGAAGCCAATTTAAGAAACGCCCTGAAAACAGCCGAATCCATTTCCCCCGTCATTCTCTTTATCGATGAATTAGACAAAGCCTTCGCAGGTAATTCGGGTTCAGCCGATTCCGATGGTGGCACCTCTAGCCGTATCTTCGGTTCCTTCCTCACTTGGATGCAGGAAAAAACATCGCCTGTATTTGTGATGGCAACCGCCAACCGAGTTGAACGCTTACCAGGGGAATTCCTCCGCAAAGGACGATTTGATGAAATCTTCTTTGTAGACTTACCCACCCCAGAGGAACGTCAAGATATTTTCACGATTCACCTCAGCAAACGTCGGTCTGATATTACTCGCTTCGATTTAGACCAACTTGCCAAGGTATCTGATGGATTTTCAGGTGCAGAGATCGAGCAAGCCATTATTGCAGCCATGTATGAAGCTTTTGCCCAAGATCGGGAGTTTACCCAGCTTGATATTATCGCTGCGATTAAATCGACCCTCCCCTTATCTCGCACCATGATGGAACAGGTAGCCGCGCTACGAGATTGGGCCAGACAACGTGCCCGACCTGCTTCCACCTCCGTTGCTGAATATCAGCGATTGGAGTTCTAACAAGCTTTCTCCTGTCCCTAACAGGAGTAAAGGCTAGTCTTCTAAAAGGCTGGCAGTTCCCAAAAAGCCGTTAATATTATCACCTAATAGAAGCGGCCCTTTATTGACTCTCACTTTGTTGTTGTTGACTTCTGTTCTTTTGGAGGAAATCTCTCATGTCCCACTTTAGCACTCTCCGCACCAAAATCACTGATGCTGAAATCTTAAAAGCATCCTTAAGCGACTTAGGCATCACCGTTAAAAACGAAGCTGATGTTCGTGGTTATAACGGTCAGCGTGTACGTGCCGATCTCGTAGCGGTTTTGGATGGCGAATATGATCTCGGTTGGTCTCGCAATAGCGATGGGTCTTTCGACTTGATTGCTGACCTCTGGGGTGTTGCTAAAAAACACAATCAAACTGAACTTATTAATTCTATTAATCAAAAGTACGCCGTTAATAAAACGCTGAGCGAAGTTAAACAGCGTGGTCTCCAAAACGCCAATGTTAAATTAGTGGTTCAAAGCTAGTATTTCAAGCGCGTTCCCAAGCCTATGGGTTGACCAGATCTGGTTAGCCCTTTTTTCTGTCTCAATTTTTTGCTAAGACAAGAGAGTTTGAATGTCTCTCAACTCGCGTTTGTCTCGAATGACTAAAGTTTTGATTGCGTTATTAAGCGGCATTGTGATGGGGTTATCGGTTGCTCCCGTTGCCGCTTTTTATTTAGCCTGGGTTGCCTTGGTTCCCCTTTGGCTATTATTGTTCAGTCTTAAAAATACTTTTAAGAAACCGACTAAATTAGCTTTATTTTTTAATCAAAAAACACTATATGCCTTTCTGTGGGGATGGGGCTATCACGGGTTAGCTCTGTTTTGGATTACGGGCGTTCATCCGATGACCTGGATGGGGGTTCCCTGGTTAGCCAGTTTAGCGATCGCGATCGCCTGTTGGATTGCCATTACCTTTTGGGGCGCAGTCTTGGTTTGGCTTTGGGCGGTTGGCATGACCTTAATCGAACAATGGAGAACAAGCAAGAAAGAAAGTTATCAATATAAACTCACAGGAATTGATCGAGCATTAAGAGTATTAATCGGTGTCGCCTTGTGGTGCGGCTTAGAAAGTCTTTGGAGTGCTGGCCCATTATGGTGGAGCGCGATCGCCTATACCCAAAGTCCCAACAATTTATGGATTTTACAATTAGGGCAACTATCAGGTTTTACAACCGTTACCGCCGCGATTATTGCCGTTAATGGGATACTTGCCGAAGTTTTGTTAATAAGTAGCTCATCATTAATTGTCGTAAAGTCCCACCGCTTATCAACCCCCCCCTTACAAAGGGGGGCAGGGGGGATACAGCAGAAAGGAATTTTATCTTTAATTCTTCCTCTTTACTTAATATCTAAAAAATATTTTCAACAAGTTAAATTAGGTTTATTAATCATTCCCTTAAGCGTTTGTTTAAGTTTACATTTATTAGGATTTTATCTCTACAATCAGCCATTAAATGATAATCCTGCTCAAGCCTTTCAAGTGGGACTCATTCAAGGTAATATTCCCAACACCATTAAACTGTATCCTGAAGGTTACGCCAAAGCCATTCAAGGTTACACAGAAGGCTATATTAAATTAGCTCAATCTCAAGTTGATTTAGTATTAACGCCAGAAGGTGCATTACCGTTTTATTGGGAAGAATTTGTTAAGGTCAGTCCTTTTTATCAAGCTATCTTACAAGAAAAAACACCTGTTTTATTAGGAGCCTATGGCGGCAATTCCAAAGAATATACCAATAGTTTATTTTCGATTGATGCTCAAGGAAAATTAATTTCTCAGTTTGATAAAGTGAAACTAGTTCCCCTCGGTGAATATGTTCCCTTTAGTTCCATTATTGGGGGCTTAATTCAGCGTTTATCTCCCTTAGAAGGCCAATTTGTTGCAGGCAATCCCGATCAAATTTTCATGACTCCTTTAGGGCAAGCCACTGTTGCAATTTGCTATGAATCCGCATTTGCTGGACATTTCCGCTATCAAACCGCCCAAGGGGGAGAATTTATCGTCACGGCTGCCAATAATGCCCACTACAGTAAAGCCATGCCTGCCCAACACCATGCCCAAGATGTCATGCGTGCTATCGAAAGCGATCGCTGGTTAGCCAGAGCCACAAACACAGGTTATTCCGCAATTATTAATCCCCAAGGAAAAACGATTTGGATTTCTCCTATTGATGAATATGTCTTACATCAAGACACAATTTATCGTCGGCAAACCCAAACCCTATATGTTAGATGGGGAGATTGGTTAACACCAAGTTTATTATTGTTAGGAATTGTTGGTTTAATGCTACGTCAATAATTGTAAAAAAAATTAATCTATTTTTCTTTATAGGAAGCTTATAATTAATCTTATTTTTCAGTGCTTATTAATATGAGCGTAAGTCTAATACTTGAATAACTAGATTGTTAGACATGATTTATAGTTATGGAATCTCAGAATTACCTTGTGTAGATTTTGATAATTTAACTAATCTTCCAAACGTTTCAGGAATTTATTTTGTTGTAGATTCAAATAATATTTTTCATTATATTGGTCAAGCAGAGAATTTACAAAAAAGATGGAAAAATCATCATCGTAAATTTCAAATAGAGCAGATCAATCAAAAATACCCTGTTAAAGTTTTTTGGTTGGTCTGGAATAAAGAAGATTTAAACACTGCTGAAAAATATTTTATTGAGCGCTATAAGCCGTTACTCAATACAACAAAAGTAGAAACGCCACAAATTATACCTTCTGAAGTAATTTTGAAACAGTTGTTAAGAAAAATAGCTCGTAAAATAGTTGCTATAGGGATAGTAAAAGGATCAATATCAAAGTTGACAACAATCTATATTAAATATGATGCTAGTGACTATACTTCTAAGGGAGCAGCAGCAATTATCAAGAAGTTTCAAGCAGACAATAAACAAACAAGTTTAAAGATAAAACGAACTAAATATGTTAAGGAAATAAGAGGTATTTTTTATCCTATTGGCAGCAGTGAGCATAGAAGACAAGCTAAAGAGAATCGAGCTTATAATAATCATTGGGAAATCGCTTGTAACGGAATTATCATTGACATTACTCCTAGTATAGGTATGCGTGAGCAAGAGTTTTTTAAGAACAAATCAGTTGAATGGAAATTAGCAGGTATTAAAATAAAAGCTATAGTAGAGCAAGATTTTGTAGAAATGCGTAATAATTATCCCGCTATTATGCAGAGATTGCCTCCATTATCACCATTAAAAATTGATTATGATCCCATTCCTATACTTTGGAAAGATTAGTTTATTTCGGACTCACGTTCATTAGTGAATAAAAAAACATCCCTAACTGAAAATCAGGGATGCGTCTAGTTTCAATGTTGAATTTAATATTGAATCAAGAAATTTTGTGAGTCAAATTATTCTGCCGCAACTTCAGCAGGATAAACACTTACTTTACGACGGCTGCGGGTTTTGTACTCAAATTTGACAACACCATCAATGAGCGCAAACAAAGTATCATCATTTCCCCGACCTACATTATTGCCAGGGTGAACACGGGTTCCACGTTGACGAACTAAAATACTGCCTGCGGTAACGGCTTGACCACCATAACGTTTAACGCCGAGACGTTTTGAATTAGAGTCCCGTCCGTTTCTTGTACTACCTGTCCCTTTCTTATGAGCCATTGTTTTCCTTCCTTCTGAAAATTAAATTAATAATTCAAGTAATCTTTAGAGTTTACTCTTCTTCTAAGGTTGCTGGGGCATTGCTTAAAACGGGTTTCTTAAGGTCTTCCTCAGAAACTGACGCGATCGCCTTTCCATTAATACTAATGGATGTAATCAGTAAACGGGTTAACTCCTGACGATGACCGCGTTTTTTGCGGGTTTTCTTTTTCGGGCGCATTTTGTAAACAATCACTTTGCGTCCCCGACGGTGGGCTAAAATTTTGCCTTCTACGGTCGCCCCTTCAACAAAAGGCTGACCGACAGTGATTTGATTATCGTCACTGACCAACAATACTTTGTCGATCACATAGCCTTCATCAGGCTCAGCAAAAAGACGATTGAGATCATAAAAACGACCTGGTTCGACACGAAGTTGCGTGCCACCCGCTTCAATAATTGCGTAACTCATTGTTTTCTTCTATCAATTGTTGCCGTACAGGTATCCACAAGTTTGGAAAAACAAGGGATTTTGTTTGGGTTAATGTCTGAAACCTGATCCGAGCAGGAGCCTTAGACACACGATCTCTTATTATCTGAGACAGGGAAGCATACTGTCAACCTATGAATAGGATTGATAAACAGTGCAGATGAAATTCGCGCCCAAATAGGCTACAGTTGACCTAACGTTATTTTGTATTATCATTCCCAGCCTTTTACTTTTCAGATTAGCCAATGGACGTTGTATTATCCACTCTCATGTCGGAAACAGGCCTAATTGCCTTAATCTATCTTGCGTTGAGCGTTTTGTATCTTTTGGTCTTACCTGGACTGCTGTATTTTTATCTCAAAAGCCGTTGGTATGTGGCGAGTTCTTTAGAACGTTCCTTTATGTACTTTCTCGTCTTTTTCTTTTTCCCCGGACTGTTACTGCTCAGCCCCCTTTTAAATTTCCGCCCTAAACGTCGTGTTGCTTAATCATTGATTGAGGATTGAAATCTATGCGACGAATTGACGCGATCGCGCTGATGTTGGCCTTCTTCTTATCGGGAGGTGTGGTTTATTTGATTCTGCAAGCGGTCGGGTTTGAGAGTCAAAAAGCAGGCATTTGGTCTCAAGTTTTCTTAGTTGGTGGGTTAATTCTCTGGTTATTATCCTATGTCTTTCGGGTTTTAACCCATGATATGACCTACCACAAACAGATTCATGATTACGAAGAGGCTATGCTCCAAAAACGTTGGGCAAGTATGACACCCGAAGAACGGGAAAAATTACAAGCGGAAGTCGTTCAAGAAAAACTAGCAAAAAGTTCAGAGAATCCCCAAGCTGAATCTTAGAAAGATATAAGTTAACGCTGAACCTAGTAGTTTTGCTTATTTCTTGTTTTACAAGAATTTGTTAAAAAATCCCCCCCGTTAAAGAGAAATTTTCGGCAAAGCACCGTGTAAGATAGAGGTCAAGCGAGTTTTTCAATTATCTCTGCCATGGCCTTACAACCAATTTATATTCCCCATCTGCTCAATCTTCCCAATCGAACCCAAACCTTGATTATTGACGAGAATGTATCGGGTTTAGAAACGTTAACACCTGTTCGGGGAACGATTGCTGTTCGGCATGGTGGTACTTTCTTAGAAGCCGTAGTCAAAGCAGAAACCATTATTACGTTTATCTGCGATCGCTGTACCCAACAGTATAATCACCGACTTTCCTTGGATACGTCAGAACTGATTTGGTTAGATAAAGATGCTGATATTCCCCAAAAGCTACCGCAAGAACGGGAAGTTGCCCTAGAAGACTTGTCCGAAAGCCTCTCTCCTGAAGGGCATTTTGATGTGGAAAGATGGTTATACGAACAATTGTGCTTAGCCTTTCCCCTACGCCGATTATGTGGTAACGATTGCCAATCACCTGTTGAAGGCTCATCAGAAACCATTACTAATCTCGATAGTCGCTGGTCTGCCTTAGAAATTTTGAAACGCCAATTATCTCAGTAATATTCTGGTTGAAGTGTTGATCATCGCTTGAGTTAAATATTAATTCTGTAAACAATCAGAATGTGAATCTTCAAACCGCTTGAATTGAGGTAAATATTCTGCCTACAATAAAACCACTAGAAAATTCTGCGCTTCAGTAAATTTAGTCAATACTGTTGAGCTTAAAGATTTTTCGGAATAACTGGTTTGGGTTTTTAATTTTAGTATTTTAGTAATTTTTGTTATGGCATCTACTTACTCGTTTGATGTAGTTAGTGATTTTGATCGGCAGGAATTGGTTAATGCGGTTGATCAGACCGTTCGCACCATTAATAGCCGTTATGACTTGAAAGATACGCAGACAACGGTAGAACTCAATGACGATAACATCATGATTCAGACGGCTAGCGAGATGACGTTAACCGCTATTCACGATATTTTGCAAACGAAGGCGAGTAAACGCAATTTATCCCTCAAAATTTTTGACTATGGTGCAATTGAATCTGCTAGCGGTAAAACTGTGCGTCAAAAAATCAGCCTCAAAAAAGGCATTAGTCAAGAAATTGGCAAACAAATAACCAAAGAAATTCGTGATCAGTTTAAAAAGGTTCAATCTTCCATTCAAGGCGATGCAGTTCGGGTAAGTGCCAAAGATAAGGATGCTCTTCAGGAAGTCATTCAATTTTTGAAGCAAAATGATTACCCCGTCGCGCTTCAATTTACGAATTATCGCTAAATTGGACGGTTAACTACTTTTGAAATACTAATCACTAAGAAAGAGGATTTTCACCGTTTTCTTCCCAATTTTGATTTAAATTGGACTGAAGGACAACTTCTTCATAGGTTCCCGATTTAATGACTTTACCTTGATCCAATAAATAGAGGCGATCGCAATGTTTCACTGTCGAAAGGCGATGGGCAATAATAATCATCGTCTTCGTTCCCGATAACGCCTTAATGGACTCATTTACTAATTGTTCTGTTGCATTATCTAAAGCAGAAGTTGCCTCGTCTAATACTAAAATTTCAGGTTCATGGTACAAAGCACGGGCAATGCCAATTCGTTGACGTTGACCACCAGATAATCTGACTCCTCTTTCTCCTACTAAAGTTTTTACGCCTTGGGGCAACTGCTGAACAAACTCTTCGAGTTGAGCTGAGCGAATCGCCTGCCACAATTTTTCATGATCAATTAAGGATTCAGGAATCCCAAAAGCAATATTTTGGGCAATAGTTTCATCCGTTAAAAAAATAGACTGGGGAATATAGCCAACTAAGTTTTGCCATGCCCGAATATCTTGGTAAATGGAGACCCCATCAACTTGAATATCGCCTGCTTTGGGATATAACAAACCTAAAATAATGTCAACTAAGGTGGTTTTTCCTGAGCCAGATTTTCCAATTAAACCAATGCTTTCTCCTTTATGAATCGTTAAAGAAATATTTTGAATAGCATAAGTATTGACTTCAGGATACTGATAAGTAATATTGCTTAGGCTAAATTTTTGTTTAAAAAACATCGCCATTTTTTTAGTTGCTGTGACTTCTAATTCATCTGGCTTGAAAGCTGTCGATTTATTAAAACTAGAAAAACTTTGATCCAATTGCTGTTGACGAATGTCTTTTAAGTCCGTATAAACCAAATCCAAAATGTAACTAAAATTTCTAACTTGGGTGAAAGCACTCACAAAAACATTAATTGCTGGGATTAAGCGAATTGCTGCAACACCAAAAACGGCCATGGTACTGGCAATATTGGTCATGCTGGCTTGAGAATTAAAAGCTGCTAGGGAAATAAAAAAAACAATAAAAATAGTCAGGCTTCCTTTAATTACAACTGGGGGAATAGCGATAGAAATATCAAATAAAGCCGATAATTTCTCACTTTCTCTTGCTTGCTTATCTATATTGCTTAAAAAGAAAGATTCTGCTCCAATGATGCGAGTATCTTTTACACTTCCTAAAGAATGATTAATTAATCGAATAATTTCCTGATTTGTTTGAGAAATTCTACGCCCATAACTTTTAGTTTTGGACATCGATCTATATGCATAAACTAAACTTGGTGCAATTACTAAGGTAACTAAAAGTAAAAAATTTAAATTAGTTTTGGCTAGTAATAGCAATAAAACTACAACAATGATAAGATTAGTAATTGTTCGCAATAGGCTATTTAAAAAAGTATTAAATACAGTGGTTTCTGAAATAATATTATTAATAATGCTGGATGTATTCTTTTTTAAATGAAATGTGTAAGGAGCATAAAGATAAGCATTCATCAACTCTAGTACCAATACTCTTTTTTGCTCGTAATTAAAATTAAAAATATATTTTTGGATGGTCAAATATAAAACAAATTGAATAATAAAAAGTACAATAATCCCCCCCCCTATTATAGGAATTAAATCCATATTAGAGGATAGTTTTAATTGATTAATTAAAAAAAGATTAAATGGATTTTTTTCTAGTAAGGTCGGATTAGTGGCAACTTGTATAAAGGGATACATTAAACTAATCCCTACCGCATCAATAATAGAAGCCAGCAAAAAGAATAAAAGTAAGTATAATAATTTTTTCTTGCGATTTCCAATAATAAATAAAAATTTGAAGAGAAATTGTTGCATAGTGGAGAGGTAATATAGACTTAAACAATTAAAAACAATTATAGATTAATAATTTAAAAGGCTATTTTTAAAATAATTAATAACGATAAAAAGCTGCTAAGTACGTTAAATTTCATTGTCCACAAATAATCTTTGATGTCCTTGATAACTAAAAATAATGTGTAAGATTGATTTATCGCTACTAAAATATTTCTTTTAATATCATACGCAACAATATTAAGATGTGTTTAAATAACATCGAGTTTTAAGCCCTATTAATATGGTAAACCCTACGTTAATTCCTGTAATTTTAGCTGGTGGAAAGGGAGAACGCTTTTGGCCCTTAAGTCGTAAGCATTTTCCGAAACAGTTTTTATCTTTAGACGGAAGTGGGAAGAGTCTACTCCAAACAACAAGCGATCGCTTACTTTCGTTAGCGGGGGGCTGGGAAAATTTATGGGTGATTACCTCAGCCTTGATTGCAGATGTTGTCAGAGAACAGTTACCCGATTTACCCGAAACGAATTTACTCATCGAACCTGAAGGCAAGGATACTGCACCAGCTGTAACTTGGGCAACCTTGGAAATTGCTCAACGTTATGGGGAAGATGCAGTAATCGGCTTTTTCCCCGCTGATCATTGGATCGCTAATCAAAATGCCTTTGAAGATACCCTAAAAGCCGCCGCTAGTTTTGCTGCTAATAACTCGGCGATTGTCACTTTGGGAATTAAACCGACTGAACCCGCCACAGGCTATGGCTATATCGAGCAAGGTGAATTAACAGCTAAAATTGACCAACTTCCCGTCTACAAAGCCACTCGTTTTACCGAAAAACCCGATCAACAAACGGCTCAAAGTTTTTTACAAACAGGGAGTTTTAGCTGGAATAGCGGGATGTTTATCTTTCAAGCGGGTGTGGTTTTAGTGGAGTTGTCGATTCATGCACCAGAGCTTCTAACCTTGCTTCGACACAAAGGTAAGGCAGCTTATGCGGAAGTCGAAAAGAAAAGTATTGATTACGCTTTGATGGAAAAAACCCAATTGGCTTATGTTTTACCGGCTGATTTTGGATGGGATGACCTGGGAGATTGGAATTCCTTAGAGCGTTTGTTTAAGGGCGATAACAAAAATGTCAATTTAGCCAAACATGTGGAGCTAGATACCAATGGCGCGATCGTCTATGCCAGCAACGATGAAGATGTGATTGTAACTATAGGTTTAGAAGATGTGGTAATCGTGCGCGATCGCAATGTAACGTTGGTTGTTAACAAATCCCGTACTCAGGACATTAAAGCTGCCTTGAAATTACTTCAGGAAAACTCAGAATATCAAGAACTTTTGTAAATTCCGAGGAAGAAAACTTACAAATTGATGATGATGCTAAAAAAGTGGAGATATTAGTTGCTTAGAACTGTTCTCCACTTTTTTTACGAAACTCATACGAGATAATCCAACAAATTTCGACAAAAATTATAACTTAAGCCTTATTTTAAAGTTAATGTTCTGCATTTAGATCATCTTGCCATAAACTCAGCCCTGTAACCGACGATTGGGCCATGAAATCGCTCATTTGAATTAATTTGTCCGATGTCCAAGTATTTTGACGGAGACGATCCGCTTCATTTTCAGTAGAATTTCCATAATAATTCAGGTGAGCGGGTATCCAGCTTTTGGGAGCAAGCCCGTGAAACTCGTTATTAGCTACATGCTCTTGCTGATTTGTTAGGGAATTTACATAACCGCTATGGGGAGCATCCACCGGCCATGTCCAGTCAATCCTTGCGCCTGACTTCTCTTGCAAGAATGCCAAGACTCGTTTAAACGCATTAAAAAATTTATTCAACATAAAGTATTTACCTCCAAACCGTATTTTTTTATACAGTTTTATATTCTTATTATAGCAATCCTCAAAAAGTGAACCTAACTCTGGCTATTGGGTTAAATAATTATTAACAAATAGGATTAACGGTTCAAAAAGCTTAAAGTGTTTTTTAACGTCTTAGTAGGAGCATAAATTATGTATTTTCGTCATTGGCTTGGAGTCATTTTTGCAATGGTTTTGGCTCTCTTAGTAGTCATGCCCAATAGCGCGATCGCGGCTAACCCTAATCCTCAAGTCACGGATCAATTGAATCAGACCTTCCAACAAGCCCAAGAGCAATTTAAACAAAGCTTAGAACAAGCCAAACAAGGTTTTGCCCAAGCTCAGGAACAATATCAGCAAGGCCTCAGCCAACTCAATCAAGGTTTAGAGCAAGCGCAATCCCAATATAAACAGCAATTAGAGCAGTCCTCAGCCAGTTTTAAACAAGCTCAGGATTCTTATCAACAGGAGTTTAAGCAAGCAACCTCTCATCAATAACATTGTCTTTATCCCCCATGTCCAAGCAGCGATTTTTCAAAAAATTAAGGGGTTGGTATTTCAGGGCGATCGCCGTTGTCTGTTGTTGGTTGAGTATTGTGAATCCTGCTCTTGCTAATCAGGAACTCTATCAATCCGCATTATTAATTCCATCTGATTCGGCAACTTCTGTTGCCATTTATCCTGATCCAAGCCGTGAACAATCACCCTTGGGATATGGGGAAGCAGGAGACAAAATTTGGGTTGTAGAAGAAATTTACAATAATGACGGAGCAAGATGGGATCGGATTCGTTTGGTTGAATCGCCTCAACTGGAGGGGTGGATTGCGGATGTGGATGTTAAGCGGACTCAATCAAATAACCACTCTTCTAATCCCTATCTTCAACCCAATTTATACTATTCTCAAGATAACTATTCCCAAGGCCAATGGGTTCAGCCGCGTCGCAACTAGTTAATTCACCTATGGAAAAAACGTTAACACCTCTCATTTCTGCTGAAGAGATCGCCACCACAATTAAACGTCTAGCCCAAGAAATTGATCAAGACTGTCAGGGTCAATCCCTAACGGTTCTAGGAATTCTCAAAGGATCATTTATTTTTATTGCCGACTTAGTCAGAGAAATCAAAACCCCCATAGACAATATTGAATTTATCCAGTTGTCCAGTTATGGTAGTGCGACAGTGAGTTCAGGACAGGCAGATCTTTTATTAGATGCTAAACTTGAGTCTATTCAAGGAAAACATATTTTAATTGCCGAAGATATCGTGGATACGGGCATTTCGACTACTAAAGCCATTGAAGTGCTTCAGCAAAAAGGCCCAGCTTCCCTTAAATTATGTTCCTTACTGAGTAAACCCAGCCGTCGGCAAAAAGAAGTCAACATTGATTATCTCGGCTTTTCTATCCCCGATCATTTTGTTCTGGGTTACGGGTTAGATGTCGATCAAAAATATCGTCAATTACCCGCAATTTATTACTTTAAAGATTAAAACTTTGGCCAATATCATTAATCAACTGAAAGTGAGTCAGAAGCAATAAAATAAAAGCATTCCACCCCTTTCTTCTCCTCTCAACAATGATTGCAGCTAAAGGAGATTTCCCCGCTCTCACTCCCGAAGAATACTTTGCTTGGGAAAAAAAGCAGCTAGAAAAACATGAACTAATCGACGGTCAAGTTTATGCCATGAGCGACGGCAGTGTTAATCATGGTCGTATTGCTATTCGTCTTACTGCCATGCTTGATAGCCACTTAGACAATACAAGTTGCATTACGGGAAATTCCGATATCAAAGTTCATATCGTTGGTACGAATAACTACACCTACCCCGATGCCAGTGTCACCTGCGACGATCGCGACAAAACGACCTCTCAATACATCACTTACCCTTGCCTGATTGTAGAAGTCCTCTCTGCAAGCACCGAAGCCTACGATAGAGGCAGTAAATTTAGACTGTATTGCCAAAATCCTATGTTAATTGACTATCTATTAGTTAATTCCACCAGTATCGAAATGGACTTGTATCATAAAAATGAGTCAGGCGATTGGCTAATTATCAACCACAAAGCAGGCGACACCATAAAACTCAAGGCGTTGCTGATTTTAAATATGAATCTTTTTTGATGTCATTTTTACGATCCAGACTCAAACTAACTTTCAGATATGTGCAAAATCAGCATTCATATCTTGATTAAGCAACACCAATTTCAGCCTATCATGGGAATTATGATAGAGCCTTTACCCATCGAACTGGTTAACTTAATTGCGGCAGGAGAAGTGATTGATTCATTGGTCGCAGTGGTGCGGGAGTTGGTCGAAAACGCGATCGATGCGGGAGCCAGTCGGTTAATGATTCGTCTGAATCCTGATCAGGCTTGGGTTCAAGTAACAGATAACGGTCAGGGCATGACTTTAGACGATTTAAAAACCTGTGCCTTACCCCATACCACGAGTAAAATTAGTCAACGTCAGCATTTAGAGCAAATTACCAGTTTAGGATTTCGGGGGGAAGCTCTCCACAGTTTAAGTCAGGTGGCAGAATTAGAAATCGCGAGTCGTTCAGCCAATTTAACTGATAGTACAGGCTGGAAAGTTCGTTACCGCTGTGATGGTCAACCCCTAGAACCCATCAATGTCGCGATCGCCGTTGGAACCATTGTCACCGTTAACCAATTATTTCAAAACTTACCGCAACGCCGTTTAGGATTGCCCCCCTTATCGCAACAATTAAAGGTCATTCAACTCTATCTGCAAACGATGGCCCTGTGTCATCCCCAAATTACCTGGCAAGTCTGGCACAAGGAGCAACTCTGGTTGAGCATTAGCCCTAGCCAAGGCCCCCAGCAAACCTTTCCACAAATCCTGAAAACAATTAAGTTTAGTGATTTACAAGCTTTCAGCGTAGAAATTGCCCCCCCAACTGAACCGAGTTCCACCGCAAAACTCAATTTAGTCATCGGCTTACCCGATCGCTGCCATCGTCGTCGTCCTGATTGGGTTAAAGTTGCCGTTAATCAACGCCCTGTTAAGTTACCTGAGCTAGAACAGAGTATTATTACCGCCTTTCATCGCACTCTTCCCCGCGATCGCTTTCCTGTGTGTTTTCTTCATCTGCAAGTCTGTCCGAGCCAAATTGACTGGAACCGAAATCCTGCCAAGACTGAAATTTATCTGCATTCTCTCCCGTTTTGGCAAACCCAGATTTCCCAAGCCATCGAGCAAGCCTTACGCTTAAATAGCGACAGTTTAGCCTCAGCCCATCACCATCAACGAGTGACCCAAGTGCTCAAAGCCGCCGAAGCCACAAGCACCTATCAAGTTAATCCCCTCACGGTTTCCCCCACCCTATCGCCCCTTAGCCAAATTGCCCTCATGCCCTTAAAAGCCGTTGCTCAGGTCAATAAAACCTATATTGTGGCGGAACATGATGCAGGTGTTTGGCTCATTGAACAGCATATTGCCCATGAGCGCGTTTTATACGAACAATTGCAAGATCACTGGCAACTGGTTTCCCTAGATAAACCGATTATTCTCAATAATCTCAGTATCAATCAAGTGGAGCAATTGCAGGAATTAGGGCTAGAAATTGAATCTTTTGGGGAACAGGTCTGGGCCGTTCGCAACGCGCCGAAGTTATTAGCTGACCGTGATGACTGTTTAGATGCCTTAATTGAACTCAGTTTAGGGGGAGATTTGCCCGCTGCTCAAGCCGCCACCGCCTGTCGAACTGCGATTCGTAATGGTACAGATTTGACCCTAATAGAAATGCAAACCCTGTTGGATCAATGGAAGGTTACGCGCCATCCTCAAACCTGCCCCCACGGTCGGCCCATTTATTTATCCTTAGAGGAATCTTCATTAGCCCGCTTTTTCCGTCGTCATTGGGTCATTGGCAAAAGTCATGGCATTTGAGTCTTATGGATGAGATTCAGCGATCGCGTGAAAGATACCGTTATGATAAAAATACCTGTCCCATTAAGCGATTTGGGCTTTTTAATAATTACTTGAGTTCTAATGTCTGTTGTTTTAGTTGAAAATTTAAGTAAAATTTATCCAGTTGCGGTGAAATCGCCTGGCCTCAAAGGAACCTTAACCCACTTTTTCCAGCGTACCTATCGGGAAGTAAAAGCCGTTCAGGATATTTCCTTTTCTATTGAAGAAGGGGAAGTGGTCGGTTTTTTAGGGCCCAATGGAGCGGGCAAAACGACGACACTGAAAATGTTGACGGGGTTGATCCACCCCTCCCACGGATTGGTAAAAGTAGCGGGTTATGTTCCCTTTCGTCGTCAACCCCAATTTTTGCAAAAAGCCAGTCTGGTCATGGGGCAAAAACAACAATTAATCTGGGATTTACCCGCGTTAGACTCTCTACGGATCAATGCAGCCGTTTACAAAATTCCCCAAAATATTTTTGAGCAGCGGCTGAACGAATTAGCGGAAATGCTGTCTCTACAAAAAAAATTAACCCAACCTGTGCGGAAATTATCCCTGGGTGAACGGATGAAGGCGGAATTGCTGGCTGCCCTCTTGCACCATCCCCAGGTGTTATTTTTGGATGAACCCACGTTAGGTTTGGATGTCAATGCTCAAGTGGCAGTGCGGGATTTCTTGCGGGAATACAATCAACGCTATCAGGCAACAATTTTATTAACCAGTCACTATATGGCGGATATTACGGCACTATGTAAGCGGGTTTTATTAATTCACCAAGGTCAGCTTTTCTATGATGGCAAGTTAGAAGATCTGCTCGCACGATTCACACCCTATCGAGAAGTTAAAGTTGAATTTGCCAGTTGTATTAATCCTGAAAAGTTAAAGGAATTTGCAGAAATTGAATCGATTGATGGTCAAGAAGTCCGCTTTTTAGTCAAACGGGAAGATCTAACCAGTACCGTTTCTCGTATTCTGGCGCAATTAGAGGTGATTGATCTCAGTGTAAATGATCCCCCCATTGAAGAAGTCATTGGTCGTCTTTTTCAAACAGGAGTCGCCAGTTAGGGTTTAACCTTATTCCGTTCAAGCGTTACTGAAAAAATCATCGGGGATCACTTATTTTTGCCAAATTCCTGAGATCGTCGGTAGGCTGCCCGCACAGCTTCAATCATGGCAGAGCGAACGCCCATTTTTTCTAGAGTCGCAACGCCCATAATGGTTGTCCCGCCTGGGCTAGTGACTTGATCCTTGAGTTCCGCAGGATGTATCCCCGTCTCTTTTAATAATTGGGCAGTTCCTAAAACGGTTTGTAAGGCTAATTGATAAGCGATCGCTCTCGGTAATCCTGAAGCCACGCCACCATCAGCCAATCCTTCGATGATCATCGCTACATAGGCAGGCCCTGAACCCGATAAACCCGTTACCGCATCCATTAAAGATTCAGGGATTTCAACCACTTGTCCGACTGCCGAAAAAATGGACTTGGCAAGATCCATGTGGTTTATATCAACTAGTTTCCCAGACGCGATCGCCGTAATCCCAGCCCCAACCGTTGCGGGAGTATTGGGCATCACCCGAATCACAGGATGATCGGGGAACGCAAATTCTAAACGACTAATGGGAATCCCTGCTAATACCGAAATGACCAACGGCTTTAACTGTCCGCCTGCTAATCCTGCTACGACTCGTTCTAGGGCTTGGGGTTTAACGGCTAACAATAAAACCTGAGACGCATTGGCCGCTTCCTGATTATCTTCTGTTACCTGTACCCCATAGGTTTTGCGTAACCATTCCCGACGAGAAGTTTGGGGATCACTCACTAAGACATCACTTGCTGCATATAATTTTTGTTGCAATAAGCGGGACAGAATCGCTTCTGCCATGACACCGCCGCCAATAATTCCGAGTTGAACAGACATAAATTAAAGAATCAATTCACCTTTACCCGATCACTATGATCAATTTTAGAAGGAAGTTTGACCGATGCTCCCAAATTGCGCCATCCCAATTAATAGAATCAAATAGCCTAAAATTGCGCCTTGAAAGGTAAAAGCGCAACTCTAAGCTGATTTCTGACTCATTACCGTGGAGAATTATTGAGCTAAACGGCTGGGATCAAGTCCCCAAGCAGGCGCGGTCATAGAACTCCGAGTACCTGTTGCTGCATTTTCAGCAGTATCATGAACGGTTCCCGATAGAGTGCTAACTTTAACCGAGTTTGGGGTGAATAAGAAAATACTTTCACCAATCCGCTCTTGATGACCGTCAATGGCATAGGTTCCACCCGCAACGAAATCTACGGCTCTCTGAGCTTCTTCGGGATCCATGACATTAAGGTTAAGAACAACGGATTTTCTTTCACGTAAGGTTTGAATCACTTGAGGCATTTCCTCAAAGGAATGTGGCTCAACGACAACAACTTCAGCCACACTATTGCTAATTCCAGGCATTCCAATCACATTATTTCTCGCTGCTGTTCCGATAGCGGGTTCATTGGTTAAGTTTAAATTGTCTCGACTAGGACGACGGGGTGGGACACTCTCTTCAGGAGCAGGAATTGCTTGAGCTTGAGGCTGTTGCCACTCCATTTCTTCGTAGTATTCTTCATCGTCTTCGTCGTCGCGTTCGCTGATACCGACAAAATCTTTGATTTTCGTTAAAATCATGGCACCTTCCAGTATTCGTTTGGGTGAGTAATTAAGGTTTGAGAAGGCAGTTATAACATTAAAACTGCAAGGGAAGAGCGATCGCTACTAAGAATTTAAAGCACAAAGGCTCAGAATTTCTATTGAATCGCCAATGCTGTTTTAGTACTTTTGAACTTAATGGATGGCTGAGTTCGACTCTATTTCAACCATTCGGTTAAAAAGTAGAAACAAATTTTTTCCATTAGTCGCTAAAGCACTCAGATAGGTTCCCAAATTTTTTAGGATTTTATTAAATTTTCGATACTTATTCTATAGGATTTAGGAAAAAACGCAATAGCGTTCTCCCATTCCTGAGCTCTGTCTTGTACATCTTCATCACCTGAACCCAATCAGTCATTTATACCAAAAATGTTAATATTGAAAATTTTTTATTAATCATCAATTCGGTTAGGTTAGTTCTCCAAATAACGCTCGACCAAGACGAATCATGGTTGCACCAGCAGAGATGGCCAATAAATAATCATCAGACATTCCCATCGACAGTTCTGTTAACTTGAGCGAAGATTGTTGTTCTATTTGACGGGCAAGCTTAGCCGTTGCTTGAAAGGCTTCTAAAATTTCGGCTGAGGTTAATCCCAACGGTAAGATTGTCATTAATCCCTTAATCGCTAGATTTTGGCAGATTTCCAATTCAGGCAAATGGGATAATAATTCCGCAACTTGCCAACCGTACTTATTGGGATCGGGCAACATCTTAACCTGCAAGCAGACTTTGGGGGAAAGAGGTAAATCTGCCGCTAAGCGATCCAATCGTTGTAACAAGGCTAGGTTATCAACTGAATGAATCCATTGAAAATGTTCTAAGGTTTTTTTGGCTTTATTGGTTTGTAAATGTCCGATGAAGTGCCAGCAAATATCGGGGAGATCGGCTAGTTCTTCTTGTTTGGCTAAGGCTTCTTGAAGGCGATTTTCTCCAAAATCTCTGATCCCTGCTGCGTAAGCTTCCCGTATTTTAGCAACAGATACTTGTTTACTAATCGCAATTAAACGAACAGATGATGGAGTTTCTTGATGAATTAATTCAATGCGCTGAGCAATGGACATAAAGCAGGAACTGAAATTTGATCTCCAGAGTTTTGAGTAAATTAAGCGGGAATAGCCTTTTATTGTGAATTTATTTACTGAAACGTTTGCTGATAAAGTTGCTGTAATGATTGAAAACTGGTATTGTCTCCCATACGCCGTAAATGGCGGAGGCGATTTTCGACTAAAAGTTTAGCATCAGCGCGCGTGATCGGCTCAAAGCTCGTTTTATTCGCGGTGGTTGCGACCAAGAAAAATAAACGCTGAGCATAGAGAGTCGTAAAAATTTCTTGGTTTTCTTCTAAAAGACAGACACGGTACAATAATCCAAATGTAGGGTGATTGAGATAGATTTCTTTATTCATTTAACGTTGACGGATAAAGAGCATCCCTAAAGAAAATAACCATTATTTAAGCAAGATGTTATGTCATTTTACCTTGTTTAGGTGTCATGGCTCTGAAGTCTATTAAGATAACTCTATAATCAAGAGCTTTATTATTCTATTCTTTCAGCTTTAAATAAACATGGATCGAGTCAGCGATCGCGGGTCTTTATGGGTTAGATTGGGAAAATCCATAGAAGTAATCAATAGGCATGACTGAAGCAATACCGACAGAAATTCCGCTACAGTCGCTACAATCGGGGCAATGGGTCAAGCTGATTTGTGGAGCGAGTTATCAAGACTTAACAGCAATTCGCAGTCTAGCCTTAATTTATAGTTTAGCGGGGGTTGACTGTATTGATATGGCAGCCGATCAAGCGGTCGTTACGGCAGCGAAAGAAGGCATTACAGCGGCCCAACAACTATCCACCGAAGCAAAACAACAAGGTTTTCCGAGTTTCCGTTTTCCCTGGCTCATGATTAGTCTTAATGACGGGGAAGATCCCCATTTCCGTAAGGCGCAATTTGATGCCAGTCGTTGTCCGATTGATTGCCCCCGTCCCTGTGAATCCGTTTGCCCTGCCCAAGCCATTGATCACACGGGAGTCATTGATCAGCGATGTTATGGTTGTGGTCGTTGTTTACCGATTTGTCCTTTAGGTTTAATTAGCACCCGTTCCCATATTGCGACTGCTAACACAATTCAATCCCTATTAGCCTCAGGGGAAATTGATGCTTTAGAACTGCATACTCAAGTGGGCCATGAATCGGAATTTAAACAACTTTGGCAAGCGATCGCGCCCTGGTGTGACCGATTAAAAATTTTAGCCATTAGTTGCCCTGAAGAAACCAACGTCTTAGACTATCTGCACTATCTCAACGAGATTATTCAACCCTTGCCCTGCCCGCTAATTTGGCAGACCGATGGCCGCCCTATGAGCGGAGATATCGGCAAAGGAACCACGCACGCGGCGATTAGACTAGCCCAAAAAGTTCTCGCGTCTGATTTAACGGGTTATGTCCAACTGGCGGGGGGAACTAATCGCCATACCGTCACAAAATTGAAAGAAATGGGATTGTTACAGACTACTCGAAAGTTTCAGGAAAAACGTGGAAATCAACCTTGGGCCGTCTCAGGGATTGCCTACGGTAGTTATGCGCGTTCTTTGGTCTTGCCCATTTTAGAAGAACTCGAAAATTTTCAGGAAAATTCGTTAGGATCAAGACAACTCGAACATTATCCTACTCTCCTTTGGTCAGCCGTCTCTCTCGCCTATTCCGTCGTTTCTGACTTAAAACTGTGTATTGATAATGGGTAGATGATTTTTAACTCTTTCGTTTTCAAAATCGAGTTATTCAATTATTATACGAATGCTACCAGCAACGCCTAATTCCCAAGCAATGCAAATTACTGACGATCTCACGCAATTATTGGATATTTTGCCACTTTCGATTCGCACAACCTTAGCACAGCATCCCCAACGGAATAAACTGATTGAGGTTGTCATGGATCTAGGGCGATTACCAGAAGCTCGATTTCCTCAAGAAGCGGTTTATTTGGGCGAAACACCGATTTCTAAAGAAGATTTACGGTTTTCCATCGAACGAGTGGGTTACTTTAGCGGTGATAACCGAGCAGGGATTGAACGTACCTTACATCGGATTAGCGCGATCCGTAACCGAACTGACGAGATTATAGGGTTAACCTGTCGGGTCGGACGGGCGGTTTTTGGTACGATTTCCATGATTCGGGATCTCGTAGAAACAGGGCAATCCATTTTACTGTTAGGTCGCCCAGGGGTCGGTAAAACAACAGCTTTGCGGGAAATTGCGAGAGTTTTAGCCGATGATCTCAATAAACGAGTGGTGATCATTGATACCTCGAATGAAATTGCAGGCGATGGCGATATTCCCCATCCCGCGATCGGTCGAGCCAGACGGATGCAGGTTGCCCGACCTGAGTTGCAGCATCAAGTCATGATCGAAGCGGTTGAAAACCACATGCCTGAAGTCATTGTCATCGATGAAATTGGGACGGAATTAGAAGCCTTAGCAGCCCGAACCATTGCGGAACGGGGAGTACAGTTAGTCGGTACGGCTCATGGGAACCGTATTGAAAATTTAATTAAAAATCCGACCCTTTCTGACTTAATTGGTGGTATTCAAGCCGTAACCTTGGGGGATGAAGAAGCACGGCGACGAGGATCACAAAAAACGGTATTAGAACGGAAAGCACCTCCGACTTTCGCGATCGCGGTTGAAATGCTAGAACGTCAACGGTGGGTCATCCATGCGGACGTAGCCCAAACAGTAGATATTCTCTTGCGGGGTAAAGAACCCGGCTTTCAGACGCGGTTTGTGGATGAAAACGGAGAAATCCAAATTCAACAAGAATCTCCCAAAGCAACCCCGAATCTGGCCCAGTTTGATGGTTTTGGGGGAACCTCTCGGCCAACAGGCTTAAGGGCATCGGGACGTATGGCTCCTTTACCGCCATTAAGACCCACTGATCTTGCCGCGCCTGATGAGTCGGATTTTGATCAGCTTCTCGACCAATCCTGGGTACAACCTGAAGCAGAGACGGAGAAAATTCGCATTCCTGGCCCAAATGGAGAAGATTTACCCGTTTATCTTTATCCCTACGGTCTGGGGCGCAGTCAACTGGAACAAGTGATTGATGTTCTCAATTTACCGATTGTGCTAACCAAAGATTTACAAAATGCGGATGCGGTTATTGCCCTGCGATCGCACGTTAAATCCCATTCCAAGTTACGTCATGCCGCTAAAGGCCGGAACATTCCCATCTACGGGATCAAGTCTAATAATATTCCTCAAATCACCCGTGTTTTACGGCGTTTATTAGGGATGGATGACCCCAGAAACGTAGAAGGTGTAGATTTACGGCTCTTCTCTCGTAGCGGTAACGATGATGAACTCGAAGGGCTAGAAGAAGCGCGTTTAGCGGTTGAGCAGATTGTCATTCCCACAGGCCAACCTGTTGAACTCTTACCCCGTTCTCCCAAAGTCCGCAAAATGCAGCATGAACTGGTTGAACATTATCGTCTCCAATCCGATAGTTTTGGGGAGGAACCGAATCGACGGTTACGGATTTACCCCGCTTAGTTGTCCTCGTCATCAATCGGTTGGATCAATTAAGATAAAAGTACCTAATACTCTTTTTTGTGAATGAATTAACGAAAACTTCATTCCCTAATGCTCATGCGTGCTGGCAATAATTTAGCGATCGCCTACTTTCTTTGGTTATTTGGGTTTTTCGGATTTTGCGGTATTCATCGCTTTTATTTAGGAAAACCCATTACAGGACTATTATGGCTATTTAGTGGGGGCTTGTGTTTTGTTGGGCAATTTATTGATCTCTTCCTAATCCCTGGAATGGTCAAAGCAGAACAAACCTATAATCCGCCCCTACTACCCAGAGAAAGTAGCTTATTTCCTGTCCAATTTGGTCAACAAATCCTAGACAAATTAGAACGATTAGACGATAAATTACAAAATACCTTTTCTCGCTCAAAAAAAGTAGTTGAAACCCCACCTTTTCATCAATTATTAGAAGCCGCCGCCGCTAATCAAAGAGTATTATCTTTTGCCCAAGCGATGATGGCAACAGGCTTAAATCCCGATCAAGTCGAGCAATTATTGAATGACGGCATGAGGCGAGGAATTATTCACATTGGTAATGATCCTGAAACAGGGGCTGTTCGTTATTACTTTGATATTTAAATGAAATTTATTGGTTTACTTTTTCCCCCTAAACCAATAAAAATAAGCGACATAACCAATAGCAAGTACCTGTAAAGGCATTAATGCAATGTAATTTTTTAAAATAGGGTGTTGCTTAATCAAGATATGAATGCTGATTTTGCACATATCTGAAAGTTAGTTTGAGTCTGGATCGTAAAAATGACATCAAAAAAGATTCATATTTAAAGTCAGCAACGCCATCATAATGCGTTCTATGTCGTAAGTTTTAAGCATATTGATTTTATAAGTAACTCCACTAGCCAAAAAAGAAAAAAAGAGGAGATATTAACCAACTCCCCCGCTTTTTTCTTAGAATGATAGCACTTAGAATTTTTAGTAAGCTTTGTCTTATCGAACAATTTGTACAGGCATGACTAGATAGGTCATCTTTAACCCGCCCAAAGGAGTAAAAATAACAGGTTGATTGCCTTCGTTTAACTGCATTTGAATGTCGCTACTAGGTAGAGCACGTAAACCATCCATTAAATACTTAACATTAAAGGCAATATCGCCACTATCACCCGTCATACTAATTGATAAGGATTCACGAGCATTTCCTAAATCCTGAGCTTCAACAGATAAGGTTAACTGATTATCATTAGAATCTAAAGAAAATTTGACTAAATTATTCTTTTGATCTGCTAAAACCGAAACTCTTTCCAAGCCACTCAGTAATTGTTTGCGCTCCATTGTTACGGTGCGGCTAAACTGGCGGGGGATAAGTTGTTGATATGCGGGATAGGCTCCATCAAGTTTGCGACTGGTTAAGCGTTGATCGCCCAATTCAAAAATCACTTGGGTTTCATCAACACAAAGCGAAACCAGATCGCTATCTTGGCGAGCAGATAAAACCCGTTCCAATTCCCGTAAGGCTCTAGCAGGAATGGTGACGGAAAAATCCTCTAAATTGCTGACTTGAACGGCTTCTTCTCCTTCTTCTGTTTCGACTTGGGTGGGGGCTTCAACGACGGCTAAACGATGGCCATCGGTTGCGGCAAACTCTAAGCTATCGGCTGAACCTTTTAAATGAATTCCCGTTAAAACTTGCTTGGTTTCGTCGGTACTAGAGGCAAATAGGGTTCCGCGTAATCCTTCATTTAAGGCTCCAACAGGTAACATCAGGGGCGTTGTCTCATCAACGGTAGGTAATTCGGGATATTCATCGGCGGTCAGCCCTCGGATTTGGAAACGTCCAGAGGCTGAGGTTAAGGTGGCTAAAACACTTTCGCTTTCTTCGTTTTCTTCGTCGATGGTTAAGGTTAATTCACCGTCGGGGAGTTTGGAGACAATATCACTTAATAATTTGGCAGGAAGGGTGATTTTGCCTCCTTGCGGAACATCGGCAACAAAGCTGGTATGAATTCCTAAGCTCAAATCAAATCCTGTTAAGCTCACGCGCCCTTTTTCATCAGCAACTAACAGTACATTGCCCAAGACGGGATGGGTTGGACGGGAGGGAACAGCGCGACTGACGAGGGATAAATTGCTGTTGAAATCGCTTTGACTACAAATAAATTTCATGACTCGTTAACAGGGTGCTAGTGGAGCAGATCGATTGTACGCTTGATTGGGGTTCTTTGTTGAGAGATTTAATCTAGAATTTTAAATCCCCTTGCCTGTGGAAAACTTGTGGAAATTTGTCGAAAAAAAGTTAGGTAATCCGCATTTGTGATAGGACGATTAGGTGATAAATTCGACGGATAGGAAACTTTTTTCCGCATTTTTTGTCAATGCTCTATTGACTCATGACAGGATAGTTTTCCACAGGTGCGGTCTAAATCGCAGAAATTTAGGAAAGAGTGGGTAATTAAATTTTTAGAATTGTTGACAAAAACGCGATCGCCGCAAGTTGAGACTAAGGTATTAAGAAGGCGTTTTAAACAATAGGCCTAGTCTGAGGGATCACAGCGAATTTCAATAATAAAGCCATCGGGATCGTAAAAGTAAATGCCTCTGCCTGTTGGCCGAGTGACGGGCCCGTGATCGATGGGGACTTGGTGAGCTTCTAAAACCGCGATCGCCGATTCAAAGGCATCAGGACTAATATCGAAAGCCAGATGATTGGCACGGGTAAACCCCTGTTTCGGATCGGGATCAGGAGGTAATAAATCAGGCTCCCAGAATAGATCAATGATTAAACCATCAGGAGTCATGAAATTGGCCACTTTTCCTTGCTCAACCAAACTTTTCAACGTCGAAGGAACTGCCTCTCCCGTTAATTCTTTTAAGCCCAAAATTTGCCCATAAAAATGACGAGAACGCTCCATATCTTTGACATTAAAGGCGATATGATGCACTTTTGTTAGCCTGCCAAATTCTAGGCTGGGGAGAGCAGTATTCATCGTGTAATCCTGTGGAGACGATATTTCCATGCTAAAAGAATTCCTGAGTTTTTCAAGGGAGATTCTGACCCAGGTTTAGTTATTTTCGTTGCCGTTGGAGAAAGCTTCCTCCTGATTTTTGAGGACAGTAGGAATGGCATTAAGAATTTTGTCGGCGATCGCGTCTGGGGTTTCTTGAGCCTCGATGAGAATATGGAGATCAGCCTCTTGATACAAAGCTTTTCGTTCGGTTAATAAGGTTGTTAACTTGTGGGGCAACTCATCGGTTTTTAACAAAGGACGGGTATCATCTGCTGCTAAACGTTCTACCAGTAAATCAACAGGCGCATCTAACCAAATCGTTAGTCCATCCCGTAAGTAGCTCCAATTCAACTGCCGCAGGACAATTCCCCCACCCGTTGCAATCACACTGCGACCGTAGGCTGATAAGTGATTTAAAACCTGACTTTCCAAATCCCGAAAGTAGGTTTCCCCTTCTTCAGCAAACAAATCATTAATACTTTTTTGGGCTACCCGTTCGATCAGAACATCTGTATCAAAAAAACGATAGCTTAATTTTCGGGCTAATACTTGGCCAACCGTTGTTTTTCCTGTCCCCATCATACCGATGAGATAAATATTCAAGCCCTGTAATTGATCGCTCATAATTTTTTACATTAATTAGCTTCAATAGCGAATAAGCTGAACCCTAGCATTTTAGGGATTAAACTTTCGTTGAGTCCTTTCAAAAATATCTGAAGCCGTCACCCATTGTCTAGACAAAACGGCGATCGCGCTGCATAACAATATAAAAGAGAGAATTTGTGCAAAAAAACAAGTAATGAATAATCCAGCTAACTTAACCGATCATCAACTATTCTTACAACAACTCTGGGAAGAGCATGTACGTTACGAATTTGCGACCCAGGATACCGAAGATACCCTAGCAACAATGGTTGAAGATGCCTATGTTAATCATATTCCTGTGATGACAGGAGGAGTTGGAAAGGATGAACTACGAAAATTTTATGCTAAGCATTTCATTACCCAAATGCCCCCTGATACTGAAATGATACCGATTTCGCGAACCATTGGCACCGATCAACTGGTCGATGAAATGGTGTTTAAATTCACGCATACGGTGAAAATGGATTGGATGTTACCTGGCATTGAACCGACAGGAAAACCAGTGGAAATTCCCTTAGTTGCCATTATTCGATTTAAAGATGGAAAATTAGCCCATGAACATATTTACTGGGATCAAGCGTCTGTGTTAGTTCAATTAGGATTACTTGACTCGACCAATCTCCCCGTTATTGGCGTAGAAACTGCCCATAAAGCCCTTGATCCCACCTTACCAGCTAATCAATTGATCAATCGTATTGCTTAAAATTGATGGCTTTTTATGAGCAAAAATTAAGCTTTTTAAAGTTACTTTAACAAAAAGCAAGGCAATTTTTATAGAACCCTAAAAAGCAATCCACTATCTTAAATAAAAGTCCGTAAATATAACCATCTTTCCTTAATTATTTTTAACTAGGGAGATAAATTTTAGCGACTAAAATAGAAAATATCATTTCTTGAGGCCTCCTCGCTATGCCTACAGTTGCTGCGAAAAAAAAGATTTTAGTAGTTGATGATTCTCCGATTATGAGTTTGGTAATCGGTAATATTGTCACAGAAGATCCGATGTTACAAGTTGCAGAATATGCGTCCGATGGATTAGAAGCCTTAGCCAAAGTCGGTACGATTAAACCCGATTTGATTATTTTAGATTTATCAATGCCGAAAATGGATGGTGTGGAGTTTATGAAGCAAGTCCGTTTTAAAAGCACGGCCAAAGTAGTGGTAGTTACCGCAGAAGATCCAGGTTCTCCTAAAGTTGCTCAAGCAAAAGCATTGGGAGTTGATGAAGTCATCTTTAAACCGTCAGGATCAGTTTCGGCTGATTTAAAAGCAAAAAGAAGCCAAGAAATTCGAGATTCTATTCACCGAATTTTGAAAATATAACGAGTTATAAAGGCTACAATTTCTATTTATTCGGTTATCCTTGAGATGATGGATTAAAGTTAACGCTTTAGTTCACATCTTTTTTGTTATCTTTGTTGATAATTGTTACGCGAGTCGTCAGAACTAATAAAGCTGCAATTGTCGCGATCGCGATTAATAACTCCGTTAAAGATTGGGTAAATAAAAGTTTGATTAATAAAATGCCTTCAATGGTTGTTAAAGTAATAAAAATAGCCCACCATTTTTTTGATGTCATATCACATTCTTTTCGATTAGATTGATTCTGATTTTAAGCTTGATAATCCAGAGAATTACTGATAATTTTCAACAGACAAAGCCTCGCGATCGCAAGATTCCGTAAAAATCCGCTTGCTGACTCCCTACTAAGGCATTCTATGCTATACCACAGTCAACAGTAATAGCATTCTAGGGGATAATTATGGCTCAACCAACAGCGATGGAGCAGGAAATGTTGGAATTATTGAATCGTTTTCGACTCAATCCTGCGGCCGAATTATCGTTATTACTGAATACGACTGACCCTGATATTCTGAGTGCTTTAAGTTATTTCAAGGTCAATATCACCGAATTAACCAATCAGTGGTCAACGCTGGTAGCGGCGCAACCTCTTGCCTGGTCAAGTACGTTAAATGATGCAGCCAAGACGCACAATAATTTAATGATTAGTTTTGACCAGCAATCCCATCAGTTACCAGGGGAAGCGGGTTTAGGAAGTCGGATCGCCAATGCAGGCTATACGAATTGGACGAGTGCTGGCGAAAATGTCTATGCTTATGCAAAATCGGTTCTCCATGCCCATGCAGGGTTTGCAATTGATTGGGGTAATAGTCCTACAGGAATTCAAACCCCAGCCGGCCATCGCAACAGCATGATGAATAATAGTTTTCGGGAAGTAGGGTTATCCATTACACCAGAAAATAATCCATCGACCAGTGTGGGCCCGCTTGTTGTTACTCAGGATTTTGGCAATCGTCAGGCATTAACGAATAAAGGCTATATTCTTGGGGTAGCCTATCGGGATTTAGACCGAGATAATTTTTATGATGCGGGAGAAGGGTTAGGGGATGTCCAAATCAATGTAACGCGCTTAAACACAACAACTCCCTTAAGCCAAAACTTTAATACGATGGATGCGGGAGGCTATCAAACCTTACTCGATCCGGGTTCCTATTTAGTCCGTTTTTTCCGTGAAGGCGTTTTACAGCAAGCCAACGTGATGGCGATTAACGCGACAAATGCTCGCAATGTTAAGTTAGACCTCAAAATTGCAACAACGGCTCCCGGTTCAGGATTAGGGCAAATTACGGGAGTCATCTTTAATGATTTAAATGGCAATGGAGTGTTGGATCAATGGGAACCTGTTCAGCAAAATTGGCGAGTTTTTCTCGATACCAACAACAATAAAATTTGGGATACTGGCGAAGTTTCTGTTTTGACCAATGCTAATGGGGAGTATGTGTTTAATAATCTGGCACCAGGAACTTACACCGTTGCAGAGGTTCTACAGTCGGGATGGCAACAATCCTTTCCTAATCCCACGAATCCTGTGGGTTTTGAGACTTATCGCTTAGATGATGGTAATAGTAATGGGGGAATAGGCTATATAACTGGCGATACCTTGGTTTTTAATGCTTTTACTGCTAAATCCGCCTCAGAAGTTATTAACTCTATTTCAGTCGGTTTATCCAGTTTTGGCAATCCTAAAGCCGTTTATCTGTATCGAGATTTAAATGCGAATAATAAACCCGAAAGCAGTGAAAAAAT
>CAYZWO010000005.1:0-20599 GCA_964482215.1 uncultured bacterium
TCACCAGCCGCATCAGCACCTAGAATGGCGGCATTGATGTTGGCAATCACACCACACTCTGAAATCAAGCGAGAAATGATGGGTTCTTGGTGGTAGTGTTTAGGAATCCTTATCCGAACCCGTTTTTGGGTATGGCGTACATCTTCGACTGAAGGTACAGCAGTAGTTTCAGCTAACCTTTCATCAATGTTGCTAGGCATAATTTATCCTCCAACGAATTGTTTTTGGTTCTTTTACACGTAAATCCTTAGGACTTACCTTTCTTGCTAGCGGCGGGCAGTTCGCCACTTTTGACACCCGTTTTCCGTTCTAAAATCTCTTTCAACACCAAGGTCACTACCGCCAGCAATGCCAACAGCACAGCCGCCGAATAGGCTGCTTCTGTGTCATAGCTCTTGTACATTTCCTCGACAAACAGCGGCAAGCTCTGTGTAGAACTGCCCACGTTGCCAGAAACGACCGAGACTGCTCCAAATTCGCCCATTGCTCTAGCATTGGTCAGTACCAAGCCGTAGAGTAAACCCCAACGGATGCTCGGTAGGGTGACACGCCAGAAAATCTGCCATTCGTTAGCTCCCAGGGTGCGGGCGGCTTCTTCTTGGTCGGTTCCCATTTCTTCAAGAACGGGGATCACTTCTCTGGCAACAAAGGGAAGGGTGACAAAAATCGTAGCAATGACCATTCCAGGCAAGGAAAAAATCAGTTGAATGTCTCTAGCGTGGAACCAAGAACCAATCCAGCCGTTTTTGCCATAGAGTAACACAATCATTAACCCCGCGACTACAGGGGAAACGGAAAAGGGCAAGTCCACGACACTCATAAATAGGGCGCGGCCTGGAAATTGATTGCGAGCTAAGACCCAAGCGGCACACAAGCCAAAAACCGTATTAAGCGGTACGGAGATCAGGGCAATCAGAACAGTCAACCACACCGCAGAAATAAAATCAGGGGATTGCACCGAGGCTAAAAATGGCTCTACTCCTTTGTGAAAAGCTTCATAAAAGACTGTCACAGTGGGAATGACGATAATTAACGCCATGTAAAATAGCGCGATCACGATTAACCAGGATTTAGAAAATTTCTTAAGCAGCATAACGACGACCCCACTGTTGCAGTAAGTTAATCACTAAAAGCAAAAATAAAGAAAATAAAAGCAAGACTGCACCAATCACCGTCGCTCCCGTGTAATCGTATTCTTCTAAGCGTTGGAACACTAAAACAGGCGCAATTAAATCTTGAAACGGAATATTAGAAGCCACCAACACCACCGAACCGTACTCACCGACTGCCCTAGAAAACCCTAACGCCACACCCGTTAAAATCGGCGGAATTAAGGGCGGAAAAATCACTTTCCAAAATGTCTGAAATTCACTGGCTCCTAAAGACCAAGCTGCTTCCTCTGTTTCAGGTTCCAGTTCTTGTAAAACAGGTTGCAGGGTTCTGACCACAAACGGTAAGGAGATAAACAGCATGGCGACGAAAACCCCTATACGAGTAAAGGCAATTTTGATACCAAAGGGGGCGAATAATTGACCAATCCAACCTGTTTCGCTATAAACCGTTGCTAAGACTAGACCTGCAACCGAAGTAGGTAAGGCAAAGGGCAAATCTACCATTGCATCAACGATTTTTTTACCAGGAAACTCATAACGCACTAAAACCCAAGCAATTAGGCTTCCTAATACCCCATTGATTAATCCTGCGGCTAAGGAGGTAAAAAACGTGACTTCGTAGGCAGAAACGGCAATGGGAGAACTGGCTACTGTCCAAAATTTATCCCAACCCAGGGTTAAGGATTTTGTCGCCAACGCCGCGATCGGTAACAGTAGGGTAAACAGTAAATAGACAACCGTAACCGTCCAGGGAATAGAAATCCTCGACCAAATCGGATTAGCGGTTGGAGCAAAAAATTTTGGAGAATCAATCGTATTGTTCATTAATTTTAAAAAGCGATTGTTAATACTAAATCATTAAAAATCTACCAACCATCAATCTCTTGATCATTGGGATAAATTACTTCAATATCTAATTCCGTTAAATAAAATAAAGCATCATCAATCGCATCGGAAGAACCGATTAATACTAAATCAAACCAGCCATCTCCTTCCGCATTCGCCCCTAATACGGCAGCTTGAATATTGACTTCTAAATGGTGATGAGATGCCAATTGAGAAATGATCGGTTCATGGTGATATTTTTTAGGAATTTTAATTTGAATTCGAGCTTCAGTCGGTCGGTTATGTTCAGACTGGTCTAAATTTAAGGTTTGAGATTGAGACATGGTATTGCTCCTTGATGCTTATTCAATAAGCTTTTGAGAAAAATTAATTAAGATTTACCTGCTTTACTAACAACCTGATCAAAAATGGCTCCATCTTCAAAAAATTCGGTTTGTACTTTTTCCCAACCGCCAAAATCCTCTACGGTAAATAATTTTTTAATGGTGGGATATTGATTACTAAATTCTTTGGCAACATTGGGATCGACGGGACGAAAACCCGATTCAGCAAAGGCTTTTTGAGCTTCGGGAGTATAGAGGAATTGCACGAAGGCTTCAGCGACTTTACGGGTTCCGCGTTTATCTACTACGCTATCGACCACCGCAACAGGGGCATCAATGGAAATATTTACCTCTGTTGGCACGGAATAGGGCTGAGTTTCGCCTTTTTGTTTGGCTAAAATGACTTCATTTTCGTAATTTAACAGCACATCCCCCTGACCTTGTTTATAAAAAACATCGCTGGCTTCCCGTGCATCTTTCGGTAAAACAGGAACATTTTTATAAATGGTTTCTACAAAACTTCTCGCTTGTTCAGGTGTGCCGCCTGCTTGGGTGACTGCTCCCCAAAGTCCGAGGAAATTCCATCTTGCGCCCCCAGAGGTTTTGGGATTGGCGGTGATCACTTTTAAGTTCTTATCGGCTAACTCAGACCAATTGGCAATTTTGAGATCAGGGTTACGGGTGACGATCGCGATGACGGATTTGGTAATAATGCTGTTATTGGGGGCTTCTTTTTCCCAATCGGGTTGAATTAAGCCTGCTTGCTCAATCTTTTGGACATCGGAACCCAAGGCCAACGCCACAACATCCGCTTCTAACCCATCAATGACAGCACGAGTTTGCGATCCTGAGCCGCCATAACTTTGCTTAAAGGTAACGGTTTGCCCTGTTTTTTCTTTCCATTGTTTAGTAAACAGGGGAATGATTTTTTCATAGGCATTGCGAGTAACAGCATAGGAGACCAGGGTTAATTCTGCGGTTTCGGTTGGATTTGCAGTTTCCTGGGGAGTTGCTGCTTGATTGTTGGTGGTTGGGGCAGAACAAGCCGTAAGAACATTGCCCGCAATGACCGCGATCGCTAATCCACTCCACACTGGCCGAGACTTAACCATAATTCCTAACTCAATACCCATTTATATACATTTGTAATATTTTGCAATCTTACTACAGTCACAAGTAAAATACAATACATTTGTAATTCAAGTCTGTTTTGATTGTCGATGTTTCTGATAACGCACCACCTGTAAGCCGCAACCGCTCGGATCATGGCTTCTTCAATCCCATGAACAATAATTTATTGATAAATCGTTTCTCGAATAATCAAATGGCGATCGCCATCAAAAAGTTTTTCAAAAAAGAAATCGCTACACGGATAGCCGACATTCTGCAATGGGAAATTCAAGATAATTAATTGAAAAATCCCCTATTCTTCTGGCAATGAGTCGAATAAGGGAAATTCGTCTGCTTAAGTGTTACTTGGCTTTGAAAACCTGATCGAAAATGCCATTGTCCTTAAAGAATTTATCTTGGACTGCGCCCCAACCCCCAAAAGCAGCAACGGTATAGAGTTGGGGGACTTTAGGGAATTTACTCGTATATTTGCTAGCAACGCTACTATTCACAGGACGGAAACCCGCCTTAGCAAATTCTTCCTGCGCTTCAGGGGTGTATAAATAGCGGGCAAAGGCAGTGGCAACTTCCTGAGTTCCTTTTTTAGCCGCTACTTTATCAACAACAGCAACAGGTGCATCAATGGAAATATTGACAGGAGGAATGATGTAGGGTTCGGTTTCTCCCTTGGATCTCGCTAAAAGAATTTCATTTTCGTAGTTGAGCAAGACATCCCCTTGATTTTGTTTATAAAAAACATCGGTTGCTTCACGGGCATCTTTAGGCAATACGGGAACGTTGTTATAAACTTTGGTCGTAAATTCTCTGGCCTTGGCTTCACTTCCCCCCGTTTGAGTCACCGATCCCCAAAGTCCTAAAAAATTCCAACGAGCAACCCCAGAGGTTTTGGGATTAGCGGTAATCGTTTTTACGTCGTTTCGGGCTAGATCGCTCCAACCTTTAATCTTTTTAGGATTGCCTGCGCGAGTAACTAAGGCGATCACTGATTTAGTGACAATGCCGTTATTAGGAACTTCTTTTTGCCAACCTGGGTTAATCAGTCCTGCTTTTTGGATTCTATCAACATCGGATTCTAGGGCTAACTGAACGATGTCTGCTTCCAGTCCATCAATGACCGCACGGGTTTGAGAGCCTGAGCCGCCGTAACTCTGTTTAAAAGTTACTTGTTGTCCTTTTTCTTTTTGCCACTTAGCTGCAAATTTAGGAATGATTTTTTCGTAAGCACTACGAGTGACGGCATAGGTAACCAAGGTTAGTTCAACGTTCTTGGCTCTTTGTTGGCTTAATGCGGGTTTAGGGGCGACTTGTGCCGTGATCAATCCAGCGATCGCGAATAAGCCAACGGGATACAAAAATTTAGTTTTTATCATGCAAGTTAAACAAATCAACCATAACTGAATTGAGAAACAATCATATCTCAATCAAGATTGAATTACAATACATATAAAATACAAAGCCAATCAAATCATAGGGTTTTCGGCTAATGTGCCATGATCAGAATAGAAACGTATTCATGCTGTAAGCCTTGATTCCCATCGATTCCGATAACTTTTAACATGGCAAAAAAGACCCCCAAAGAAACAAGTACCATCCTTGATGAGTTAGTTCAAAAGAACTATCTATTTCGAGGGCTAGCGGTTGACTGGTTAGCCAAGTATTTATCGCCTGAATCCTTAAAAATTGAAAAACTTTTCTCGAATCGCCCTATTTATACGGCTTTTTTGCCCGATCAATCCTTAGACGTGCTTTACGTTATTTTGGATGAAGGCTTTGTCATTACCCGCAGTACGCCCTTAGACCGCATTATTGCTATTACTTATGCAGGCAGTTGTTTTGGGATGCGGAGTCTGCCCTTTAGTTATGGATTAGCCTCAAAAGCCTTTCCCTGTTTGGTGGAAACCTACAAAACCACCCACGTTCTTAAAATTGATTGGCAAATTATTCAACAGCTTTATGAAGAGAATGAAATCTTTCAAGAGCATTACCGAACTTTATTTGAACTAAGAACAAAATTTGAATATCATTTGCTGAATTGTAGTAGCTATCCTCCCCAAGCCGTTGCCACCTTATTACGCGCTCTCATTTACCAAGAAAGAGTTTTAGGGAATCAGCCTGATCCTTCTGGGCATTATTCCTTTGATTTACCCATTGATGTGATTGCCCGTGCCTGTCAGCTTAATCAAAGAACGGTCGAGCAGGTCTTAAAAGGAATGCAGCAAGTCGGTTTAATTGAAACCAGTAAGGCAGAATCAGGGGATTGGATTAAGGCGATCGCGCCCGAAGGATTGAAAGAAGTTTATAGCGCAACCCGTGACAAGGTTTCTTGGTGGCCCTTGCGATAAAAGACCCCCCTTCTATCAGCCATCTGGGAATCGAAGAGGGGTTAACTTAACAATTATTCAATTTATTGTCTGATTTTGATGTTTTTTGTGCTGAGACAATCAAAGTTGATCCTATTCACTCAGATCCGTTTCAGGGCCAGGTTCATAGGGAGACTGTTCTAAAAAGTTCGAGTAAACATAACCCGCCGCGATCGCGCCAATAATAGGAGCAATCCAGAATAAAGGTAACTGAGCAATCAGTCCAAAATTACCGCACAGCAACGCAACCCCCGTACTTCTGGCAGGGTTAACCGACGTATTGGTAATAGGAATACTGATTAAGTGAATTAGGGTTAAGGCTAATCCAATGGGAACAGGCGCAAAACCAGCAGGGGCACGTTTATCTGTTGATCCCAAAATAACAATGAGGAAAATAAACGTTAAAACAATTTCTGTAATGGCAGCAGCAAGCAAACCGTAACCACTAGGCGAGTGTTCACCAAAACCATTGGTAGCTAAAGGGTTAGAACCAGCGAGTTCAAAACCATCTTTTCCTTGCGCGATAATTAAAATCAGGACGGCAGCAACAATCGCACCGACAACCTGAGCACCAATATAGGGAGCAAGATTTTTACTGTTAAAGCGTTTCCCTGCAACTAAACCGATCGAAACCGCAGGATTAAAATGGCCACCAGAAATATGACCAAAAGCATACGCCCCCGTTAACACCGTTAAACCAAAGGCGAGGGACACCCCTAAATATCCTAAACCGAAAACGTTAAAGTTCCCACCACCAGGAACTGAGATAAATGCGGCAAAGACGGCACTACCGCATCCCCCAAAAACTAACCAGAACGTTCCTAAAAACTCCGCAATGTATTCCTTTTTCATAGTGAATTATGCGTTATTACTCCTCAAAAATTGACCTTAAATTTACCAAAAAAACGCTCAAAGATCTAGATTTTTGGTAACCTAGTTAGCAAAATTTATATTTTTTTAAGATTTATTCAAGCCATAAACTGATAGGCTCAATTAACTTAAAATGATTTTTATTTTGATACATTTAAGGCTAACCCACTATACAGATTTTGCATCATCATCAAAACTGAAAAATGATAGATTCTGTTAATGCGTTAGCCCAGAAGTGATTAGATAAATTGAAGGTTTAATGTAAAGTTAACAATTCATCCGATAGGCAGATTCAATGGCGGCCATTGCCATTCGTCGTTCCGTTCCCATTGGTTACTAAGACGTTACTGGCCAGTTTTTCGGGGACTTCTTGTAAATGGTCGTATTCCCAGGTAAAGGTTCCTACCCCCAAGGTCAGCGATCGCAGTTCCACGATAAAGTTCTGCATTTCCGCTTGGGGTAATAAAACCTTAATTTGATCCCAGGCTTTCCAATCGGGACGACTATCGTAACCTAAGATTTGGCCGCGATGCCCACTCACTAATTGCAAGGCGCGAGACGTAAATTCCGACGGAATAGAAACAATAACCGAGAGGATTGGTTCGAGCAATACAGGCTGACACTTAGGCATTCCTTCGGTCATAGCAATACGGGCCGCTTGTTTAAAGGCTTGCTCCGAACTATCCACGTTGTGATAGGAACCATCGGTTAGGGTGACATCAATATCCACAACGGGAAAACCTAAAGGCCCATGACCGAGATATTCCCGTACACCCATTTCAACGCCTGGAATATATTGACGAGGAACGGCTCCTCCCACAATGGTTTCGTGGAATTGGAACTCACTGCCCCGTTCTAGGGGTTTAATTTCTAGATGCACATCCCCAAAAGCCCCGTGTCCGCCTGTTTGGTGTTTATAGCGACCATGAATTTTGGTACTGGTGCGAATGGTTTCTTTATAGGGAACCTGGGGAAGGTGGGTCGTCATGGGGAGGTTATATTTGCGGCGGAGTCGTTCTAGGGCAACTTTAAGGTGAATTTCGCCCTGACCCCACAGAATGACTTCTTGCGTGTCGCCGTGTTGTTCCCATTTTAAAGACGGGTCTTCTTCTAAGAGTTTTTGGATTGCCCCACTGAGTTTCACTTCATCTTTGCGGTTTTCAGGCGCGATCGCCAAGGCATAGACGGGTTCTAAATTTTCCGCTTTTGGAAGGGGTTTAACGGTTTTTCCTGTGGTGGCCGTATCGCCTGTTTGAATTCTTTCTAAGCGACCGACTGCGACAATTTCCCCAACCGAAGCAGTCTGTAAGGATTTTTGCTGTTGACCACAGAGCCGATATAAACCGCTAATTCTGACTCCGTTGAGAGTTGCGCCATCGGTTAAGGTTCCCTGCCAAACCCGCACTAAGGACAAACGACCGCCCTGTTGGGTGAAATAGGTTTTGAGTACCTGAATAACGGTTTCATCACTCTCTTTGCTATCGAAGCCGCGACGTTCGGCGGTAACGGTTGGGGCTGGGGCTTCTTTAACCAAGCAATCCAGTAAGGGCAATACGCCATGATCCTGTTCCGCAATACCAAAAAAGACGGGAACGATTAAGTCTGCGCTCAACTCCTGTTTAAGATCTTGAAGAATTTCTTCCTGAGACGGTTCAATGTCTTCCATTAATTCTTCTAAAAGATGATCGTCAAAGTTGGCTAAGGTTTCTAGCATTTCTTGACGGGCAAACTGTTCTTCATCTTTAAGATCGCCTGGTAAGGGAATGGGATCGGCGGGACTATTGGCATGATATTGATAAGCTTGTTCGGTGACTAAATCAATGTAACCAATTAAATGTTGTCCTTTATGGATGGGATATTGCTGAGGAACAAGAGGACGAGCAGAAACGGTTTTTAAGGCTTGCAGAACGTCCATAAAGTCGCTTTTTGCCCGATCCATTTTATTAATAAAAACTACATGGGGAATTTCCCAATCATCTAAAAATTTAAATAAAGGTGATAGGGTTAAAACTTTATCGACATCGGCTTCACAAACGACGACAGCGGCCCCTGCTCCCACGAGGGCGTTATAGGTTTCTTGGGCAAATTCAACTGAACCAGGGCAATCGAGGAAGGTAAATTGGGTATCTTGGTAAACCGTACTGGCTGCACTCACCTCTACGCTCATTTGCCGTTCTTTGGCTTCGGGCGTAAAGTCTGATACGGTATTTCCATCTTTAATGCTGCCTTTGCGGGTAATCGCTCCTGTAACGAATAGCAAGCTTTCAAGTAAAGTAGTCTTTCCACTGCCATAGGGCCCAGCGATCGCGACATTACGAGTATTTTCTGATAGGTTTTGGCTCATAATTCTGTCAATCTTTTTTTATGTTTAATCTCTGATTTAATTCTGAGCTTAACCCATTGCTGGAGAGAGCTACCTATTTTGCAATCTCTTTTAAACTAAGGGGTTTTTAATGTTAACAAGCGTGAATAAATGTAAATAAATGGCGAGAAAGTTTTCAATTTTTTACGATTTTATACGCAAAGCAAGATATTCATCAGCAATCTTAACATTAGAGATTCTTAATAAAAAAGCTTGATAACAAAAAACGTACAAATTCTCACAATAAAAGAAGACTTGACGCAGCGTAACATCCTTCCAAGTTAATTTTATGTTTACTGTCCTTGAGGATTCAAGGTATTTGGGACAACTAACACTGAACATTGAGCATTTTGAATAATATTTGCGCTTACACTACCCATTAACATTTTATAGAGTAAATTATGGCCATGTGCGCCAATAATAATTAAGTCTGCCGATAATTTTTGAGCTTCTTGCAGAAGAACTTCAACTGTTGCGCCTTGAACCGATAGAGCGATCGCTTGAATTCCTTCTTGACGTAAGCCAGCGGCCAGTAGTTGTAACTGATGATGTTCATTGCTCAACGTTTCAGCAACAAAGTGCCTAACTTTATCTGGCCCAACTTTATAACCTACAAAATCAGGATCAGGAGACGCAGCGTGGAGAAGCCAAACTTCGCTATTAAACTTTGAGGCTAAAAGTTTTGCTTTTTCGATAATTAAAGGGGTTGTTTCTGAAAAATCGATAGCAAGGATAATCTTTTGCATATAAACTAATCACACTCAAGTTTAATTTCTAGCTAAATTTTGATTAATTACTTTAAGCACTTCTTGCGCAATTTTAGCATTAGCTTCTTTGGTAAAATGCCCATCTCCAACAAAGTTTTTTAAATTAGTTGCTGGAGCAATAGTATGAGTACTGACATAAGGAATATTTTCTTGTTCTAAGTTTTTTTTCAGAATTTTAAATAAATGATTATCATACTTTCGATTATTCAAAAGAAGGACAATTGGTAATCGTCCATCTAATTTCGCAGTTATTACAAAATTTTTTATCATAGCTTGAAGAACAGAAATTTGATTCCAATTAGGATTAAAACCTTTATCTGTATGAATTTTTTTTATTACACTTCCAATATAATATTGCTGCCATCCTCGCCGAAGTAAGCGAATCATAGCAGAATTATCTAGAAAATTATGGGTGAAAATAAATGGATTAAAGAATCGATCATAAATTGACATTTGAGTGACAAAACTTTGCCATTTGTTTCGATTATTTAGAGCCTCTCGTAGTTCTCTGAGTGATTGAATCTCTGGCCAAGTAGCTTGTAATCTTTCGTCTTTTAAATAATATTTAGGAAATGTATAGGGAGCCGGTACTTCGGGCCCCCAATTCATTCCGCTAATCGCATCCATTGCGGGAACACTAGAGGCTAAAATTCCAAGCATAACGACATTTGCCTGATGCTTTTTTCTATCTAAGTTATAAGCAGTAAACGCAAAATTAGGTGGTGCCCCTGGCCCCGATACTAGTCTTAAAGTAATGCGAGGATCAATTTCTTGGACTGCTTCACTAACCTCATTAGAAAAAGACATTCCATAAGTTGCTAATAATAAATCAGAGCCTGAATCAGGTTGAACAGGTAATGTATTGATTTCATCTGATCTCAACCATCCCGCTTTGGATAAGGGAGCACTAGTTTCATCAGTTTCTCCTATTTGTCTTTTAACTTTTGCTTCAACTGAACGTCCATAGTCAAAATAAAGGCTCATCTGAGGAGGTGAAGTATTTAAAGGATCGGAAGGATAGGGGAATAAAAGATTACAAATAACGTCTAATATAATTAGAAAAATAATGAACCAAAAAGCTGTGCGTATCGCATTAACAATGGGATTTAGTTTAGATTTAGAATTGAAAATAAATAAATTGTTCAGGTGCATTACTGACTCCCATTAAAATAATCATTGTTAAAAGAGCATAAAATGCTCCTCGTACAAAGGGACGAAAATTCAGATAAAAATGATTGTTTTTCGAGTAGTATTCAATACTTTCATAAATAATTAAAACAGGTAATCCAATTAACCCGCTTAAAGAAGGTTTAGGCATTGAAAAGCTTAAACTGCCAAAATCATTAAATAAAATCTTTGTAAAAATTACAACTTGTTCTAGCGAATTTGCTCTAAACAAAAGCCATCCATAACAAGTTAAGATAAAAAAGAAAACAGTAGCAAAAAATGACTGCCAAAATTTAGGAAAGTTTTTAAAAAAAGATTTTTTTTCTAGGGAACGATAAACACATAATAAAATTCCTTGATATAATCCCCAAAGAACGAAGTTCCAAGCGGCTCCATGCCAAAGTCCGCCTAAAATCATCGTGATCATTAAATTTTGATAGGTTCTAAGTTCTCCTTTTCGATTACCGCCGAGGGGAATATAAAGATAATCTCGTAACCAACTCGATAGACTAATATGCCATCGCTGCCAGAATTCGCTTGCATTTTTTGAGAAATAGGGAAGATTAAAATTAATCATTAGTTCTATCCCTAATAATTTAGCGACTCCTCTAGCAATATCGGTATAACCTGAAAAATCACAATAAATTTGAACCGTAAATAAAAAAGTTGCTAAAACAATATCTATCCATGACACGGAACCACTAGTGTTATAAACAGCATTAACCGATTTAGCAAGACTATCCGCGATCGCTACTTTTTTAAATAATCCAAATAAAATTAGAAATAATCCTCTAGTTGATTGCTCAAATTTTAAATGGCGAGGTTTAGTCAGTTGGGGTAATAAATTAGTCGCTCGTTCAATGGGGCCAGCAACTAATTGCGGAAAAAAGGAAACTAATAACGCAAAATCAAAAAAATGCACTGTTGGCTCTAAGCGTTTACGATAAATATCAATCGTATAACTCATTGATTGAAAAGTATAAAAAGAGATACCAACGGGAAGGATAACGTGTAAATAAACAAAATCAGGCTGAACGCCCCAAGATTGAATAATATTGGAAATACTCCCAATAAAAAAATTAAAATATTTAAAAAATCCTAATAGTGCTAAATTGGCTGATAAACTGAGTATTAAACAAATTTTGGGACGAACATTAGCATTAAAATTTATTAAACGAGGATATAAAGCATTACATAAGAAAACTGCCACTAAACTACCGATAAATATGCTCCAATCTGATAATTGATTGGGAAAAATTTGTTGCCATTGGACTGATAAATTAAAGGGATGAAGCTGGAATACTATTGCTTCCCAATTAATGGTAATGAAAACTAGTGCTGATACTATAACTGCAACTGAAGGATAAATTCGTTGATAATTAGACAGTTTTCCTTTACCAATGATTAAACCAGTACTAAAATCAAAGCTAGTCGATAAAATAATCAAAAATAAAAATCTTTTATCCCACCATCCATAAAAAATGTAGCTTGCGACCAAGAGCATCCTGTTCTGCCAACGAAAAGGAAGAAGGCAATAGAGTAGGTAAGTGATACAAAAAAAGGCTAAAAATTCTATTGAGTTAAATACCATAGGTCAGAAAAAATAAATGTAGAACGATTTTTCTCTGTTTCAGTAGTCCTACTCCAATTGTTAAAAATAGTACAATCCTCTCACTATAAAAATTTTTATGTCATAAAAACCTGAATTTAGAATTGCTGGATATTCATTACGAAAAAGAATGAATCTAAAGATTAGAGTTTGTAATGCTCCGCACTGAAGATATATGTTTAAAAACAATTGCGGGGATTTCTAAAGCCTTTAATAAATGCATTAGCTCGTTGTTTTGGGGTGCCGTGATGTTGGGCATCGTAATAATCGTAATCCCCAACCATTTTGGCGGCAATAATCCCTTCCTGTAAATCGCCAGGCTCTAAAACCCCCACGCGATCAGTCGCTGCAAAAAACATGCCTGCAAAACAATCCGCTTGCAATTCTAAACGGACAACGGGAATATTACGGCGAAATAATCCTAATCGATTTTGTACAGAGTGACCATATTCATGAGCAACGGCATAATAGGCAGCCGCATCCCCTTGCATCTCAGCTAAACGGGTTAAGGCAGGAATATTGAGATGAATCGAATTATTTTGCGGGCAATAATGAGCCAATTCCGACGGGCCACAAGGAGTCCGTTCCACTCTTTGATGGGGATAGACCACAGGGTAACGGTATTTCATATTTAACTGGCGGAAAAAAGATCCCCAAAAGCTATCTAACGCATTACTGACGCTCTCTAACGTTGCATAATCCCATTCTGCTCTCACAGGCGGTACAATGCTCACCCCTAACGCGATCGCGACTAATCCTCCAAGCCAAAAATGTTTCATAGTATAGTGTCGATAACGCTACCGAAGCATGATAAATTTTACCCGTAAAAAATACTCAATAGTTGGTAAACTAAACACTTTTTGAAATGACCGATACCATTCAAGTACAAGGCATCCGTTGTTATGGCTATACCGGCTTGTTACCCGAAGAACAGGTGCTAGGCCAATGGTTTGAAGTGAACCTTACTATCTGGGCCGATCTGGCTGTCTCCGCCCAAAGCGATCAAATCACTGACACGGTTGACTACCGACAAGCGATCGCTCTTACCAAACAATTAATTTCTCAAGAAAAATTTGCATTGGTTGAAAAACTGGCCCAAGCGATCGCGGATGCCGTCCTGACCATCGATTTAGTAGAGCAAGTCCGAGTACAACTCATTAAAGTCTCGCCGCCCATTCCTGATTTTGGTGGAAGTATCGTAATTGATATTAAACGGTCTAAAAATAAAGAAAAGCTTAACTAATCGGAGATTATTACAAGCTGTAAAGATAGTGATACAGATCTAAAGACTGATGGGAAAATTTAAACTAAGAGCAGAGTCAATTAAACCTCAAGAAATTATGACATTAAGTGACTGAATAAAAGGTTAAAAATTATTGCTAAAACCGAAGGGACTCTGAGAAACAACGAGATAAATCGTTGCAAATTTGAGAATAACCCACCATTCATTCACAGTAATTACTGAGGCAGACTACTCGAAAAAATCTTAAATTGAAAGAAAGATACTTTTAATTAATCGTAGATATAACAACTTCTTTCAAAGGGGCTTTGCTCTGATTTTGTCGTTACTCAGGAGATCACACACTATGTTTTGGAAAATCAGACAGATGGGAGGCGTTATTTGGCAGTATGTGAACCAGCCTGTGTTTAGCCCCCGACAAGATTCGATTTGGAAACCCAGTCGTTTTTGGTATGTTTACAAAATTCAACTTCTAGAACACTGTTGGCAAATGAGCGGTTCCGAAAGCCATTCCAACCCCTAAACAAATTGAACATTGATAGGACTTTTATAAAGAGTGGAAGTTTAAAAGATTCATTCGATAAATATGCATTTTAGCCAATTTCATGAAAAAAATCGATTTTAAACAAGCCTTGGTTGCCTTTACGAAGTCCTAGACTGCCATTATCCTGAATGCTATTGATTAATCGGTAAACTGAATATCATCAATAAAATTTTATCTATTTTGTTTGTCAAAACATTGATTATGGCCTATGATAAAAGCTGAAATATTAAGCTTCAATCTATAGCTAATATTTTGTTTTAGCGAATCGTTAGGAAAGAAGCCCTTGATTCAAGCCACTTTACATCAGTTAAAAGTCTTTGAAGCCACGGCTCGTCATGGCAGCTTTACCCGTGCGGCCGAAGAACTTTTCATTACTCAGCCAACCGTCTCTAGCCAGATCAAGCAACTCTCTAAAGCGGTCGGTTTACCCTTATTCGAGCAAATCGGCAAACGTCTTTTTCTCACCGAAGCAGGGCAAGAATTATTGGCCACTTGTCAGGATATTTTTAATCGTCTTGACAACTTTGAGATGAAAGTCGCAGATTTTAAGGGAACCAAGCAGGGTTGCTTGAAATTAGCTGTAATTACCACTGCAAAGTATTTTATTCCTCGTATCTTAGGTTCTTTTTGCCAAGCCTATCCTGGCATTGATGTTTCCCTCAAAGTAACCAACCATCAACAAATTCAACGGCGGATGCACGACAACGAAGATGATCTCTACATCGTCAGTCAGCCCCCAGAAGAGTTGGATTTAACCTTTCAGCCTTTTTTAGATAATCCCTTAGTAGTCATTGCCCGTCGGGATCATCCCTTAGCTGGTGTTCCCCACATCCCCATTGAGAAGTTAAATAATGAAGCGTTTATTGTGCGGGAAAAGGGATCGGGTACTCGTCAAGCGGTTCAGGCATTATTCAATCAATATAATGTCAAGGTTCATGTGCGCCTAGAACTCGGTAGTAATGAGGCTATTAAACAGGCGATCGCGGGTGGAATGGGATTATCAGTTTTATCGGAACATACTTTAATTTCTGAAGGTAAACAAAGCGAACTCACTATTTTAGACGTGGAACATTTTCCCATTAAGCGACGTTGGTATGTAGCCCATTTAACCGGAAAACAATTATCCGTGATTGCTCAAACTTTCCTAGATTATTTATTAGAAGAAAGCCAAAAAATGCCCTTACCTTCGTCAAATTTATTAACAGTGGCATAAGCTCCTGCTTGCCAACAAGACACTTACTCTAATAATTCAGAATCTGCTTGAGACCATGAATCAATAATGTCTAGCATTGTTTTCTCTGTAATTGCTCTAGTTTTTCTACCAGTTTTTGCAGTTTTAAAAACTTTGTTTGTTATATCTAATAAACTACTAAATGGTTTTTGTTGTCGAGCCTCGACAATAAGAGTCGCTACTGTTTTAGCATCTTTTTGTTTTAAGCCTCCTTTTCTATCCAGGATAGTCACTAAGTCAGAAACAGTGCTTGTATTAAATTGCTCTAAATAAGACTTTTGTTTGGGTTTATTAATTAATTGATTTATCGTCCTAGCTTGTTCTTTGATTTCTCTCCGTAATTCATCAAGAGCTTGAGAAATATTTTTATCTAAATTAGCAATTAATTGGCTAACATCTGAACTAATCGGCGTAGGGTTTATCGGAGGTTGATTTGAGCCAATAAGTTTTAACTGATCACGAACGCCCTCTTCATTTTTTTTATCTAAAATAATGGCACGAATCATTTCAAAAAATTTATCAATCTCCCTAGCTCGCTTAGCTGCATAGAATTCAAGATGTCCTTCAACAACTTCAAATTCCTCTAGACTAATTCGCTTAACAATCAAAGGAGTAATATTTCCCCCTGTTTTTAAAAAATTTTGAGCTAATGTCTCAATCTCTTCAGTAGAAAACTTTGAACGAGGTTCAGGGCTTTGGGTCGAAACAATATCAATGAGTTGAAAGTTAAGTAATTTTTCAGGCATAGAAGTTAGATTTATTAATTTAATCCAATTTTTTCGAGCACTTCAGTTGCTAATAATTCAAATTCCTGAGATGAAGGAGAATCGGGTTTAAAATCAATTACTGATCGCGGATCGGCAATCATATCATCTCCAAAAGAAATATAATTTTCTAAACACTTCGCTAAGTCTTCTCGTTCAGAAATCATATTATCCATCACAGGAAAACCATACTTATCTTTTACTAATGCCCTTCGTCTAGGATAATTATGGGCCAAGAATTTAGCATTCGTTGATATTTTAGTGGGCAGTACACCAAGAATATTTAATAATTCATAAGAAAAAACATCTCGCGTTTCATTAATTTGATTAATAAATTTTTTAACATTATTTAAACCTTCATGGGAAAAAGGCTTTAAATCAGAAGGAATTATCAAATGGTTTGCAGTTATTAAAGCAATTCTAGCATAAAGATTTAGAGACGGAGGTGTATCAATTAAAACAATATCGTATTTATTTTTAACAAAGTTTAATTTGGTATGAAGTCTTGTTTTAGATGCTTCAATATTATTGAAATAACTTTCCTCTTCCATTAACTCGATATGAGAAGGAATTACATCAATATTAAATTGACTAAAGCTTGTTTTACGAGCAACATCCTCGATCATAAATTCATCTTTAAATTTTATTACTTGAGTGATATTCTTCCCCTTAATATCATCATTGACTTCATCAACAAATTTCACCAGTCCTACGGCATAGGTGGTATTTGCCTGACTATCCATATCAATAATTAAAACGCGCTTACCTTGTTTTGCTAAAGCGGCTGCTAAATTAACTACTGTGGTTGTTTTACCCACGCCACCTTTGTTATGATAAACTGCAATAACTTTCATAGTTTTCTGGGATTGTAAGGAACTTATAGAAGGAAAAAATTGAGGAATATTAGTCTGAGAGTTTACAGTTTGGCTAGATTTTGTTTTAATTACTTGATTAACAGAAGATTTTAATTCTTCTTTGCCGATAAATTGCTTTATAACGTTAAGATTAGCAGATATTTCTGATCCTAAACAGGAAAATTTTAGTAAAATTTCATAATTCTTTCGTTGATAAATACGGAACTCTTTGCCATTGGTTAAAACACCATAAGGAACCCGCAGATTCCTCATATAGTTACCAAGCTTATAAACATAAGGATTTAACTTTTGCTTAGGATGCTTTGCTTCAATGACTAAACTTAAAGGAGAAGAATCGCTCACTGTAAAGGGTAAGGCTTGAGTAGCAAAGGCTAAAAAATCCAAACGGATATTGCCAAAAGCGACTTCCTGAAACCATGAATCTGCACTGTAACCTAACGATGGCAAAAGGTATTGAATAATCAGTTTTCCTTCTACTTCTTTTTCATTGTGGCAGTATTCAGGATTAAATTCTAAATGATCGCTCATTTCTAAGTTTTATTTAGGATACCTTAGACGGATAACGCCATATTTTTCTTAGATTGTACTGCAAAAAGGTTTTAATTGAGTCAAAGAAAAACTAAAACTTAAAAATATGTATTGATTAATAATTATTAAAAGTGACCAAAAGTGATTAAAATTTGTTAATTGTTGTAATTTTAATATAAATACAAAAAAATAATCATAAGAGTTTGACATAAACTTAATAGAAAAGAGGATTTTAAATAATTTTATGACTACTGACCTAGAGCAACTATTAGATTTGGCGTTAAAAACGGGAGCCACCGATGCAGAAGTGTATTACTCGCGATCGCTGTCCCATCCCATCTTTTTTGAAGCCAATCGCCTGAAACAACTCGAAAGTTCCGAATCGGAAGGAACTGCCCTTAGAGTCTGGCGTAATGGTTGCCCTGGGTTAGCAGTTGCCTATGGCCCCGTTGAACCTCAAGCTCTAGTCGAAAAAGCGATCGCGCTGTCTGGGCTAAACCCTTGTGAAACCCCAGAACTCAACGAAGCCAAAACCGCGATTTATCCTACTGTTGGTAAAACCTTACCCGTAGAAAATTTAGTTGAGATTGGTAAAACCGCGATCGCGCAAATTCGAGAAGCTTACCCAGAAGTGCTGTGTAGTGGGGAATTAGAATGCGAAGAAGACCAGACGATTTTACTCAATTCCAAGGGATTACACTGTGAAAATAGTGATATAGCTATTAGTTATTACTTTGGTGTGGAGTGGATTCGGGGCGAAGACTTTTTAGCAGTCTATGACGGGGAATATAGCCGAGACAAGATTGATCCCCAACAGGTTGTCCAGCAAATTTTGCAACGTCTCAATTGGGCGAAAGATAATGCGCCGCCGCCTTTAGGTAAAGTGCCTGTTCTGTTTACTCCTAACGCTGCTACGATGCTCTGGGGAACGGTTACCGCCGCCTTAAATGGTAAACGAGTTTTAGAGGATTCTTCCCCCTGGAGCCAAAAACGGGGTGAACAAGTGCTGTCAGAGATAGTAACCCTGTCCCAAAATCCCCAACAAGTTCCCTACGATTGCCCCTTTGATGATGAAGGTACAACCACTCAGGCTTTAACTCTGATTCAACAAGGTAAAGTCGAACAATTTTACAGCGATCGCGCAACGGCTCGTCAGTTGGGTCAATCCAGTACCGGCAACGGTTTTCGTCCTGGCTTAGGCGGTTATCCTACCCCTAGTTTAGTGAACTGTATTATTGAAGCGGGCCAGGGTTCCCTATCCGATCTCATTGGGCAGATTGACAATGGCTTGCTGATTGATCAAATTTTAGGAGGCGGGCCCGATATTTCAGGCGATTTTTCCATTAATGTGGATTTAGGCTATTGCATCGAAAAGGGTCAAATTATCGGTCGTGTCAAAGATACGATGGTGGCAGGTAATGTTTATACCATTCTTAAGCAAATTTTAGCCCTCGGCAGCGATCGCCAGTGGAATGGTTCCTGTTTTACGCCGTCGGTTTTAGTGGATGGGGTTTCCGTTGTTGGCTAAGGTTAACTGACAAGTTCAGCCATAAAGTTAAGAAACATTATTAATGCTTGCACCGCTATCATTGCTGACGGTATAAGTTAGATGGAATTTATCAAAATCAGGAATTTTTCAAACAGTTATTTTCTGTAAATTCAATTGAAAGTCGTTGAAATATTTCCTAATTTTTACTCATACCAAATTCAATAGAAAATATTGCATTTAGTTAATCCCCCTGCCTACGGCTTCCCCTCTTAGTAAGGGGGGCTAGGGGGGATCATATCAAAACTCTTATTTGCACTTTAATCGAATTAATTTGGTATTTATATTCCTACTCTTTTAAGGTTTATCTATTTAGTTATCATTGAGCCACAATACCTATTAGGTAAACCTGTGCATTCTTTCACTAGGAACTGAATTATGCCAGAATTTCTTGATTTTTTACAACACAAATACGCTTACGTTGCCATTGGAGAATTTAAACATGGACGCTTTGCCGAAGCCCAACGTCTCTATGAACAAGCGGTTTCCACCTACAAAGAGGGATTCAAAGGAGCCTATCTTTTGCAAAAGCCCAATTCCGATGAAGGCATTGCGGTGATTATTTGGGAAAAAATCGAAGATATGGAAGCAAATCAAACCGAGGTTTATAAACATATTTTGGAGCAAATGGCTCCTCTTTTTGCCCATCCTCCCGTAACCGATTTCTATGAAGTTTGCAGTGAAATTGAAGGCTATACAGAAAGTTAGGATTGCAAATAATTGATTCTTTCTTGGGCAACTTCGATACTGGGATCAAGTTCTAGGGTTTTTTGATAGCTGGCGATCGCTTCATCGTGATTGTTCATTGCCTCATAAACTAACCCCCGATTAAACCAAGCTTGCACCTCCTCTGGATTGAGCATTAATACTCGTTCAAAACAGGCGATCGCTTCATCGAGACGACCTAAATTCCCTAACGCACTGCCCCGACTCTGCCAAGCAGGGATTAAATCAGGATCTAGAGCTAAAGCTTGATCCCAACTCGCGATCGCGGCCTCTAAATCCCCAATATTGGCCTGCTGTAGACCACGCTGGAACCAACCGTCTGCTGTTTCGGGAGCGGGCTGATTATTCAACTCTTCCTGAACCAAATTAAACTTTTCCATCAATGCCGCAATAATGGCATTGGGATCGCTCGATTCTACCCCAAATTCATTGGCTAAATGTTCGGCTAACACGGTATCGGTTTGTAATTGAGCCGTTAATTCGTCCAACGTGTAGGTTTCCATTTGGCTTCCTGGCGGAACTTCTGCCCCTGTCTCCAGCGAGGTCAAACTGACTGGCTCGATATCAGGGCCGGAATATTCCCAAATTTCATTATTCG
>CAYZWO010000005.1:20610-67087 GCA_964482215.1 uncultured bacterium
TGCCGTCCGATAGTATAAGCTTGATGGCCAATCGGTTCAATTTTGGGGAATGCTTGGGCCAATTCTCCTAAACGCATCATGCGCGTGGCTAAAACCAAATTCGGCGACGGAGAGGCTAGCACTTTCTCCCCAAATCGCTCTAACCAACTCACCCAAGGCCGCGTTTTTCCCCGTTCCTTTAACTGCTCAAAAAACTTTAAAACCCGTCCTTCATGCCAACCATGTGCAACACCTTCAAGTAATTGGCTAAAAAGAAATTCATAATCCGTATCCGTTAGGGTAGCAACCGCTTGTCGTTGGTCAAATTTCTGTCGTGGGGAGGAAGACAAGGCCAGATTTTCGCTCGTAAACTGTCCAAGAAAGCGTTTCAGCCATTGCCAAATTTTTTTAAAAAGTCGTTGCATGAGTTAATTGAATCCAACCAAAAGAGTATTTATCCCAAACTTGCACCCATTTTAAGACATTCCTTGACCTGAACTTCAAGTTTGCTATAACAGAAAGTACACAGTGAGAAAAAACAAAAAGAAGGCTATTTAAACATGATGTTTCCCCAACGCATTAAACCCCAAATTGGCCAAGAATCAGTTTGGGACTATCCCCGCCCTCCTCGCATTGAGCAATCATCAAAACGGGTACAAGTCGTGTTTAATGATGTCATTATTGCGGATACTCAACGGAGCAAACGGGTTTTAGAGACGAGCCATCCTCCTGTTTATTATATTCCGCCTGAAGATGTGGAGAAAATTTATTTTCAGAAGAGTTCCCGCCAAACCTACTGTGAATGGAAAGGGATTGCCAACTATTATGATATTACCGTTGAAGAACAACATACGGCTAATGCGGCTTGGTATTATGCGAATCCGACTCCCTATTTTGCGGTTTTAAAAGATCATTTGGCTTTTTATCCTAGCCGGGTCGATGCCTGTTATATCAATGGAGAAAAAGCTCAAGCCCAACCAGGGGATTTCTATGGTGGCTGGATTACAAAAGATATTGTCGGCCCATTTAAAGGAGATATTGGAACCAGTGGTTGGTGATCTGGATTAATTCCAAAATTTTGTTATAAACGCAAACTGGACGTTGAGTACATTCTCTGTTCAGTCAATTAGTATTTTTAGTATTTGAAAGATAATTGCTAAAATCTAAACTAACTAGGGAAAACTACCAGTATTTAAATCAGCTTAAACTTAACGAACTTTAGGGCCTATCTCAAAGCGACCCCTAAAATTGGAAAAAGGAAAAGCTTAAAGGAGTCTTGCCGTGTTTCGACCCTCTCTACTTTTCCTTATTTACTCTTACTCCTCACACACAAGTACACATTAACAAAATTTTCAAAAAAACAGGTCAAGCGATTGTGACACTTTGCCAACTGTCACACTTGTGAATTTTAAAATGCCCGACATTTTACCTGTTCTATATTAGACGCGATCGCTTAACACTGGGTTCACTTGGCTATGTAGGTTAACCCAATTAAAAAAACGAAAGACGGAATAGTCCCTCTGCTTGGAATGTTTGGTTTTGTTAACCTTTACACGGAACCACGTACCTAGCCAAAGGAAAGATTAAAAAAGACAGTATTGCAGCCAAAACTCAGTAAAGTGTTATTGGTTACGTTGAAAGATGGGAGATAAATCATGAGCTATCGCATGGATCGCCGCGCCTATGCCGAAACCTATGGGCCAACGGTGGGGGATAAAGTTCGTTTGGCTGATACGGAATTGATTATCGAAGTTGAACAGGATTTTACGACCTACGGCGATGAGGTGAAATTTGGGGGCGGTAAAGTGATTCGAGATGGCATGGGACAATCTCCGATTTCTCGCGCTAATGGGGCAATGGATTTAGTGATTACGAACGCCTTGATCCTCGATTGGTGGGGCATTGTCAAAGCCGATGTGGGCATTAAAAACGGCAGAATTGAAGGAATTGGCAAGGCAGGAAATCCCCATACTCAAGATAACGTAACCATTATTATTGGCCCCGCGACGGAAATTGTTGCCGGAGAAGGCATGATCCTTACCGCAGGCGGCATTGATGCTCATATTCACTTTATTTGTCCCCAACAGATTGAAACCGCGATCGCGTCGGGCGTAACCACCATGATCGGGGGAGGAACGGGGCCAGCAACAGGAACCAACGCCACGACCTGCACCCCAGGGGAATGGAATATGTACCGAATGTTGCAAGCGGCCGATGCTTTTCCCGTCAATTTAGGCTTTTTAGGGAAAGGAAACAGTAGCCAACCCGAAGGGCTAATTGAGCAAGTTAAAGCGGGCGCGATCGGTTTAAAACTTCATGAAGATTGGGGAACCACCCCTGCAACTATTGATACCTGTTTGAGCGTTGCTGATAAATATGATGTGCAAGTCGCGATTCACACAGACACTCTCAACGAAGCGGGATTTGTCGAAGCAACCATTAACGCACTGAAAAATCGAGTCATTCACACCTACCACACCGAAGGCGCAGGGGGCGGCCATGCACCCGACATCATCAAAATTTGTGGAGAAGCCAATGTTTTACCCTCTTCTACGAACCCCACTCGTCCCTATACTCTCAATACCCTAGAAGAACATTTGGATATGTTGATGGTCTGCCATCACCTTGACCGCAGCATTCCTGAAGATGTCGCCTTTGCTGAATCCCGTATTCGTCGAGAAACGATCGCGGCGGAAGATATTTTGCATGACTTAGGGGCATTTAGTATGATTTCTTCGGACTCTCAGGCGATGGGACGGGTGGGAGAAGTAATTATTCGCACCTGGCAAACAGCCCACAAAATGAAAGTACAACGGGGTAAGTTAAACGAGGAAACGGGCGATAACGATAACCCACGGGCTAAACGTTATGTGTCCAAGTACACGATTAACCCTGCCATTACTCACGGCATTTCTCATGAAGTCGGCTCGATTGAAAAAGGGAAATTAGCTGATCTCTGTTTATGGAAACCGTCTTTCTTTGGCGTTAAACCTGAAATTGTCATTAAAGGCGGCCTGATTGCTTGGGCCCAGATGGGAGATGCCAACGCCAGTATTCCCACTCCTCAACCTGTCCATATGCGCCCCATGTTCGGTAGTTTTGGCGGTGCAATGACGGCAACATCTGTAACCTTTATGTCCCAAGCGTCGATTAAAGCAGGGATTCCTGAACGGTTAGGTTTACAAAAAACGGCGATCGCGGTGGGAAATATTCGTACTTTAAGCAAGGCAAGTATGAAGTTAAATAATCTATTGCCCCAAATCGAAGTTGATCCAGAAACCTATCAAGTTAAAGCCAATGGAGAATTATTAACCTGCGAACCTGCAACAGTTTTACCAATGGCTCAACGTTATTTCTTGTTTTAGTTACTTGATATGAGTTTTTAATAAATATAGACTGCAATTTTTATTCACTTGTGGTCTGAAAAATCCATTGTCTTTTTATTCAATTGATCGAAATACTTCATGTCAATACCATCTTTTTTTAAATGATTCTTATGAAGAACTTTGATTTGAACTAAGAGCAATAAAATTTTTATTATTTTCAATAATATGTTCTAATTTATTGGAAGTTTGGATAAATGAAAAAAATTTTTTGGGTAATTTAGCCTCTTTAAGAACAGTTGTAATAGGGACTTTGTAGTTTGTATAGAATTTTGTAGTTATTATCTCTGACTCGATTTTTTTATTGTTATTTTTTTTCATTTCTTGTTTGACAATAATTATAATAATTTCTTCTATAGATTCTTTAGAATAAATTAATTGTGGTAATTCATTATTTTTGCTGTCATTACTTGATTCTATAGATACTGAACTAATATCAAATAATGTGACAAATGTTTCCTTAGAATCAGGTGAATTATGAATTACAAAATCATTTTTATATTCACTAAAAATATATTTTGCTTTTTGCCCAGGAAAATGATGAGCAACAACTTGATTAAGGCTCAGACCATTCTTTTGGTCAAACAAAGCTGAAATTTTTGACATCGGAAATAATAACTGCTGCTTATTCGCCTTCATTGAGCTTATAATTTCTTGATAGAGAATTTGCTTAAGTTCTTGGATAAGTGTTTCCACTTTTGAAAATTTAGAATTAAAAATAATAGGATAAGATAAGATTTCTTTTGTTTTTAAATTTTTTATACATAAACAATTTATCTTCCTAAAGACCTGATAAACATCAATATCTTTTGTGGATAAAAAATCACACAAAATATTCAGATCATGATCAGAAGAACACACAAAAATTTCTTTAAGACTTGGATAATTAAGACAAATAAAAGAACCAATATTTGTCATTCTACTATCAGCATTATTTTTCCCTTGAGGAACATGAAAAAGTTCATATCCTCTTTCATGGAGATCTTCGTCTTTTGTACCCAGTTTTTTCCAGTTTCCAAAAGCTAAACTATGTTTTAACGGATATTTACAAGATTTTTTAATAAAATCCTCTTCTATAGTGTCTAAAAATATATTTTCAATGTCAATTAAAAGGATTGAAAATTCTAAAGATAATTTTTTCTGCTTTTGGCCTGTATTGTAATAATTTGTATTTATATAATAATTATTAATCAATAAATTAATGATTTTCTCGTCACTTAAACTGAAAGGAATAAGGAATAAACGAAATAAATTAATTACAATATTTATAAACTCTGTTTTTTCTTTATTTTCTTGAAATTTTCCAGAAAAATATTGAATTAGCTTTTCTTGGACATTTTTATCTTGCCAGTTACGTTCTCTATGTTGCTCTATTAAATACTCTGGATGCTCTCTAATAATTTCTAGAAGAATTTGAACAAAATATTTTCCTATTTCATCGTTTGATTGAAGATTATGTGGAGTAAATTGTATTTGATCAGACATTTTCCATGATAAAATTCAGTGTTTTGATAATTATAGCTTGTTTTAATATGATTTTTTTGGACTCCCAAGCAATAGGGCGGGTCGGAGAAAGATTATTTGTGCTTAGTACCGCCCACAAAATGAAGGTATAACGGGGCAAGTTAAACGAAGAAACAGGCAATAACGGCAACTTACAGGTTAAACGCTATGTAACCAAATACACGATTCATCCTGCCATTACTCACGGTATTACCGATCAAGTAGGGTTAATTGAAAAAGGGAAATTCAATAATATAATGCCCAAAATCAAAGTTGCTTCAAAAATCTAGCAAGTTAGAGAAAATGGAGAATTATTAACCTGCGAACCTGCAACGATTTTATCAATAGGCTAACGCTATTTCGTGTTTTGATATTGGCTTAAATAATAGCTATTCAATGATCAAACTTGTTTTAACTATAGGAGGATTATTCTCAGAGCATTAAGTAACTGAAAAGAATGACATTCTGTACTTTGAGTTTGTTATAAATATCAAACTCAGGGTTAGAATCAGAAGTGTTAAACCTCGTTCGTGTTGCAAATTAAGAAGCCGATGGTGGTGTGGGTAAACTTTCTAGATAGTGCAAAAATTCTAAGAGTTCTTCATCAGAAAGTAATTGGCGCGATCGCTTACCGTAGGTTTGTAATAAATAATTTTTACCCTGTTCATTTGTCCAATTGAGGCGTTTTAATTCCACATTGCTGCGGGCAATCACTTCAGAAAAATCAATCGGCCCACTCAAATCTAGCGGTTGCGTTGGCGTTGGTTCAACAGGAACAGGTGGCGTATCCAGATTCATTAATGGTAAAGACGGCTTCTCTAGAGATAGGGATAATTCGGTTGCGCCATTGGTTTCTGCTAAATCCATCAGGGGTAACTTCCCATTTTGTTCAACCGTTTCTGTTGCGAAGGAAAGGACGGGTTCCGGTTCGGGTTCTTCAGTAACAGGTTCGGATAGGACTAACTCAGGTATTTCGGGTTCAGAAACTTCCGCAACAATTGCTGGTTCAGGTTGAGAAATGATGGGTTCAGATAAGGATGGGGTTTCGATAACGGGAGTAGTTTCTGCAACAGGTGGGGCAATAACGGGTTCAGGTTTTGGTTTAGCGGCTTTGGTGACAGTCTTTTTCTCAACAGGGGCAGGCGGCGGCGTAACGGGTTGAGGTTGAATCGATTCAGTAATAGGGGTAATCGGGATTTGAGGCGTTTCAGTTTTAGTATCAACGATCGCGCTTTGGGGAATTGCATCCAAATTTAAGAGGGCTAAGGCTCTGAGTCGGGCTTGATCTTCGGCGGCTTCAATAGTCGTTGCGGCGGCCAGTCCTGTGGCTAATGTCACCCCTTCGACCTGTACCAGCGATCGCACAATATACAAACCATGATCAATCCTGACCAACTCACTGGTAAGGCTTCCCTGAGGATAATGCAGACGAAATTGATTTAACATATCAAGATACTTGACTGAGATAAAAAAATCAAACCGAAATTAACGGATCAAGCAAACAACTTTAGGATCTTAGCCAACAAGGGGAACTTTGATCCTCGCAGAGCGTATTTTAGTTCAATACTTAATTCTAGTTTTTTTGTACTATTCTAGCAAGCGATGAAAATTAACACGGAATTTATTGGGGTTACGGTTAGCTAGGTGTTGGGTTTCTACGCGATCGCCGAAAGTCTAAAAAAAATGGGGGATTCGGTAAAACTGTTAACCGTTGAGTTATCTGGAATATAATGAAAGAATTACCATAACGTCCCGTAGCTTGATACAATGTGAAATTAATCTAAAGGATTTTTTAAGAACTTTAGGCTCTCGTTGTTTCTTGTGGGTTATTCCATTCAAAGCAGCGTAAAACTCAACGACAACGGCTTGATGAGCGAGTTACATCCTTTCTGCCTTAAGAAATGAAAAGCGTTCTTTCTCATCAGACTGCTTAATTACGTCGCTTCGTTAATTGGTACTGCTGAATTTTTAGTGACATTCTCTTCGTCAATCTCAAAATTCTTGCAAGTCAATTCATCTTTATTTCTTTGTCTGGTGGCTTCCTCCTCCGCATTCGACAATTCTTTGAGAGTTAAGGTCTCAATGTGGTCACAGGTGAAGCACTTTCCCGACTAACGCAATAACTGCATAATCGATCCCTTCGATTCAATACCGCTACCTATTCAGGATGACTTTCATGGACTTTTCAATCGCTACACTCCTTTCCCACTTTAGTGATGACAAATTGGTTGCAGCTAAAGTTTTAGAAAAGAAACTAGGCTGTGAAGATGAAGAATCCCTCGAAAAGCTGCAAATTGCCTTAGATGCCTTAGAACGAATTGGGCTATTGACGAAAGAGCGAGGAAAATATCGGCGGCTTATCGAAAACGATATCGTAGAAGCTAAACTACGCTGCTCCAGTAAAGGCTTTTGTTTTGCCATCCAAGATGAGGAAGATGCGGATGATATCTATGTTCGGGAAACCCATTTAGGTAATGCCTGGAACGGCGATCGCGTCTTAGTTAAAGTCATTAAAGAAGGAACACGGCGGCGGTCTCCCGAAGGGGAAGTAAGGTTAATTTTAGAACGGGCCAATCCCTCTTTATTAGCCCAAGTTAAACAGGATGAAAATCAATTTAAAGCGGTTCCCTTAGATGATCGGCTGTTATTTGAACTGAATTTACTGGAAAATGGCCAAGATTTAGCCAGCGCGATCGATCATTTGGTTCATGTATCGGTTTTACGCTATTCCATCGGCACCAATCCGCCTCTGGGTAAAGTCACCAAAGTCTTAGGCAGTGATGCAGAAGCCGCCGCCGATACGGATATTGTTTCCTGTAAGCATGACTTACCCCAAAGTTGGCATCCTGATGTGATTCAAATGGCCGAAGCCTTACCCAACAGTTTTGACCAAAAGGAACTGAAAAAACGTCAAGATTTACGCAAGTTAACCACTTTTACCTTTACGGATGACATTACCAGAGAAACCTTACCTTTTGTGGAAACAGCCTTTAGTTTGGAAAAGGTGAAAAAGAACTGGCGTTTAGGGGTTCATGTCACTGACGTTGACCAATATATTGCAACCAATAGTTTATTGGATAGGACGGCAAGAAAACGGGGAACGGCTGTTTATTTAGGGGAAAAAGTTTCACCCTTATTTCCTGAAGCCATTACTCGTCGCTGTTCTTTAATTGCTGGGGAAGATCGGTTAGCCTTATCGTTCTTTGTAACCCTAAATGATAATGGGGAGTTATTAGAATTTGAATATCAACCCAGTTTAATTAAGGTTGATCACACCTTTACTTTCCCCCAAGTTCAAAGCCTTTTATCGGATGCGGACAATGTGACGAAGGATCAAAAAAGTTTAGTCGAAAGCTTACAGCAACTCTTTTTTACCATCAGTCCTTTAATTAAAAATCAACGCCTACAACGGGGCAGTTTTAATATTCAATCCGATACCCAATTACCTTTCCTCGATGAAGGTCGTTTAGGGGTTGTTCTGGCTGCCGATGCCCTACCGATTCGTGCCCTATTAACCGAGTTAGTCATTTTCGTCGGTAAAGCGATCGCCGATCACTTAGTGGCATTACAAGTCCCCAGTATTTTCTGCACCCAACCCGAACCCGATTGGGAAGAATTAACGGATCTGTTGAAATTAGCGACGAACTTAGATCTAGATGTTCCCGTGGATACGGAAGCCGATGTCACGCCTCAGGATTTTGCCCGTTTAACCCAATCCTTTGCCAAATCCTCTACTTCCCGCATTCTCAATCATTTACTCGAAGGCACTTTAAAGGGTGAAAAATATAGCAGCCATCCTGCTCCCCATTTTGGTTTGGCCTATTCCGATTGCTATACCCATTTTGTTTCTCCTGGTCAACGCTATGCCGATCTGCTCATTCAACGGGTTTTAAAATTAGTGGCCACTGAAGGACGCGATCGCCGAACCAAACAAACCAAAACGGGCGTGATTCTCACCAGTAACGAATGTCACGGCAAAATTAGCTGGAACGTTTTACCCACCAATATTCACGACACCCTCACCGAAGAATTTCACCTGATTATTTCTCATCTCAATGATCGTGCCAAAGTAGCCGAAGATGCTGAAAAAGACTTAATCGGCTTGAAAAAAGCAGAAAAAATGAAGGAAAGAACAGGGCAAATCTTCCGAGGATTAATTACAGGCGTTCAATCCTACGGCTTTTTTGTGGAAATTGAAGATCTGTTAGTAGAAGGTTTGGTTCATGTTAGTTCCCTAAAAGATGATTGGTATGAATATCGGGCCCGCCATAGTTGCTTAGTGGGGCGCAAAAACCGTACTGCCTACCGTTTAGGCAATGAAGTGGATGTGCAGATCAAGAGCGTTGATTATTACCGTCAACAAATTGATCTGGTTACCGTTAGCGGAGGGGCAGAAACATCCAGTAATCAATGGGATGATGATTAGGGATGCGAGCCAATTTTTCCGATAAAATGGGCCATGATTGGCATCAATTTATAAAACCCTGTTGAATACGATCAATTTTCCATGAAAGCTAAAAAACGGTTCTTTTCCTTCATCTTGCCCTTAGCCCTAGTCATCATGACTTTTCTCAGTGGCTGTGTTCGCTATGATGTCGGCATTAACTTTAACGAACAGCATCAAGGGGAAATTGTTCAACATATTCAACTGGGTCAACAATTAACCACGCTGAGTCAGGCAGAAACAGATAAATGGTTAGCCAGTCTTGAAAGTCGGGCTAAAGCCTTACAGGGAAAGACTCAACGGATCTCGGCTCAAGAAATGGTTGTTAAAATTCCCTTTGCCAATGGGAAAGAACTCGCAGAAAAATTTAATCTCTTTTTTAATCCCAATCCCCCGAAAAATACCACCAAAGCCAAAGCGGATCAATTGGATTTACTGCAACTCAAGGCCGATATGACGATTGAGCAAAAAAATTGGCTCTTGGTTGATCGCAACCATTTAACCTTAACCGTTGATTTACGAGCCTTGGGAGTGCTTTCCAATCAAGGCAATATTATTGTCAGCCCTGGGTCTTTGATTGATCTTGAATTTGCCTTGAATACGCCCATCTTTACCAGTAGTGTTGATGGTGAAACAACCTTATCTCCTGAATCGAAGAAGCGATCGCAGTTAGTCTGGAAGCTCAAACCAGGGCAAATTAATACCCTAGAAGCTGTTTTTTGGGTTCCCAGTTATTTAGCCCTTGGAACCGTTGCCATTATTGCTCTCTGTTTAGGCGGCTTTTATTTAAAATATAAACGGTGGCCAGGCGTTTTTCCTGCGGCTTCTGCTTCCTAATCCATTTCTATAAAAATTGTTTTAAAACAACTTCGGTTTCCCGTCCCGTTTTTTCCCAACTAAATTTTTGAGCCTGTTCTAAACTAAGGTTGCTCAGTTGCGATCGCAGATTATCATCCTTAATTAAGGTCAACATGGCGTTAGTCAATTCATTAACCTGATAAGGATCAACTAAAAGGGCGGCATCCCCTGCAACTTCAGGTAACGAAGAGAGATTCGAGGTAATCACAGGTGTGCCGCAAGCCATCGCTTCAATGACGGGAAACCCAAAGCCTTCCCACAAAGAAGGAAAAACAACCGCAAATGCTTGGTTTAACAAAATCGGTAATTGTTCAAAGGAAACGTAATTGAGAAATTTAACCTGTTTTTCAATGCCTAATTCCTGAGCTTGAGCCACTAATTTGGGTGTATAGCGTTGATCCGTTGGCCCTGCTAACCAGAGTTGATAATCATGGCATTGGGGCAATTGACTAAAAGCGGTTAATATCCGAGCTAAATTTTTATGGGGATCGTGGCGGCCAAGATAAAGAAAATAGGGCTGAGAAGGCGGTTCAGGTAAACTTAACGGTTCAATTTTACGGAAATGTTGGGAATTATAGGCCAATAAAATTGGCGTAATTTTACTGCTAGGAATTTGAAAAAAATCAACTAGATCATTAGCCGTTGCTTGGGAATTACAAATAATATGTTCTGCCTGTCGAATAACGTGGGGAAACCACCATTTAAAATATTGAGTTAAGGGAGATTTCCAGCGAGGAAAACGTAACGGAATCAGATCATGCACCATGATAATTGTGCGAATCTGCTTTGATAAAGGAGCTTCAGGAATGGGAGAAAAGAGCAAATCAGCGTTAAGTTTTTGATGAATTTTAGGTAATTTAAATTGCGTCCAAACTAAGCGATTAAAATGACCTTTGCTTCCCTGAGCAGGCGTTAAATTATTTGGAATAGAATAACAATTAAATTCTGTATATTGATGAGAAGTCAATAAAGTTGGCTCTAAGTTTTTTAAATAAGGAAAAACGTTTGCTGCATAAGTACTAATTCCCGTTGGTTCGGCTAACAAAAAAGAAAGATTAATTAATAAGTTAGATTCATTCATTTTAAAAATTTTCTTAAAAAAGATTCCACTTTCTACCTTTGAGCCTGAGCCGATTTCAATTTTTGGTACAGCATAGGACTCCTTTCTCGACAGAACTGTTGTAGTTGCTGAAACTCGGCTTCTTTTTTTTTCAAAGACGCATCCACAAGCTCTCGATTGGCAAGATAAAAAGCGATCGCGCCATAAACTTGTTCGAGTGAGAGGAGGGGAAAATTCTGGGCAATGCTTTTGGGCGATTCTCCATTCAAAAAAGAATAAACAATGGAATCAAGGGAGATACGAGTTCCTTCAATCCAATAGTCTTTGTCTCGTTGCTCAATATACTGCTTTGTTGAGATGGAAGCTAATGTCATAGAAGTAATGTTGCTGTTTACCTAAAATAATAAGCGATCGCATTACTTAAGTAGGAATATCGTACGAATTCGCTTCTACTAAATTCTCGTATCAGGGTTTAATAATTTATTTAAAAAAGTGGAGGCGTAACGATTAGTCTGCAAATATTATGTCAAATCTGTAAGATCGAGAAAAATCCTTTTACCTTTCCAAGGAACGTCTAATGGGGGATTTACAAGATCAGGGCCATCAGGCCAAAACCTGTATAAAGATCTATAAAGCTTAATGCGGTTCATTAAGACTAAAATGTTCTCTTGATGCCTTGGAGGAAGTACCCGATATTTTATCCAAGTTCGTAGGATGTGATCTGCAAGAGCTTTTGAACACATGAACCACTCTCCTGTCTTGCGGTGACTGGAGAATTCAGTATGACGTTTACGCTCCAGTTGTCGATCTCCTGGTTCGAGGGCGTGAAGAATTAACAGATCTGATGTACCTGTCTGTAATTCACGAACTCTCTTCTCTGGATGCTTTGAAAAACCTATCTTTACACGCAAACCCATGTAAGGATGAGACTCGATAATGGTCGAACCTGTCCAATCATGGGGCACAGCCACAATATAGTAAATGCTATCTGCTTGACCATGAATTACGTTCTGTGACCAACGAAACCAAGTTTCGGCATTTTTAAAAGCTTCATCTTGGTTATCAAATCCGTCACTTTTGTATATTTCTTGTTGATTCCCATCAAAAACGTAAGCATGAAAGTGACCTTTTTGACAAAGCTGCACTTCAATTTGGTACTTCATCATCTTCAATCTTAAGCAATACATTAGCACTACTTTTCTAAGTATATCTTAAACGAGAAAAATAAGTAAAGGAAACCATTAATCATTTTAAAAAATTGAATTTTATTGTGCTATTTTTTCGCTTATAACTCTTTTTCAGTTATTTTTATTTATTTTTTGCTCATTCTTAAATTTAGAATTGCTCATTAATAACATGCCCTAGACGAGAAAATCTTCATAGGAAACATAGAAAAATTTTTATTAGAAAAAATACCGCAATTTATATTTCAGTTAGGAATAAAAAATAGACAAAAAAAGCTTTATAAAATGTCTTAAAATCAAGACTTATTTGAGTATATTTAACAAAGTTTAATAATTGACGTAAGCTTCATCCCAGAGGAATAATATAAGTTAGCCTCTTCACCAATTTAAGCGCGATCGCGCAATCACTATGGATAATGATGTTCGTCCTGGTCAGACCTCTCCTTTAGGCGCAACAGTATTTAAGGAAGGTGTCAATTTCTGTTTGTTTTCCAAACACGCAACCAAAGTCGAATTACTTTTATTTGATGCCCCGAATGATCCGAAACCGTCACGAATTATCACGTTTGATCCTAAAAGCAATAAAACGTTTTATTACTGGCATTTATTAGTAGAAGGCTTAAAAGAAGGTCAAATTTACGCCTATCGGGTTCATGGGCCCTATTCTCCCAAGCAAGGCCATCGTTTCGACAATAGTAAGGTTTTATTAGATCCCTATGCCAAAGCGATCGCGGGAGAAGAAATCTATGATCGCAAACAAGCCATGCTGTTTGGGGTAGATAATTGCGCCGCTGCCTTGCGCGGTGTAGTCATCAATTCCAAAGCTGATAGTTACGATTGGGAAGGAGATACCCCTTTACGGATCCCCTACGCTTCCAGTGTGATCTATGAACTCCATGTCGGGGGCTTTACCAAAAACCCGAACTCTGGTTTACCACCTGAAAAACGGGGAACCTATGCCGGATTAATTGAAAAAATCCCCTATTTAAAAGAATTAGGCATTACCACCGTTGAACTCTTACCCGTTCATTATTTTGACAGTGAAGATGCTCAGCCAGGATTGAGCAATTATTGGGGATACAGTACCATTGGCTTTTTTGCGCCCCATCGAGGCTATAGTTCTCGCAAAGACCCCCTCGGCCCGGTTGATGAATTTCGGGATATGGTCAAAGCTCTACACAAAGCAGGCATTGAAGTCATTTTGGATGTGGTTTTTAACCATACGGCGGAAGGCAACGAAAAAGGCCCGACCCTATCATTTCGGGGGATTGATAACGAAACTTACTATATTTTGGAGGAGGATAAGCAATATTATTCCAATTACAGCGGTTGCGGTAACAGCGTCAAAGCCAATCATCCTGTCGTTGGCGGTTTAATTCTGGATTGCTTACGATACTGGGTTTCAGTGATGCACGTTGATGGTTTTCGCTTTGATTTAGCCTCGGTCTTTGCCAGAGATATTGACGGTAAACCTTTATCGGGGGAATGGGGCGGAACCGGCAGCATTATCTGGGCGATTGAATCCGATCCGATTTTGGCAGGAACAAAATTAATTGCAGAAGCCTGGGATGCAGCGGGTTTATACAGTGTCGGAAAATTTGTAGAATTGGCGGATTGGTTTGCGGAATGGAATGGGCCTTTTCGGGATGATGTGCGGCGTTTTGTGCGGGGAGATTGTGGCATGGTGAAACGGCTCAGCGATCGCTTGTTGGGAAGTCCCGATATTTACCATCGCCAAGATACGGATATTAACCGCAGCATTAATTTCATTACCTGTGATGATGGCTTTACCATGAATGATTTGGTTTCTTATAACGAGAAACACAACGAAGCGAATGGGGAAAATAATCGAGATGGTTCTAACGATAATTGGAGTTGGAATTGTGGGGTAGAAGGCGAAACGGATAATCCAGAGATCAATGCGTTACGCTTGCGACAAATCAAAAACTTTTTTACCATTCTCTTCTTCTCCCAAGGCACGCCTATGATGGTGATGGGTGATCCGGTTCGACGGACGCAAAAGGGGAATAATAACGCCTATTGCCAAGATAATGAACTCAGTTGGTTTGATTGGGAAGGAGAAGACAGCCACACCGATGAAACCCATTTTGTTCGCGGAATTATTCGCTTAACCCAATCCCTGGCTCTGTTCCAGGAAGAAAGAGTTTTAGATGTGTTGGAGTTAGAAAGTTACGATTGGCAGGAACTCAACCGAAGCGCGATCGATGTCACGGAACTGAAAAGAAGCTATCTGGAAAAAACCTACACTCATCCCCACCCCCACGTTACTTGGCATGGTGTTTACTTCGGTCAGCCTGATTGGTCGTATGATTCCCACAGTCTTGCCATGACGCTCCACCATCCTCAAGCAGGTGAACAAATTCACCTCATTTTCAATGCCTATTGGCGACCACTTCTCTTTGAATTACCGCCTCTGGGAAAAGGAAAACACTGGTATCGCATTATTGATACGTCCTTAAATTCGCCGTTGGATTTCTGTGAATTGGAGATTGCCCCGATTGTGGTCACTGATCGCTATCCGGTTCCGGCTCGTTCTTCTTTGGTATTTATTGCTCAATAGAGTTAGGAGGTTAAGCCAATTAATCTTTGGGTTTACTACCGAGAAACCACCATAATTCCAAACCGATTAGGGCTAATCCACTGAGGGTTATCAAGGTTTTTAATTCCCAAGGCTGTTCAATTAACCGAAAATGTGGCTGAGCCGTTTTTTCTGGCGTTTCCATCGACTCCATTGCCGCTAGTTTAGGCATCAGGGTAATCGTTAACCCGAAAGTTAATAAACTGGTCAATAGTAAAGATTTCATCCGCATTGGCATTATTGAAGGGTAAATTTGGGTTTAAATTTGCGTAAGCGTAGAGCATTGGTGACGACAGAAACCGAACTAAAAGCCATCGCTCCCCCTGCAATCACTGGATTTAATAACCAACCCAAAAGGGGAAATAAAATTCCTGCGGCAATGGGAATCCCCAAGACATTATATATATAGGCAAAAAATAAGTTTTGTCGGATATTTTGCATGGTGGCTTTGCTCAATTCAATGGCCGTGATCACACCTTGTAAATCCCCTGAAATGAGGGTGATATCAGAAGCCGCGATCGCGATATCGGTTCCCGTTCCAATGGCAATTCCCACATCTGCTTGGGCTAGGGCAGGGGCATCATTGATCCCATCTCCCACCATCGCCACAATAGAAGGAGATTGATGATTCGGCTTGGTTTTCCAAAGAAATTGAGATTTAGGCAAAGAACGATTAACCGATTCCTGTTGGAGAGCTTGGATGGTAGCGGCTTTTTGATCCGGTCGCACCTCTGCGAGAACGTGAGTAATACCGACTTCTTGTGCGATCGCGTTGGCAGTAGATTGATTATCTCCAGTTAACATCACCACCTCAATGCCCATTTTTTGTAATGTCCGAACGGCGTTGGCTGACGTGGGTTTTAAGGCATCCGCAATTCCCATCACGGCTTGTAGTTTTTGATCAATGGCAACGAAAATTACTGTTTTTTGTGCGTTTTCCCAATCCCGTTGATAAGCTTGCAATGCTATCGTATCAATGCCTAAATCCGTTAACCACCGTTGGGTTCCAATTTGTACCCATTGGCCTTGAACTCGTCCTTGTACCCCACTCCCCGCGATCGCGTTAAAGTCTTCGGCTGGCTCTAGTTGCACTTGCTGAGATTCGGCGTAACGCACAATGGCTGTCGCTAAGGGATGTTCGGAATACTTTTCTACCGATGCAATCAGGCGAATAAGATTCAACTCATTGCCATCGCTAATCCCTTTAACCGTTGCAAAGTCAGTAACGGTGGGTTTACCTTGGGTTAGGGTTCCCGTTTTATCAAACACAATAGTCGTGATTTGATGGGCTAACTCTAAACTTTCGGCTCCTTTTATCAAAATGCCGTTTTCGGCTCCCCGTCCTGTCCCCACCATAATCGATGTGGGAGTGGCCAGACCTAGCGCACAGGGACACGCAATAATCAACACCTCAACGGCGGTAATCATGGCTAAACTCAAATTCCCCATAACGTTAAACCAGACCACAAAGGTCAAAATCGCGATCGCCAAGACAGTCGGCACAAACCATTGGGTAATGCGATCCGCTAATTTTTGGATCGGTGCTTTGGAACCTTGAGCTTGTTGGACTAACTTTACGATTTGGGCTAATACGGTATCTTTTCCAACTCGTGTTGCCCGAAACTGAAAACTGCCGGTTTGATTAATAGTGGCTCCAATGACTTCACTCTCGATCGATTTTTTGACGGGAACGCTTTCTCCTGTCACCATTGCTTCATCTACCGTCGAGGAGCCTTGGGTTACGATGCCATCGACTGGAATCTTTTCGCCAGGACGAACCAAAATAATATCGCCCATCATGACTTCCGCGATCGCCACATCCACTTCTTTTCCTTGACGCAAAATACGGGCAGTTTTCGCTTGTAATCCCATTAATTTGCGAATAGCTTCTGAAGTTTCTCCCCTGGCTCGATGCTCAAAGAAACGACCTAATAGGATTAAGGTAATGACACTGGCAGACACTTCGTAATACACATGGGCTTCTAAGCCTTGATTCGTAAAAAATTGCGGATAAATGGTGGCAAACAGAGAATAGGCATAGGCCGCGATCGTGCCCAACGTAATCAGGGTATCCATTGTTGCCGTATGACGTTTAAAGGATTTCCACGCTCCGATATAGAACGTTCGACCGCACCAGAATTGTACCGGCGTTGTTAAGGCTAACTGCAACCAAGGATTATGTAACCAAGCTGGAATCCAAGGTAGATGCCAACCCGTCATCATGGGCAATGAGCCGATCACTAAAATAACGCTTAAAATGCCACCCACCCAAATTTTCTGTTTTAATTCGCGAGTTTGGGCTTGGCGAATACGTTTATCTTCTTTATCTTCTATCGTTAAGCTGGCTAACTCTTGTAAAGGAGCCGCTTGATACCCCACCCGTTCAACCGCTTTCTGAATGATTTCTGCGTTAGTTGCTTGGGGATCATACTGTACCGTTGCCTGTTCCATGCCAAAGTTAACCTGACCTTCTACCACCCCAGGCACTGAACGAATGGCTCTTTCGATATTGGCAGCACAAGCAGCACAACTCATTCCCCGCAATTTTAGGTTTAGGGTATCCATCATCTGGACTCCTGTTGCTTCTTTTAACAAATAGACTAATCGGGAGTTAGGAATTGTAAAGGAGCTTTTTAATTAACCCCCGATTCCCTTGCAAAACGTCCTTTCCCTATTTTGCATTCTAACGAATCTGCCCATCGCCATTAAATTTTTAATTTCAAATAGTTTCTGCTAATTCTGGTCACGATAAGTTGATATTATCGATTAACCTTCTAGGTACTCAGTGAAGCAGATATTAGTTCATCATCCTATTGATTTTCATAAACGTCTAGAAACCTTTGGTTTTGCTTCGATTTTTAACCAAGAGTTTTTTTCTTAGTTAGCTTTTTACCTAAAGATATCCAATATTTTTCATAATAAAAAGTTGAAAAATGAGCAAGAATAAATAGAAGAATAATGGAAATAGGACGTTGAACAAGATATTTAAACATTATGTCATTTGTATTATTAGGATCTAAAAATCCGTAAGCTAGCATAGGATGTATAATATAAAGAGCATAAGAAATCGTTGCAATATATTTTAGAAATGGGTGAGTAAGAATTAAAAATAATTTTGTTTGTTTTTGATATAAAGTTATTCCAACTAATAATGCCGCAAAATAAGGACGAAAATAATTAACTAGCCCACCCCACTCATGTGAAGATATTAATAATAAAATAATTAAAATGTATGGACTTAATTTTTGTAAAATATTTTTTTTAAAGTAATTAACAAAGTAGTTGTTTTGGTTATTATATATTAAGGCTAAACAAGCTCCTGAAATTATTTCATCTACCCTATAATAAGTTTCAATTGATACTTCTTTTCCATGTAAAATTCTTAGTCCAGTAAAAAAAATTCCTAAAAAAGGAATTAATAAGAAACCTTTTTTTCTAAAAATAAATATAATTAGAGCAATGGCGATATAAAATTGTATTTCAACGCAGAGGCTCCAAAAATGGCTGTTTTTATAACTCAAAAAAAGGGAGGAAAATTACCGTAAAAGAAAAAATTAGGTATATAAGCCTGTAGAGGCGCAGCCATTAAAGGCAGTGAAATAACTAAAAAAAGATAAGCTAAGGGAATAATTCTACAAAAACGACGAATTAAAAAATTACGAATATTATCATTTTTAAGTAGTAAATTTGTAATTAAAAAACCAGATAATGCAAAAAAGATGCTCATTCCTACAACACCTGATAGAGAATTAAGTTGCAGATATTTAGGACCTAAAGGAAACCAATGAGCCAACAATACGCAAATAATCGCAATTCCACGCCAGCCATCAAGAGAAGGAAAGTATTCTACTTGACCAGAAGATACAGTTTTGGTCATTAGCAATTAAAATCATTAAATTAGAGAATTGAAACAATTGAATTTAAGTTAAAAATTCTTCGGCAATCACTTTGACGAGAAAATATTATTTGAGAATAGTATTAAATAAAATTTACCATAAACAAATTCTAAATTCAAAAAAACACATATAAAGAATACTAGCTTTTTCCATTAAAATTTCGTTTTTTGCAAAATTTTTTTGGGAAGATTTTTTCATACTCAATCTTACATTCCACTAATTAAAGTGATAAAAAATAATGAACATGAATTGGAGTTAAGCAGGCACATGAACGACTTCTTGCCCTGCTAGTTCAAAGGCTGCATGGACACATTTTAAGGCTTTGACCGCATCCGCTTGAGAAACCAGACAACTAACCTTAATTTCAGAAGTCGCAATCATTTGAATATTGATATTTTCTTTGGCTAAGGAGTCAAAGAATTTAGCTGCAACGCCTGGATAGCCCACCATGCCCGAACCAACAATACTGACTTTGGCCACATCTTCATTAATTACGATTTCGCCGAGTCCCAGCTTAGGCGCTAATTTATCTAAAACGGTTCGTGTTGCGTCAATATCGGCTTCAGGAATAGTAAAGGCAATATCCCGACGAGGAATATCTTCGACAATACGGCAGCGTTGGGATTGAATAATCATATCGACGCTGATCCCGTTATCGGCTAAGGTTGAGAAGATTTGGGCGGCCATGCCAGGTCGGTCGGGAATATGACGAATCGCAACCTGAGCGCGTTTCATATCCAATGCCACACCTCGAACAGGCGGTAAATGGGCAAAGTCGCTTCTCGAAGATTGGGGAGCTTGAGTAACACCAAAGGCTTTACAGAGGGCTGCGATCGCGCGATCGCCATGAGTTTCATCAATGACACAACTGACTTTTACCTCAGAGGTAGAAATCATTTCGATATTGATCTGCTCATCGGCTAAGGTTTTAAACATTTTGGCCGCAATGCCAGGTCGTCCGATCATTCCTGCTCCTGCGATCGCTATTTTCGCGGTTCGTTTTTCCACAATCACTTCGGCTTCTTCTTTATTACTGGGATGACTCCGTAGTGCAGGCGCGATCGCTTCGGCTACTGCCTCGGCTTTAGTGAGTAAATTTTTAACCACCGTAAAAGCAATATCGTTACTATTTCCTTCATGGATCGATTGGATAATCAAGTCTACATCAACGCGCTGATGGGAAATTTCGCCAAACAATTTAGCCGCAACACCAGGGCAATCAGGAACCCGTAATAAGGCAACTTTAGCTTGATCGGGATCGTATTCCACCGCATCAACAGCTTTGGTAATTTCTAAGCCAACCAAGGAACGGGGTTTAGGGGGCGGAGCTAAAACTTTTGTCCCTGGTGCATCACTCCAACTCGAACGTACTACCATCGGAACGCCAAAATTACGGGCAATCTCCACGGCTCTCGGATGCAAAACATTGGCTCCTAAACTGGCCAGTTCTAACATTTCATCGCAGGTAATTTCTTCCAATAACTGGGCTTCGGGTACAATGCGGGGATCGGTGGTTAAAATGCCAGGAACATCGGTATAAATTTCACATAAATCCGCTTTCAAGGCTGCCGCTAATGCCACTGCTGAAGTATCCGAGCCGCCCCGTCCCAAGGTGGTAATTTCTAAATTATCAATACTGCTAATGCCCTGAAAACCTGCAACCACGATCACTTTGCCTTCTTGGAGGTGTTGCGTTAGGCGATCGGGTTTAATTTCTAAAATACGGGCCCGACTGTGTTCTGCTTCGGTAACAATGCCGACTTGGGCACCTGTTAGGGAAATTGCGGCTTGTCCTAATTCTTGTAGCGCAATACTCAACAGAGCAATAGAGACCTGTTCTCCTGTCGAAAGGAGCATATCCATTTCCCGACGGCTCGGATTGGCAGAAATTTCTTGGGCTAAATTGACCAATCTATCGGTTTCTTTCCCCATCGCCGAGACAACGACCACGACTGAATGACCGTCACGAACCGTTTTATAAATTCGTTGAGCAACCGCTTGAATGCGTTCGACTGTTCCGACTGAGGTTCCACCGTATTTTTGGACAATTAGGGCCATGATCGTTATTGAGTATTCAGGGTAAAAATTAAGCCTCGACTATCTAAAATAACAAACTCTGTCAGGGAAAAACTAACGAGTTTTACATTTCTTTCCAAATGTAGAGACTTGATTGATGATTGATTTTGATCAGTACAGCCAGCGATCGCACTTGCCAATAGCTTCTCATACAATCAGGTAAAACGATTCGTTAAACTTATTGACTTCGCCCTGGCTTGCAGTCAGCAAAGCTTAATGCCTCTGTGTCTAGAAAACTAGCGATCGCCATCTCAATGATTGCTTCAATAGGGTAATCAATTTCAGCAGCGCGAGCAATCAAGGCATCTTGAATCCGATTTGGTAAGTGTCTTAGAATGATTTCTGCATCAGCAGGCGAGATTTGCTCCAAAAGTTCCACTTGCATGGGTTAAAACTCCATCGGGATTTGAACATTATATGGTGGCTCAGTTGCTCTCAAAATGATTGCCTCTAGCTCTAATAGTAGCGTAGGTTTTTTCGAGTAAGGTATTGTCTGCACCGCAATGCGGACATCTTCACTTTTATATTGATCAAGCCAAGCCCACAAGAAAGCCTTATGTCCACCTTTAAAACGACCTCGTAAGCTTTTGGTTTTACCAATGTAAAGCAATCCCTGAGATCTATGCCTAACTGCGTAAATACCAGGACGATCAGGAATATCGCTAAAATCGCGGCTCAAGGGTTTACATTGTTCGAAGGGAGTAAATGCAATTGCATCCAAGATATTTCTGGCTTGGTTCTGTATTTCGGAATTGTTCGTTGGCACGGAAGGCTGATTATGGTTTATGAACTTATCATGCCACAGAAAAAAGGCGCATTACACTTCCTTAATGCCTCTTACGAGATCAGCGATCGCGTTAGATGCTCATTAATCATCGGGCGTAATTAAGCTGAGATAGTTTCATATTCAACTTCAGGAATGCCAACTCTTTCTTTTGCGTGTTCGACAGTCATGCTGCAAAGTTTTCCGTCTTCATCTAAATCTAACAAAATGTCTTCATCGAGATCACGTGTCTCTACAGGGATTTTATTGAAAAAAGTAATATAGAGTGTGTCGGTATCTTCAAAATCTTGGATTTTCATTCCGTTAACTCCTTAAATTTTTTGTCAACAAAGCATTATAAAACGTAACTTCTCTGTCAATCCGTGACTTTCGAATTTTTGAAATGCCTACTGCATCTTCATTTCTAGCGTAGAAATACTATTTTTGACCTAATACTATATTCTCAATCCAACGTTTAATATGATCGTGCTCCTTGTAGCTTAATCGGTAAACATCACGTTTGACCCACTCGATCGCATCACGAGTCAAACGACTTGTTGTAACCATTACTCCTTTTGTTGCCTTTTCAGCTTCACGAACTGCTGATAGTTCTCGAACCTCACTAAGTTTAACTTTGTTTGTTGGGCGATACTTTTTGGCTTGCCACACTGAGCGAATTTCTCCAAGGGTTTCATCAACCTTCGTAGCAACAACGTCTATACCGCCATCTCTTGATGCTTGCGTTACTTTAACTTTCCAACCTTCAACTTCCAAAAGATTACCTATCAATTCCTCGAAATCACGCGGTTTTAGTTCTGACAAAAGCCTGCCTTCACGTAGAAGGTCAGCAGCAAGTAGCAAACATGAAGGAGAGGTAGATAACCAAGCAGGTGCTAATGAATTAGCTGGAATCCACAGTGTTGTTTCATCGGGTTCATATTGAGGTATAAAACTACGCCACGGCAAATCTGCGCCGAGCCAGCTTTCATTATTTGCCCAATCTTGTAGGTTGCTGCGAAACTCCTCTAACCACTCTTCTGTAGCATTTGCGGTCTTAGCATCAAAACCTAATAAACCTGGATCAATTAATTGTTCAACCGTTTCTTCATCCAGTAATACATTGTGAAAAAAAAATCATCAATTTCCTCGTCAGTCGGCAGACCAGCGGGAGGGGTGTAGTTTCTTTCCCCTGAACATAAGCGTGATGCACGATGAGTCTCAATATTTGGGGTAATAGCTTCGGCAACCATATCACGAAGATATGCAGCAGTTACTTCTTTCATATGCTTAATTTCTCCTACAAGTTCAATGCTCACGCTTGAATTTATCAGACAATACTAAAAACAAACATAAATAAACCCAGAAACCAAATTCCTGGGCTGATATTTATCTTTATTGCAGCAGATAAGGAACTGAACCTAACGCATTTTGGTTTGACGAGCCATTTCCTTATATTTATCTAAACTTGGGCCAGGAGTCCGACGGGCCAGCGTGGGGATAATGAGATTTTTAGAAGCAAAAGCAACTTCGGTAGGTTCAACTTTTTTAGGAGCAGGGGCAACCGTTGGCGCAGGGGCAGGTTGAGGATCTTTGGCTTTAGCTGTTGTGTTCGTTTTTTTAACAGACGTTTTCTTAGAAGTCGTTGCAGGTTTCGGGGCTTCCGTAACAGCTTCAGCAGCAGCAGGAGCTTCGGGAGTTACAACAGGTTCTTCTTGCTTAGGGGCTTTAGACTCGTCTAACTCTACAAAAAATTCTTTTTTCTTGCCACCAAATAAATTTTTTAACATGGATCAATTTTCCTTCAGTTTTTTAAGGTTGGAATGGAGGATGATAATGCAAGCGGTAATAACTAAGGAATCAAGCTGGCTGCTCTTTTGGCGATAAAATCAGGGCTGATTCTCTTTCTTATCAAGCCAGAATACAGTAACCTTCCGCAATATTTTTTTACAAAAATTAATAAGCCTTTCTCATTTTTCCCAAATTTTTGGCAGAAACGCGATCGCGCTTTTTAAGAAACCGTATTTTCTAGATCAGGAAGTTGCCGCTCAATAACGATCATTTGAGAACCCACAACAGGATTACGGGCGATCAGGCTGCCTGTGGGACTCATCAAATTCAGTTTACGGAAAGCCAGTTTCTGCGATCGCTGCCAAATAGTATTCGCTAAACCATCTTGTTGCTGGGTGCTTAATTGATACCAATCCGTACTTAAGGTCACTGTTAACTGACTGCCTAAAAAATTAGGTTCAATGGCTAAAACTAAACTATCGGGATACTGACCCGTTAAATCGTTAATCTCCTGCTGAATCGCCGCAATTAAACTTTGCTCTGGCGATAAAACAGGTTCAGGTGGCGGTTCTAATTCAATCGGTTGGGCAGGTTCGGGGGCAATGAGTTCAGGCGGAGTCGCGATCGCTTCAGGGGGAATCGGTTCAGGGGTTAACTCTTCAATAATTTCATTGTTTTTAATTAAATTCTCGGCGATCTCACTGGGAAATTCGGGCGGATGATTCGGCAGGAGTAAAACCGAGCTAATCATAATAATGACAATTAAACCCGCCAAAAAACTGGTTAAACCCCAATCTGACAGTTTATTATTGACATCAGTAGGTAAGACGCGACGAATTGCTTGAATAACACCATCCCACCAACCTTGTAAACCATTAAAACTGGGCGAGAGCCGATCCAACCCCGTAATTTCTTCTTCCTCAGCTAATGAAAAATCTGAACTATCCTGAGACAAAGACTGCGCTAAACGACTGGTCGTATTCACTAAATTATTAACCGCATTCGAGGATGGCAATCGCTCTATCGACTCATTTTGCAATGTATTCACAATAGATTGTAATTGCTCAATGCTGATCTGTAGCTGTTGAATAATTTCAGTTTTCGTCGATGCGGATCGTTCATCTGGCATAGCACACTGTCCCCACTTGCTGTCGCTATCCTACCAAAAAAACAGCCCTACGCGCTCAGGCTCACTTGAATCGTAGAGTGACGAGGCGCGACCCTTTTGATCAAACTTAAACCCTATAAAGATTCATAATCAGCAGTAAATCCAGAGAATTTTGTACAATCTTCTTGAAAGGTCTCAGCTTCATCTAAATCTTCAATTTTATAAGCCATGATGCGGGTTTCATCAGGTAATTTTTTCGAGACAATCAGTTCACAGGCATAATTTTGCGTCATGGCCTTAAACTCCGCACCCGATTTTTTCCAGGCTTCTCCATTACAGGTAATGTTAACTTTCCACATGGTTAAATAAAACAACCGAATAAAACGTCAAAAGGCTTGAACCGCGTTAATTTCCGACAGATTCGTAGAGACATAATACCATTATGTCTTTTGCTCAAACACTACTCGCTTATATAAATCCTGTAAACTAATTTCAAAATTTACTGATTCTAAGGCTAAAATAGCCTCTTTCCCGACGTATTCCGTTAATAACCATTGGCCACTAAGTTGCTTAACATATTGTTCTACTCTGCAACTATTTTGATCAATGAGAATATATTCTTGAAAACTGGCAATAGCTCGATAATATTTAAACTTGGTCGCACGATCAAAACCTTGGGTAGAGTTCGATAAAACTTCGACAATTAAACAAGGATTCGTAATAGCAGTTTGCTTATCATCCGTAAAGTTTGCCTGACCTGCAACAACCATCACATCAGGATAGGTATAGAGATTATGGACAGGTATCGATAGACGCATATCACTCATAAAGATTGCGTAGTCTAAATCTTCTAGAGCGAATAAAAGACGCGCATGAAATTTACCCGTCAAAAAATTATGGTTAGCTGTTGCACCTGCCATTGGCACAATGAATCCATTAATAAATTCACTTTTAAAATTCGCTTGCTGTTCTCGTTCTAAGTATTCAGCGACCGTATGGCGTTTCTCGGTGGTAACAACCATGAGTGATATCCTCGCGCTGTTTGGTGAACTATACACAGAATAAGCTAAAAAGCAGTCAACAGCATTAAAGCAATAAGTTAATGATTGGCGAGTTGTTTATTAACAGATTTAATATGTTTGCTTAAACGGAGTTGGGTTCCTTTGGCGTTCCAGTGAACTTGATCAAAGACTTGATGAAGGATGCAAAGACCACGGCCACTTTCGGCTTCTTCGGGAGGGAGTTCGTGGGTAAAACAGGAATTATCATCGCAATGGCATTGAGGCGTAAAACCATTTCCCTGATCTGAAATTATCCAAGAAAACCCTGATTTGGAAATAAAAAAACTAACAATAACCGATTTACTGGGATCAAGCTTGTTTCCATGTTTAGCCGCATTAACGAGGGCTTCTTGTAATCCCAAGCGAATTTCATCATGAAACTCAGTAGGAATATTGGCTAGCAGTAAATCTAAAACAGGACACAGATAAAGAGTGGAATTGAAACTTAGGGTGCTCCAGTGACGTTTGGGGGCAGGCAGTGAAATTGAAATCACACGCTTTTCCTCTTCAAATTAAGATAATGTGTAGGAAACTTAGCTTTGACAAGATAATCAGGTTATATTCGCTAGGATTTCGATTTAGGCGAGATAATTAACTGATTATGGGATCGAGTTCTAGCTCGAAAATCTTTCACTTTCAATAGGTATTAAGCTCCTGTCTCTATTGCGATGTTGTTTAACCAATTGATTTTGTAATAGGGGCTTGAGTCTTCAAAAACTGAATTTCTGAATGAACCTCGGCCTTTAGTGAAAACTTACTACTTGAATCATTAACAACTGCATCATAGAAATTGAAGAAATAAGAGGAAAATAGAGTAAAGTTGCTTTTTGTAACTAAATAAGGTGCTTTTTCCTGTCGCAGGATATGAATAAGCCGATTGGGTGAAGCAACAAGATCATTATAACGAACCTTTCAAAATTTATCTGCATAAAGATAGAGGACATTGGTTAAAGAATTCGCTAGTGAAATGCAGGAAACCGACTCAAAGCCTATTGCATTGGGGGGAGTCAACGTAACAAATTTGTTACATTAAGGCAATTTTAGAATAACGGCACATTCCACATGGGCGGTTTGGGGAAAGAAATCGGCTCCTTGTACCCAGGTGAGTTGATAACCTCCTTCCTTGCAAAGAATGTTTAAATCGCGGGCTAGGGTTGCGGGTTGACAACTGATATAGACGATGGTTGTAGGTTTGGTATGACACAGGTTTTCTAATACTCGGCGATCGCAGCCTTTGCGGGGGGGATCAAGGATAACGATATCGATTTGCTCGATTAAGCTAGGTAAAATGTTTTCGACTTTTCCTGTGAGAAACTGCACATTATCAATTTGATTGATCTCTGCATTCTCTTGGGCTTGATGAACTGAGGAAGGATTAGATTCGATCGCGATCGCCGATTTAACTTTTTTGGCAAAGGGCAAGGTAAACGTTCCCACTCCCGAATAGGCATCAACGATTTGTTCTTCGCCTTGTAAATTCAACTGGTCTAAAATCTGCTCAAATAACAATTCTGCCGCTTCCGTATTCACCTGAAAGAACGTATCCGACCCTAAACGGAACTCTAAGCCTGCAAAAATTTCTCGACAATAGGGCTTTCCTGCAATCAGTTTTGTCTCAGGGCCGAGAATGGCATTACCGGATTTGGGTTGATGGTTCAGAGCTACCCCGACGAGATTCGGATAACGTTCTAGCCAGGTTTGAGCCTGTTCTTCTAAGCCAGGTAAACTGGGATTCGCACTCACTAACGTTAAAAGAATTTCGCCAGTCCGACGACCGATCCGCAGGGAAAGATGGCGGAGTTTTCCCCGTTGTTGCGTTTCATCGTAAATTGACCAGCCTTGTTTTTGAATATCCTGCTTAACTTCTGCTAATAAGGGATTTAAGCGGGAATCTTGCACAGGACATTGATTGAGATTAATTAATTTATGAGTTTGGGGGCGATAATAGCCTGCTTGTACTTGGCCTGTACTGGAACGAGCGAGGGGATAGGTGGATTTATTGCGATATTCAAAGGTGTTTTGGGTTGCTAACAAAGGGGCAATGGGAATCTCGGTAAATTGGCCAATTCGTTCTAGGGCATCAATAATTTGTTGTTGTTTACTGGTTTGTTGATATTCATCTTCAACGTGTTGCCACTGACAGCCACCGCATTTATCCGCCACAATGCAAACGGGTCTGACGCGATGGGGGGAAGGGGTTAGAATTTCTTGCAGTTGCCCATGAGCATATTGCTTTTTGACATGGACGAGACGAACGGAAACGCGATCGCCTGTCACGGTATCGGGAACAAAGACAACACGGTCTTGAAAACGGCCAATTCCTTCGCCACTATTACTTAAACTGTGAATATCTAATTCAACTAAACTACCTTGTTGCCAATTAGGGGTTGTCATTCTGAGTTAACAAATTCCTGAGAGGGTAGGGGCGCGATCGCTGCTTTGGGTTTTGAATTGCTTTGAAAATAGAGAATTAAAGAAGTAACTCAGCGAAAATTGAAATGCCCTATTTGCTATTGTACTTCGGTTACCCGCCAACTGAGTTTGAGATTCACCCAGAAATTCCAGAGCGTCACCACAATAATGGCTAAGAAATTGGCAAGATAACGATTTAAGCCAAAAATATTAAAGAAAACGTTCAATAAAATGACATTGAGAATTAACCCTGCTAAACAGACGATATTGAACTTAATAAAACGTTTAATGCGTTGCCGTTTGCCAGGCTGACGACGGGACACATCCCCAAATGTCCAGAAATCATTCCACAAAAAGTTATTAACAATCGCCAATTCTGAAGCAATGATTTTACTGCGGGTTAAGGGCCAACCCAACATGGCGGGATCGCTGAACAGGAACAAAAAGCCCATATCGACAACCACCCCCGTTAAGCCGACTAAACAAAACTGAATAAATCGGGAGGACAGGGATAAACGGAGCCGCAATAAATGTTGCAAGTATTCCAAATACTGTTTCCAGGTAACTTTGCTTTCGCCTGCTTGCCGTTCTCGAAAGACGTAGCCCACTTCGGCAATCCAACGAATCCGACCCCGTGCCGTCACTTCGATCAGAATTTTGTATCCCACAGGACTTAATTCAATGTCCGCGATCGTCTGACGACGCACCATAAAAAAGCCACTCATCGGATCAGACAAGCGATTTAAGACTTCGGGTAAGATAACCAATCCCAACAACTGCATTCACTGACTCCGCCCCCTTCAACATGACGACTTGCGATCGCCAAATCTGCCCCCTGCTTCATTTGATCTAACAGTTGCAATAAAATCTCTGGCGGATGTTGTAAGTCTGCATCAATGACCCCTAAAATCTCTCCTTGTGCCACCTGCCAACCCCGAATAACGGCAGTAGATAAGCCTTTTTCCGTTTCTCGATTTAATACCTTCAGTTGGGGATAGTGCGCCGTTAATTCCAAAGCGATTTTCCAGGTTTGATCAGGACTATTGTCATCTACAATAATCAATTCATAGCGATCGCCCAGCACGGGATCAAGTAAGTTAGTTAAGACTTGAACAATTTCAGTAATATTTCCACTTTCATTAAAAGTAGGCAGAATCAGAGAAAAATAAAGAGGGAGACTTTCCGCCGAATGCTTTGCAATTTTAAAGGTTCCAGTGGGGGAAACGGTAAGGGACTTCATAAAAGCGGTCATATTACAGCCATCTCAGTCATGGCAAGAGTATTCAACAATCCTACCGACTTTTGTGAACGATTCAACATTAATGTCCGTGACAATGATCCCCGTGATCGGAATGATCGGAAAATACACGATGGGGTAAGCCGTGAGCGATTAAATCCACAGGGCATTGATAGGCTTCTTCTAACATGGTTTGGGTTAATAGTTTTTCCCGATGGTAGTGTAAACGTCGATTCAAGCAGCCCACCGTTTTGACATAACGCGCGATCGCGCCCACATCATGGGAGATCATCAAAATGGTAATCCACTGATTAAGCTGCTCTAACAGGGAATAAATACTGGTTCTAATTTGGGGATCAACACTAGCGGTCGGTTCATCTAAAATTAAAATCTTTGGCTCAGTTGCTAAGGCTCTGGCAATATAGACCCGTTGCCGTTGCCCGCCTGATAACTCCCCAATGGCTCGATGACGCAAGGGATAGAGATCGACTAAATCTAAAACTTCGGCCACTTTTTCGTCATCCTGTTTAGTATAGCGTTGAAATAATCGTCGCTTTCCTAATCGCCCCATCTTCACCACATCCCAAACGCTAATGGGAAAAGAATGATCACAGTTAACAAATTGGGGAACATACCCAATATATTTACGCCCTTGTTCAACGGGTTTTCCTAAAATTTGGATATCTCCTTGGCTGGGTTGATGGAGTCCTAATAATACTTTTAATAAGGTTGTTTTCCCTCCTCCATTCGGCCCAATAATGCCAACAAAATCCAATTCTCGCACCGACAAATTAATATTCTCTAACACCATTTCCACACCATAGTTAGCCCATAAATTCCGAATCGAAATAATCTCTGGAGCATCAGATTCTACAATTGCTGAAGTTGGGATTGATAGGTGAGAAGTGGTCATAAATAATGAATAATTAATAATTGATCGTTAAGATTTAAGTTCTGTTGCGAGGGTTTGGCTGACTTGGCGCATATTGTTTAACCAATCTGAACTAAAAGCACTAATGGGAACTACCTTGGCTCCAATTTCTTGCGCGATCGCGTTTGAAGTTTGGGGACTAAATTCGGGTTGAGTAAAAATCACTTTAATTTGGTTTTCTTTAGCTTCTTTGATAATGTCCGCTAATTCGGCAGCACTCGGTTCATTGCCTTCCACTTCAATTGCTACCATTGTTAACCCATAATCTTTGGCAAAGTATCCCCACTCAGGATGAAAAACCATAAACGTTTTGTGTTTTAAACCGCTTAATTGTTGGCGAATATCCTGATCTAAATTGTCAATATCTTTGGTAAATTGTTTTAAATTTGCCTCATATTCCGCTTTATGCTGGGGATCAAGTTTTACTAAGGATTGATAAATGGTTTGGGCTTGTTGTTTAACCCGTTGCGGTGAGAGCCAAATGTGAGAATCGAGAGTTTCTCCAGTTGAAGATTTGGCTTTTTCTTTGTCGTCATGCCCATGATCGTGATGATGATCAACAATGGGGATTTTTTCAATATTCTGGCTGGTATCGACAATATTTAATTTACTATTAGCGGCTAACAATCGAGGAATCCAAGCATTTTCTAGATCTCCGCCAATTTTAAAGTAGACTTTTGAATTCGCTAAGGCTTGCATCTGATTGGGCTTTGGTTCGTAGGTATGGGGATCTGTTCCGGTTGGAACCATCACATTGACGGTGAAGCGATCGCCGCCGATACGTTCAACAAAATATTTTTGCGGTTCAATGCTGACCGTGACAGGAATTTGGTTTACAGCTTGAACTTGCTCAGTAACCGCCGCCTGACGACAGCCCACGAGGGAAGATGATCCAATGATCAACGCGAGAAAAGCGACACGGAGAAAGCCTGACATGAAAAGATTCGCAAAATAGAGTGATAATCATTCTCATTTTATTGTAGAGCATGAAGGATTGTTTTGCTTTACTCTGGAGCAAATTACAGGTTTCAGCAATTAAAAGATTATTTATTTCAAGCTATGGTTATTAAAAATGAGTAAAAATTAGAAAGGCAAAATTTTAATCCACTTTTGAGCTTAAACACCAATTTTTAATCGCTTCTGTTAAACCTTCTAAAGTATATTCTTCGGCTTCCACAGTGACTCTGCCAAAAAGTTGCTGACAAGTTTGGGTGGTTTGGGGGCCAATCGAGGCTAAACAAACAGGGTTTAATAAATTGAGTAATGGTTCGGGTGAATCGGTTTTTAGTTGCCGTTGAATGAGAGTATAAAAATTCTGAACGGTTTTTGAACTAGCAAAGGTAATGACATCAATTGTTTGATTTATTAACGCTTGCCAAACGTCTGATGGTATCGAATCAGGGCAGCCCGATTGATAGGCAGGGACTTCGATAATATTGCCTCCCTTTTCCGTTAATTGCTTAACTAATACATCTCTTCCGCCTGTTTCGACTCTGGGAAAAAGAATGGTTTGATGGGCTAAGGGTTCAGGAAAAGTATCAATTAAAGAATCCGCGACATAATTGGGGGGAATAAAATCAGCGTGTAATCCGTATTGCTTTAAAGTTGTGGCGGTTTTCTTACCAACGACGGCTATTTTGATTCTTGCTAAGGCTCGACTATCTTTGCCTAATGTTTGTAATCGTTGGAAAAAGTATTCTACGCCATTGGCCGAGGTTAAAATAAGCCATTGAAAACGGGATAAGTCCGCGATCGCCTGATCCAATGCTTGCCAACTCGATGGCGGTTGAATAACTAAGGCGGGCATTTCTAACACATTTGCCCCTTCTGTTGTTAATAAATCCGCAAAATGACTGGATTGTTCGGCAGAACGGGTTATTAAAATGGTTTTTCCCGCTAAGGGCAGATCAGAATGGGGCATGGTTCGTAAATTAATCACCGCTCCGATAACAATCACCGCAGGCGAAAGGTTGATTCCATCGGTTTTTTCTACGATATCAGTTAAGGTTGCGATCCAAACTTGCTGATTGGCCCGTCCACCATTTTTGATAATGGCAATGGGGGTTTCAGGCGATCGCCCCTGTTCGAGAAGTAACTGAACAATTCGCGGTAAAGTCTGCCCGCCCATGAGGATGACCAGGGTATCGATTTGACTCAGAGCTGACCAATTTAAACTATCGGGATCGTGACCTGTCAGCACCACAAAACATTGGCTCAAATCTTTATCCGTTAAGGGAATGCCTGCAAACAACGGAGCCGCGATCGCTGATGAAATGCCTGGGATAACTTCAAACGCACAGTTATTTTCTTTTAACGCTTGAATTTCAGGATTAGCCCGCCCAAAAATATAAGGATCACCACTTTTTAACCGAACAACTCGTTTTCCTGCTAAAGCATGAGTAACTAATAATTGATTAATTTCTGCCTGAGAACAACTCGGCAGCCCGGCCCGTTTTCCCACATTAATCAGTTCACAATTCGCAGAAACGAGCGTTAATAACTGGGAATCAACCAAGGCATCGTAAATCAAAACCTCTGCTTGAGCCAGAATTTGCTGTCCTCGTATCGTTAAGTACGCGATCGGGCCAACTCCTGCCCCAAGTAAATAAACTTTTCCTTGTTGAAATACCATAGAAATTTTTGGAATTAATTACCGCGATCGCTGTTTATAAATGAAAAAATAATCGGGATTGATTAAGTATAAGCAATGGAAGAATTGTTGGAACTAAAAGCATTATTAACGGAGGGTAACATCTCTGACGCATTGCTATTGGTCGAAGAAATGACGGAGATGAGCAAGGATGACAAGTTAAATAAGGTTTTTAGCTTTAGTATTATTCTTCTCTTACATTTAATTAAACAACAAGCTGAGAAACGAACGATGCGCTCCTGGGATGTTTCAATTCGTAATTCTGTACGACAAATTCAACGCTCTAATAAACGACGCAAAGCTAATGGCAATTACCTAACCCCTGAAGAATTACAAGAAACTTTGGAAGATGCTTACAAATCTGCTATAGATGGGGCGGCGTTAGAGGCTTTTGAGGGGAGATATGAACCAGAAGAGATCGCGACAATGGTTGATCATACTATGATTTTAAATCAGGCAATGCAATTGATTTTAAATGAAGATTTTTAACTATCATTACCGCTATGAGGTTAATTTATCGCTTAACTTCCTCGGTACGGAGGAGGGTTTGTGTCAAATGGAGGAGGTGATTCGCCATAAAATTGACGGGATTTCTATAGATGGGGTCTATGTTTGATGTGTTCTCTCTTGAAAAGTTTTTGACATGAAATCTGATTTAGGTACAATGAGTAAGGATCAGTTGCGTGAGTACGTGATTAGCCATCCTAACGATAAGGAGGCTTTCTATCTCTATGTTGATGCTTTGAAGTCTGGTTCTTCTGGTCAGAATTATCCGAGTTCTCTTTCTCCTGAAGAAATTGAACAAGCTATTAAAATCTATGTTGATCAAAAACAAGCCAAATAAAAATTTTCTATTTTAAACAGGCTTATTAATTTAAATAAACGAAACCAATAAGAGCAGCAATCACTGCGTTATTCTACTTAGTTCAATAACACATTATAAGAATGACAACAAGCTATAGTAACGACTACGATAATGTTAATCAATCGATCAAAGATGCCCTGCGTGAGGCCCTAAGAGAGCGGGGACATATCAATATTTTTATTGCTGGACGTACTGGTGTTGGAAAAAGTACGTTAATTAATGCAATTTTTCAGGGTAATATCGCAACGACAGGCCAAGGTCGTCCAGTAACAACTCATACACGAGAATTTAGAAAAGAAGACCTTCCTATTTCTATCTTTGATACTCGTGGTCTTGAAATGGCAGATTTTTCAAAAACTTTGAATGATTTACATCAATTTGTAAATGAGCGGAGTAGAGAAATTGACCCAAATAAACACATTCATGTTGCTTGGATATGTATAGCCGAAGATTTACGAAGAGTGGAACCTGCGGAAGAAGAGTTAGTTAAAATTTTATCCGAATATATGCCTGTTATTGCTGTTATTACAAAATCGAGAGCTGATAATGGATTTCGCAGCAAAGTTCAAGAATTACTTCCACTTGTTAGAAACGTAATTAGCGTTCGGGCTATTAAAGAAGAACTTGATGAGGGTTATGTACTCCAACCAAAAGGACTTAAAGAGCTAGTTGAATTGACGTTAGAGGTTGTTCCAGAAGGATTACGAAGAGCATTTACAGCTTCTCAAAAAGTAGATATTGAACTTAAAAAAAAACAATCACACCTAATTGTACTGGGGGCCGCAAGTTCAGCCGCAGCGATCGCAGCATCTCCAATCCCTTTTTCAGATGCCGTTGGATTAGTGCCTATTCAACTATCTATGCTGGCAGGAATTTCTGCAACATTTGGTCTATCGTTTAGTGAAAGCTTAATGGGATCAATTATTGGAGTTGTTGTTTCAAGTGCAGGGGGAGCTTTTGCTAGAAAGGCAATTATTGCGGGACTTCTAAAATTCATTCCTGGTGCTGGCTCAATTGCTGGCGGATTGATTTCTGGTGCAACTTCTGCGGCATTGACTACTGCATTTGGAGAAGCCTATATCGCAACTTTAGCTACTTTGTTTGTGAAAAATAATGGTGAGCCTCCAAAACCAGAAGATGTTATCGGAACCTTTAAAGCTCAATATCTACTAACTTCTTCAAAAAAATAAAATTTTTATTATTTATATTGTTAGGATTAATAAAAAATTTTACTAAACTGAGAGTTTTTTAGAATGTTAATTTATGATAACCATATTATTTTAGACGATTTAGGAACATGGCCAACACAAGTTATAAATCTTCTGGAATTGAACCTGAAAATTATACAATTTTACCTCATAGAACAAAAAGAAATAGACGATAAATGTTGTACAGATGATTTGAATTTTAGATTAAATCCTCCTGACAACTCTTGGATAAAAGAGTGGGAAGATTTGACAGAAAAACTCAAAATAATAATTCAAGATTGCTTATTCTGCGGTTTTCATTGTACACGACTGGTAGAATCGGAAATTAATGATATTCAATCAAATGGATTGAAAGTTTTGTGTCCTGATTTTACTAAAAAGCGTATAGAAAAACGTTTAAAAGACAACTTGATGACTTTGGAAACTGCTCAAGAAATAATAAATAAAAATGAATCATCAAAATCTAACCGTATTGGACAAGTCTGCTTTTCTCATTGTCTTTCAACTTTGAATCAAGAACTTGCTGTATATAGATTCTTTCGTTCATGGGGAGGAGAGGCAATTTATGTTAATAGAGAAAATGGATTAAGCGGAAAAGAATTGTGGCATATTGGCATTCCTTGTATTGTTGTTGGTACATTAAACTATTCAGATATTGGCAAATCTATGCTTGAAAAACGAATGATAAATATATGGGCTAACTACTACAGGTTATGTGAAGGGATTCAAGAGGATAATGATTTTGATAGTTTTATTAAAAGAGATGTTAAAGCTATAGATATTATTAGATATGATGATTCACGATTTGAGAAACTAACAAACTCTTCTAAGTGGGCTTTTCTAAGTCCTTAGTGTTAGGGTGCGTCCAACACACCAAAATCTTTCCCAATTTCATCAAAATCTATGCCAGCAAAAGACATCTTTCACAATATTGTTAAACAAGCCTTAGAAAAAGATGGCTGGATAATTACCCACGACCCAATTTATTTAGACTTTGGAGGAGTAGAACTTTATATTGATTTAGGAGCAGAAAAATTAATCACTGCCGAAAAAGAAGGTAAAAAAATTGCAGTTGAAGTAAAAAGTTTTATCTCAAGTTCAACTATTTCCGAATTTCATCAAGCATTAGGACAATTAATCAACTATCGGATTGCCCTTAGCCAAAAACAACCAGAACGAGAAATTTATTTGGCAGTACCGAACACAACCTACGAAATCTTTTTCAAGCTAGAATTAATTCAACTTGTCATCAAAAGTCAAAATATTAAATTAATTGTTTATAATCCCGATCAGGAGATTATTCAAAAATGGATAAAATAAACACTTATCGAGAAATCATTCAAAACCTTTTAAAAGACTATATTTGTGATGATTATCAACGCCACAATGTAGAGCGAGAATTAATTTTTGATGTGGAACGAGATCACTATCAAATTGTTAACGTCGGTTGGGAAGATAATCATCGCATTTATGGCTGTCTATTACACTTTGATATAAAAGATGGGAAAATCTGGCTTCAATATAATGGTACTGAAATTGATTTTGCAGAAGAATTGGTTAAAGCAGGCGTTCCAAAACAGGATATTGTGATTGGATTTCATTCTTCCTTCATGCGTCAATTTACAGAATATGCCGTCAATTAATTTAAGTTTCTGCTTTTGCAACTAAGCCAAACGAAAAGTGTCAGTTTTAAATAAAGTAAATAATTAGGCGATCGCTGTTTATAAATGAAAAAATAATCGGGATTGATTAAGTATAAGCAATGGAAGAATTGTTGGAACTAAAAGCATTATTAACGGAGGGCAACATCTCTGACGCATTGCTATTGGTCGAGGAAATGGCAGAAGATTCGGTAAGATCAAAGATGGTTTACTCATTTAATTCCTACTGTTTTTACTGTAATGGAAATTTTACCTGCAATTGACTTACTGGATGGCCGTTGTGTTCGACTCTATCAGGGGGATTATCAACAATCCCAGGTTTATCATGAAAATCCTGTCGAAGTAGCGCGTCAGTGGGCAGAGCAGGGAGCAACTCGTTTACATTTGGTCGATCTCGATGGAGCAAAAGCAGGCAAGCCCGTTAATTTACCCGCGATTGAAGCCATTGTTCGAGCGATTGATATTCCGGTGCAAGTTGGGGGCGGTTTACGCGATCGCGCCAGTGTGGCCCAACTTTTAGAATTAGGGGTGGGACGGGTTATTTTAGGAACCGTTGCGGTAGAACAACCCGAATTAGTTGAAAGCTTATGTCAAGAATTTCCCCAACAAATTGTGGTCGGGATCGATGCCCGTAACGGTAAAGTAGCCACCAGAGGATGGTTAGAGACTTCTACCGTAGACGCTACAGATTTAGCGCAACAAATGGAAAAACTCGGAGCCGCCGCCATTATTTACACCGACATTCACCGCGATGGAACTCTTGTGGGCCCGAACTTAGAAGCCTTACGGGAATTGGCCAGCCATTTAGAGATCCCTGTGATCGCTTCTGGGGGAGTTAGTGCGCTACGGGATTTATTAAGCTTGCTTTCCCTGGAACCCTTGGGAGTCAACGGCGTGATTATCGGCAAAGCTCTCTATACAGGCGATGTGGACTTAACCGAAGCGATTCAGGCAGTCGGTCAAGGTCGTTGGCAGGATGTACCGCCAGGCGATATTCCCCGTTTTGCCTAGAGTCCCGTTTTCACGGCTTCGTATCTGAGCTTAAATTCCTGTTGTTGACGGTGATGATCCACAATCGGATCGGGATAGCCTACCGCTAACCGTTCTAGACGGGTTATTTTTCCTGTTAACAAAGCTTCCGTATCCAGCGATCGCAGTTCGGGCAACCACTGACGGATATATTCCGCTTCGGGGTCAAATTTTTGTGCCTGGGTCATGGGGTTAAAAATGCGTAATGGTTTGGGATCCATGCCACTGGACGCGCTCCACTGCCAACCGCCATTATTAGATGCTAAATCCCCATCGTATAGGCATTGCATGAAATATTCTTCACCCCACTGCCAGTTAATAATCAAATCCTTGGTTAAAAAACTAGCCACAATCATCCGACAACGGTTATGCATCCAGCCTGTTGCCAACATTTGTCGCATGGCCGCATCGACGATAGGATAGCCCGTTCTGCCTTCACACCAAGCCTGAAACTGTTCCTCGTTATTATCCCAGGGAAAGCTTTTAAAGATCGGTCGATAGGGGCCATCAAGTAATTCGGGGAAGAAATAGAGGCAATGTTGATAAAACTCCCGCCAGGCGAGTTCCTGTTGCCAAGTCCTAATACTATTGCTTTCTTCTTCACTGCGGCTATGCTCCATTGCGGTGACCGAAGCTTGCCAGACTGCCCGAATCCCAATCACACCGAATTTTAAGGCCGCACTTAATTGAGAGGTGCCATCAATGGCAGGAAAATTGCGTTGTTCTTGGTAGTTGCTGAGTTTATTTTGGACAAAAAAATCTAATCGCTCTTGGGCTGCCATTTCCCCTGGATCGAGTAATAACGGTTTATCCCAGTTAAACCCTAAATCTTGCAAACTCGGTAAATCGATCACGCCTAATTGTTGAATGATTGCCTGTTCTTCGGGGTTTAAGCCTTCTAAGGTATCGGGAGTTGCGGCGATCGCGGCCTTGGGATGTTGAATCCAATTTTTCCAAAACGGTGTGTAAACAGTGTAGGGCTTACCGCCTTGGGCCAAAACCGAGCCAGGAGCTTGTAATAACTGATCCCAGCAAGTTTGTACTTTAATATTCTTTGCGCGTAACTGTTCCGCAACGCTTTGATCCCGTTTTTGCGCGTAGGGTTCCACATCTAAATTAAAACAAACAGCACTGACGTTTAAGGCTTCTGCCAGTTGGGGAATGCAAACCGTGGGATCACCTTGAAGAATGAATAATTGACTGCCTAATTGTTGATAACGTTGACGTAATTCGGCCAAGCAACCTAAAAGGTAAGCCATGCGTGCAGGGGCAACATTATCGGCTTGTAAAATTTTGGGATCTAAACAAAAACAGGCAATAATTTTATGACTTTTTTTATAGGCTTTAGCAAGCCCAATATTATCGGAAATTCGTAAATCTCGACGATGCCAAAATAAAATTAAATCACTCATTAAACTATTATTAATTTTTTATTTTAAATCTAAAATTAATTTTACCCAAAAATAACTGGTAATCGACTTTGCATCAATCGGTTGTCTTTCAAGAATTGCCTGTTCAAATTCTGCAAAACTCATTAAAACCACTTCAATATCTTCATCCTCATCCTGGGCAGGAGGCTTTTCTAATTTTTCTAAATCCTGGGCTAAAAACGCATAGATAAATTCATCGGAATAGCCAGGGGCTAAGGCAAATTTTCCCAGCGATCGCCACTGGTGGGCACGATATCCCGTTTCTTCTTCTAATTCTCGTTTAATGGTTTCGGCGGGATCTTCGCTAATTTCAACAGTTCCTGCGGGAAATTCTAACAATCTTCCCTCTAGGGCAAATCGATATTGCTTGACTAATACTAATTTTCCTTCATTGGTAATGGGAACCGCCAAAGCTCCGCCAGGATGACGAATACATTCCCATTCTCCCACTACGCCATTGGGTAAACGACGTTGGCTCACTTCAAAATTAAATTTTCGTCCTTCATAAAAAAGGCGTTGTTTCAATACTTCTGAAGCTTCATTTCCCAGTGACATTGCTATGATCCTAAATAGAAATTTTCTTCATTTTAGCAGTTTATTTTACACGCTTCACACAATGAATAATACCTGAAGTATCAACTTCCTGAGCTAATTGAAGAATGAATTTTTGAGAAATCGGATCAATCCAATTGGATGCAATTTCAGCTAAGGGAACCAATACAAAAGCTCGTTCATTCATGTGGGGGTGAGGGATTGTTAAATTTGGCGTTGTTAAAATTAAATTACTATACAATAAAATATCTAAATCTAAGGTTCTTGCTCCCCATTTTTCCTGTCGAATCCGTCCAAAATCTTGCTCTATTGCTAACAAATTTTCTAAAAGAATTTCGGGTAATAATTCAGTTTCCAACACAGCGCAACCATTAACATAATTCGGTTGAGGCGGGCCAACAGGAATAGTTTCATACCAACTCGATTGGGCAATCAGTTTAATGCCTGATAGTTTAGCTAGTTCGGCTAGAGCCTGGTCTAGGATTTCCTGTGAGTTCCCTAAATTACTCCCCAACGCGATCGCGCATTGAGAACTCTTTCCCTGCCTATCTTCATTCAATTTCATGAAAATATTGATAATTGTTAAAATTTATAGCAATTAAAATTCGGTTGGATAAAAATATTGACTCCTAGCGAAAATAGTTAAATTAGGCTAATTTGTCATGATAAATAAAACTAAATTCTTCTTCAGTTTTTGATACTGAAAACAATAAATAACCTGCATCTTTTAATTTTTTTAATGAAGTTGTCGTTTTTGGAACTCCAACTCCTGGAAAACGATGATGAAATTCAATTAAAAGCTGTTTCGGTTTGATCGAAGAGGCAATAATATCATCAATGACTTCGTATTCTGCCCCTTCAATATCCATTTTTAACAGATCAATTTCTGTATGGCCTAGCTCTTTGATAATCGTTTCGTAGCGTTTAACAGGAACAACAATAGAATTTTTACTGGTATCAGGACGGTCTAAAATCGTGTGGGAAACATGGTCTGGATTAATTGGTGGATTAAATGATATCTCTCCATCAAAACTAGCAATACCAAATTCCAAAAGTTGAAAATTATCAGGTAATGTTTGCCGTTTTACCCATTCTATCGATTTTGGGGTAGGATCGAAAGCGTATATTTTGGCATTTAAATGTTTAATTAAACTAAGATCAAAAGAAATGTCTTCACCAACTCCAAATGAATAAATAACCGAATTTTTATCAAGCTTATCAAGCAAAACATTCCAGCCACCATAGTCAGATCCTAGTCTTTGGCTGGTAATTTTTAAATCCAGCGTCGGAAAAAAGTCTTGACCATACAAATAACGGATCGTCTTTTTGACTTTACGGCCAAGGGATTTAATAGTCTTCATACATTTTATGCGACGGCTTTTAGATTAAATTACCCATGATTATACGGCGATCGCGCCCACAATTTTGAGCACTAGACACGGATCAGGTCATCACCAAAGACCTTGTTAACAACAATTTTTTAATGCTTCAATATCCGCCGCAACAATTTTCTCTAAATTTCTCGTCACTTTTTCAATTTCCCAATCCCACCAAGCAATATCCAGTAAGGACTCAATGATCGCATCATCAAAACGGGCACGAATGAATTTTGCAGGATTTCCACCCACAATCGTATAAGGAGCAATATCATTAACTACGACTGATTTTGCGGCAATAATCGCACCATGCCCTACCTGTACGCCTGGCATAATGACGGATTCGTAGCCAATCCAAACATCATTGCCAATGACGGTATCCCCTTTATAGGTAACTTGTTCGGGGCGTGGGGTTGCTTTTTCCCAGCCATTCCCAAAAATATAAAAGGGATAGGTTGAAAAGCCATCGAGTTGATGATTCGCGCCATTCATAATAAATTTTATCCCTCTGGCTAAGGCACAAAATTTACCGATAATTAAGCGATCGCCGACGAAAGGGAAATGATACAAAACATTGCGCTCAAAATTTTCTGAGTCTTCTGGATCGTCGTAGTAGGTGTAATCGCCAATAATAATATTGGGATTCGATACCGTGTTTTTAATGAAGCAAATCTGGGGAAATCCCTTCATTGGATGTTTATCGTTTGGATCTGCACCATACACCATCAGCGACTCCAACATTGCACGATTTTTAATTAAATGGACGACGGTAAAAAATTGTGCGTCATCTCTATCAAAAACAAGCTATCGAATGCTTTGTTCAACGTCAAGTAATATTCTTACCATAGCCGCGATCGCTCGCACTTGTGAATTAATATTCACCCTGATTTAGTGGGCAAATTCGTAGCGAATCTCTGTGATACTACCTCGCCAATAAGGTTTAGCTCCTTCAGGTAGTAGCCATGCCACCTCCCCCTCAAGAGGAACTTGCATCCCATCGCGATCGCTGTAATTCCAAAACCGTCCTTGCCAAGGCGTTGGAATCACCTTATCTCCAACCGTACGCCCCCGTGCTTCTGCGCGTACCGTTTCAATCAAATCCTGCTCGTTAAACATGAAAAGTAGGGTGACGCTAATGCTGCCGTCAGTCAGGGTACATTGGGCAGAGAGATCATTGACCTCTTCCCAAAGCACGTTCTGGCTAGGTAGCAATGCTGTGGGATACCAAGCGGCTTCAGCAACAAAGCGCATCAGTTCTCCTTTAGCGACATCAACCGTATCTCGAAGATTGGCCAATGAAAATAAACCGAATAAAGTGGCGTGCAAAATGCCTTCACCCGCTATATAGGCATCATGTACCCGCACGAATAAACCTGGCATCATGGCAATTCGACCGTTCCAGTCAAAACCTGGACGCTGGGTGATCACTTGCTGATCCGAGGTAAATGGCTTCCATTGCTCTGTCGATTCACCAACGTTAAAGAGGCCACTATGTTGCAGAGACACAGCACTTACCATCGGTTGCCCGTCTTTAAGAATTTTACGGAAATAGCGTTGCACTGGTGCAGGTAACCCATCAAGTTCTCGAAAGTCAACATTTTGGGGTTGAACCTGAATACGGCCTGATTCTAGACGTGATCGCAGTTTACGAGTCTCTATTTTCCAATGAAAAGCACCATAGCTTATCGTCCCCGCAAGGCTAACAACGAGTAAAAGCACAACAATAACTAAAATTTTCAGCCACATGATACCTCCTACTTATATCTTGGGCTGTTTAATTATGTATTATGTAAAAATTTTTTAGGTTGCTTTAAAGGTCAATCGATTAAGAATCTTTCCAAATTAGGTGGTTTAAAAGAACGTTATTAAATAATCTTTTATCAACTTTCTCTTTTATACTTTAGCCAAAACGGAGAATTTCTCGTTCGCCATGCTTAATAACTAAAGCCCCAGAAGACAGATGAGGAAAGTAAAACCTGCCTGGCATATTTACGGATTCATTATTGTAAGACTTCATTAGCATAGTTGATTTTTCTCGACCTAGCTTCATATCTATCTCCTTACTATGTAAATCGCCACTTATTTCAATAATTGACAATTTATTTTCAGAATCCAATGCACTAGCTTGAAGAATTGGGGCTACTGTTGCAGGAGTATCATATTGATTAAAAGTGCCAGAAGGAACTTGAGCAAGAAAATCTTGGATATTTAGCCTTTTATGTTGTAATTTTAAACGTTCTCCACTTTTACTTTTAATTTCAAAAAACTTTGCTTGAGGTGGACACTGAACTTCCAGTAAGTGAGCTGCATAGAACGATAGAATATTTTTTTCTAAAGTCAGAATTGGCCTCCCTGTATTATCCTGTAAACTCACAGAAAGCATTACCGCGGAGTGGCTAAATCCTGGTGGAGAATATCTTGCAGCACCTAAGACACGACGACCATTTATACCAAGTAATGCTCTTTCACCAACATAATAAGAATTTCCAAGCATAAACACAGCCTTTTCTGGTTGCCACGGCCATGCAGCTTGTACACGTTCTTTTAAGTTCAGAGGTCTTTTAAGTTGACGTTGTTGAGAAATACTCCAATGGCCACCATCTGCATGAGCAGCATGTTCAGGACAGAGAGCTATCATTCCTGAGGGATTATGATGTTTTCTAATCTTCCAAGGTGGATCAAAATGGTGCCAAGTTAAGAAAGGGGAACCACAAACTGGGCACGCAAATCCAACTTCTTTGCAAAGTTCTTTGATGACGCGACTGGGAGGCTTGCGATTCATCTGTGGTTGCTGTGTTTGAGATAATATTAACAATAAAACGCTTAATACTTATAAGGCATTGGTGCTAATTTTATATTGATTAGGTTACTGGTGTGTACCTTTTTGAATTTCATAATAAGAGACATATCTAGATACACAAGTTTTGAAAAACCTTGAAGTAAGTCGTAGGATGATTTAATTCGGAGTAAAGAAAATAATTCATACATCCTACGCCATAAATTAATAAATTATCAAATTTGGCTTAATAAAGCTTGTAAGTCAGCCGTTTCTAAGCGCGGCCCGTAAGCCGTAACAATTTTCGCGGCACTAATCGAAGCCAATTTTCCAGCCCGTTCGTAGCTCATGCCGTGGGTAATGCCATAGAGAAACGCCCCTGCGTACATATCGCCTGCGCCAACCGTGTCGATCGCGTGAACAGGTGTCGTAGGAATTTCTAACAGGTTTTCTCCATCAAAAATCACTGACCCCTCTGCGCCTCTGGTAATTGCAAAGCCTTTACTCAAAGTTTTTAAATAGGCGATCGCGGTGTTGAGATCGTCTGTCCCTGCTAATGTCATTGCTTCCGATTCATTGGCAAAAATGAAATCTAAACCATTGCCAATAATGTCCAATAAACCCTCTTTAAAAAAGTTGGCCATATTGGGATCGGACAGAGAAAAACTGGTTTTTACCCCTGCGGCTTCTGCAATTGCTTTGGCTTTAATGGCTGCGGCTTTCCCTGTGGGAGAGGTAACCAAATAACCTTCTAAATAGACATATTCCGAGGATTGAATCGCTTCAGGAACCAATTCTTGCTCCGACAAATTGCCCGTAATTCCCAAAAACGTATTCATGGTACGGTCTGCATCAGGGGTAACTAGAACTAAACATTTTCCCGTTGTCCCTGCCTCGCGATCGCCGTTATGTAAATTAGTATCTAAGCCACACCGCCGTAAATCTTCTAGATAAAAGGTTCCTGCCTCATCATTGGCCACCTTGCAGGAATAAAACCCCTTACCTCCTAGTTGACTAATCGCAACCATCGTATTAGCAGCCGAACCTCCGCCACTTTGCTTACAGAGATGATCCTTCAGTTCAGCAACTAAATGATTTTGCCGTTCTTCGTCTACGAGGGTCATTACTCCCTTGTCAATCTTTAATGCTTGTAAATGTTCAGGCGTGACTTCAAATTCCATATCGACGAGGGCATTGCCTACGCCATAAACATGATACTGCTTACCCATGAAACCTCTAAATGACGTTAATAACGACTGTCATGGTAGTTTAGATGAGTCAGGAACGCAACTTAAAAAAGCGGTTCAATCCAACGCTAACCCTGATCACTGGCTAAAATAGAAAGATTAAAACCCAAATTTATTTTAATTATTAAAAAACCCTTGATCGCGTGACTATTACTTCTTCAAAAACTCGTTCCATTCCACCGCTTTTACAACTCATTAAATACGCAAAAGGCTATAAAGCTCTGATTTGGCAAGCCGTTATTTGCTCTGTTTTGAATAAAATTTTTGATCTAGCTCCGCCTGCCATTATTGGGATGGCCGTTGATGTAGTTGTGCAAAAAGATACCTCTATTTTCGCACAATGGGGTATTACTTCGGTTTTTCATCAATTGTTATTTTTGAGCTTTCTTTCTCTCATTATTTGGGGATTAGAATCGGTTTTTGAATATGCCTATGAACGGTTATGGCGAAATTTAGCCCAAAATATTCAACACAATTTGCGATTAGAAGCCTACGACCATTTACAAAAACTGGAATTAGCTTATTTTGAAGAACGCAGTACAGGCGGATTATTGTCTATTTTAAATGATGATATTAACCAATTAGAACGATTTTTGGATATTGGAGCGAATGAAATTCTACAGGTTTTAACTACCGTTGTCGTCATTAGTGGGGCATTTTTTATCTTTACGCCGAATATTGCTTGGATGGCCATGTTACCCATTCCGTTTATTTTAATTGGGTCAGTAGGTTTCCAAAATTTATTAGCTCCCCGCTATTCTTTAGTACGCGAAAAAGTCAGTTTATTGAATAGCCGTTTGTCGAATAATTTAAGCGGCATTATGACTATTAAAAGTTTTACCTCAGAAGCCTATGAGGTGGAACGACTACGGGAAGATAGTGAGGCTTATCGGCAAAGTAATCGACTCGCGATCGCGCTGAGTGCAGCCTTTGTCCCCTTAATTCGCATCATTATTTTGGCAGGATTTACCGCAATTTTGCTCTTTGGGGGAATGGATGTGGTTAATGGCAAATTGGCAGTGGGAACCTATAGCGTTCTCGTCTTTTTAACCCAACGCTTACTGTGGCCTCTAACCCGCTTAGGACAAACCTTAGATCTGTATCAACGGGCGATGGCATCCACGCGACGGGTCATGGCATTATTAGCAACTCCCATTGCCATTGATTCAGGACATATTGCCTTACCGCTAGGGGAAATTCAAGGGGATATTTGGCTAAAAAACGTTACCTTTGGCTATCATGAAGACCATCCCATTTTGCGGAATCTTTCTTTGCATATTCCTGCGGGCCAAACGATTGCCATTGTTGGTTCAACAGGTTCAGGAAAAAGTACCTTAGTTAAACTCTTGCTGAGACTTTACGAGATTCAAGAAGGACTCATTACCCTAGATGGTATTGATA
>CAYZWO010000005.1:67097-67777 GCA_964482215.1 uncultured bacterium
CGCGAGATTCATTTGGGGGACTTACGGCGGGGAATGGGGTTAGTCAGCCAGGATGTTTTTCTGTTTCATGGAACCGTGCGAGAGAATATCGCCTACGGAACACCTGATGCCACTTTAGAAGAAATCATGCAAGCCGCCGAAATTGCAGAAGCCCATAGTTTTATTGAACGCTTACCCCAAGGTTACGACACCATTGTGGGAGAACGAGGTCAAAAGTTATCGGGAGGTCAACGGCAACGTCTCGCGATCGCCAGAGCTATTCTAAAAAATCCCCCGATTTTGATCCTAGATGAAGCTACTTCCGCTGTAGATAACGAAACCGAAGCCGCCATTGTTCGTTCTTTAGAAAAAATTACCTGTAACCGCACCACCATCGCGATCGCCCATCGTCTATCTACCATTCGTCACGCAGACCGCATCTATGTCATGGAACAGGGAGAAGTGGTTGAACAAGGCGATCATGAAACGTTATTAGCTCAAAACGGCGTTTATGCAGGATTATGGCAAGTGCAAACAGGCGTTAAAACTGGTTAAAAAATATTGATCATCGAGGTATAGGCAACACTGAGCCCAAATATTTGTCAACATTAGCTATAGCTATAAGGTAGGGAATGATCAGCAATAATCAGTAGATCGAAAAAGCGATCAGGAAGTGGGTAAGAAGAGCGTGGTAGTGGCAG
>CAYZWO010000006.1:0-60525 GCA_964482215.1 uncultured bacterium
CATCGGTCTTAACCAAACCCCCCAGTGCGGAACTCAAACCAGGGCAAGTCGATCAAGACTCTCTGCCGCCCTACAAAATTTTAGATGATATTTTGGATCGGTTAATTCATCAACACCAATCCGCTAGCCAAATTATTGCCGCAGGGTTTGACGCTGATACGGTTCATAAAGTATGCAAATTGGTGAGCCGTGCCGAGTTTAAGCGCAAACAAGCAGCCCCAGGATTAAAGGTAACGGATCGCGCTTTTGGAACGGGTTGGAGAATGCCCATTGCCAGCCGTTGGTAAGTTATCGGGTTAAACGGCGATCGCGCAAGTCACAAACCGCAAACCGTACTCAATGCCTTCTACTACTGCTTGATAGGAGGCATCCAAAATATTGCCCGAAACCCCAATCGTTGTCCACCGTTTTTTTCCGTTACTGGATTCCACCAACGTCCGAGTTTTAGCCGAAGTGCCCGATCCACTATCTAAAATCCGCACCTTATAATCAGTCAGGTGAAAATCAGCGATTTGGGGATAAAACCGCATTAAGGCTTTGCGTAATGCCTTGTCTAATGCCGACACAGGGCCATTTCCTTCAGCGACTTCTAAAATATCTTCCCCGTTTACTGTCAACTTCACCGTCGCGATCGCGTTACTGTAGGGCGTACTATCTCCTTGCAACAAATTACAATGTACCTGAAAACCTTTGAGGAGAAACAACGGTTCCCGTTCTCCCATTGCCTCTCGCATCAATAGTTCAAAACTGGCTTCTGCGGCTTCAAATTGATAGCCTTCTTGCTCCAACACTTTTAAGCGATCGAGGATCTGACGGCAAGCGGGATGTTCCTTATCTAGATTTAGCCCATAAAGCTTAGCTTTCGACAAAATATTGCTTAAACCTGCCTGTTCAGAAACCACAATACGCCGTTCATTCCCCACCGCTTCAGGTTGAATATGTTCATAGGTCAGCGGATTTCGTTGTACTGCCGACACATGAATTCCTCCCTTATGGGCAAACGCCGAGCGACCGATAAATGGGGCATGGTCATCAGGGGCAAGGTTAACAATTTCGCTAATCAAACGGCTTGTTTCGCTAAGGTGGGCTAATTGCGCTGGCTTAATGCACCCATAGCCCATTTTTAGCTGAAGATTTGGAATAATGGTGCAAAGATTCGCATTGCCGCAACGTTCCCCATAACCGTTAATGGTTCCCTGGATCATCGTTATCCCTTCGATGACCGCATTTAAGGAATTGGCCACTGCCGTCCCACCGTCATTATGGGCATGGATACCGAATTGAATCGTGTCTGCTTCTCCCCATTTCTTAATCGCTTGCACCACTTCCCGCACAATTTGGCTAATCTCATGGGGTAGCGTTCCCCCGTTGGTATCGCAAAAAACTAACCATTCTGCCCCTGCGTCCTTAGCCGCTTTTAAGGTTAAAAGGGCATATTCAGGATTATGTTTATAACCATCAAACCAATGCTCTGCATCGTAAATCACCCGCCGCCCCTGACTGCGGAGATAGGTAATGGTATCTCCAATCATGGCTAAATTTTCTTCCAACGTGGTTTTCAATCCTTCTGTGACGTGCAGATCCCAAGACTTCCCAAAAATCGTCACCCAATGTGTCCCTGCTGACAAAATCGCCTGAAGCATTTGATCTTCTTCTGCCTTGCGATTCGGACGACGGGTTGAACAAAACGCCACAACTTCCGCTTGAGTTAAGGGTTGCTCTTTGAGTTGCCAAAAAAACTGTACATCTTTCGGATTCGCGCCTGGCCATCCGCCCTCAATAAAGGGAATTCCCATTTGGTCTAATTTACGAGCAATTTTCAACTTATCTTCCAGCGATAACGAAATTCCTTCCCGTTGCGCGCCATCTCGAAGAGTTGTGTCGTAAATACAAATGGATTTTGTCATGGTCAGAAAAAAAGGAAAAAAGCAAAAATTCAGGGCAAGCTCCCACCCCTAAATTAAATTGTAAGATTGATAGCCGAATCGCAATGTATTTTCCAGTTCAATCTTAAGGATTGCCTTAAGACATCATCGTAGAAGAACGCACATGGACGGGAATTTCTAACTTGCCATTACCCAACATATCAAGGCCCGTCACGCTGAATAAATTTGCTTTAATGCCATTGGCTTCAAAATTAGCCTGCAATTCTTTTATCAGCACTTGCTCGACTTTGCCTTCATCGTCAGCCAGGGCATGGACTAATTTAGCAGGAAAGGAACCAATTTTTGAGCTTAGTAGTTCTTCAACGTTCGTAATTTCAATAATAACCATTTACTTTTTTAGGATATACAACAAAAAGCTAAGATAAGCCGTAACAAGAGAATAACGTAAATTTTTATTTATTACTACAATTCTTTATTTTTTTGCAGTCATATCTGATAATAAATACTTTCCTTACCAACAGCGATCGCGATAAAATTTATTCATGAATATTATTACGATTAGTAATTACAATAATATGGGGAACATCGCACCAGTAGGGTATCTTATCATCAGTGTTTGTTAAAAATTATGCCTTCCTTGCCTGATGCACAAATAACTTAATAAAATTTGCGATTGAGTCTGACAATTGTTTTTATATTGCCAATGAAGCAAAAGTCAGAGAAAAAAATCGATTGGTTTTAACCATTGCTCTGCTTATTTGAAGAAAGCAAAAATTAGGAGGTATAAATACAGCAATTAAAGCTTTCAGAAATTGGATTAATAATTTTCAGGTTGATTCTTTACTAAAATATTCTAGTAAAGCTGCTTTTGACATTTTTGTATAATTTGGAACGCCTCTTTCTTTAGCAACCTTTTTAAGATCTGCAACTTTTAAAGCTTTTAATTCATCAATTGATGGTAATGCTGGCGGCGGTGGTGGTGACAAAGGTGTTAAATAAAAAGCTGTTTTGAAAGCTTCTAATTTTTTACCTTTAGTAATTCCACATTTTAAGCTAATAACAGGGTTAAAATCAGTCCAATATTCTTTAGAAGCCTTTTCCAATTTTTGAATTGTAGATAGTAAATCTATTGTTTTTAAAGGACTTCCTGGTTGACTGATTAAATATTGCAATGCAGATTTTATATCCTCTCTTGTCGCATTGGATAAATTAATTTTAGGCATTACTTCTTTAGCTAATACCTTGATTGTTTCCTCCGCTTCGGGAGTTGGTTCAATAACAATACACCAAACTTTTTCAAGCTCTGCTGCTTCAGCAACACTATAGATAAAATTACTGCCAACAACTTGATATTTGTTTCCTTCAATTTTTTTAACCATTAAAGGAATCCAATTATGCCCACCATTTTTAGCTAAAATATTAGCAGTAGCATTAATTAGAAATTCTGATTCTTTACTCTCTTCATTTGGAATAATATCATCAAGATCAAAATACTCTAATTTTCCAATATCAATTGAATCATTCATTATACAAAATACTCCTGAGCTAATTGGGAATAATAACGATGGGCTGTCTGATGAGCATAAGTTGCAGGTTTTTGAGAAAAAGCATATTTCGCAATAACTTCATATTCTGGTAGACAAAATATATTTTTATCCAGTATTCCTGGTTTTGCTCTAGGGAAAAAATAAGGTTCAAGATTAATATTAGGTTTATATTTTTTAATAAGAAAATTGATTCCTTGCTGTATCGTAGATTTTTGAATGTCAGTAATTTTACTACCATTAAAAAAAATAGGTAAAGCAATTGGCCCAAAATCATAAAATCCGTTATAGGTCGTTTGACGCTCTTTTTGAATTTCGGGGATATATTGTGAAATTGCAACAGCAGCATTTTCTAGAGAATATATATTATTATGTTTTGCTGGTATGAAAACAACATCTGCTGCGTAGACAGCACTCTGACTAAAAAAGTTCCAGTTGGGTGGTGTGTCGATAATAATATAGTCATAATCATTTCTTACACCTGCTAATAATTTAAAGAGATTTCTATAATTTATTTCAGGACAATCTATTTCAGTACTAAATCTTGGGATATTTTCAAAGCCAGGACTTCCTAAAATAATGTCAAACCCTCTAATTTCTTTTTTTCCTTCAATTTTTAATTGAGTTCTATATTGGCCAATAGCTTCATTAATTGTGATACTTTTTGAATGAGTTATAACATCATAGAGTGTTTTTTGGGGCTTCACACTATGAGGCTCATCCATATTTATAGAATTTGTTAAGTCGCGTTGATGAGGATCAAAATCAATTACAAGAACTTTTTTATGAGCAAGAGATAAAACACTGGCTAAATTAATGGTTGTTGTCGTTTTACCAACCCCACCTTTATTATTATAAACTGCTATAGTTAAGGCTTTAGGATGTTCGTTAATCCAATATTTTACTTGATTTGCTATTTTTGTTACATTATCTAATGTTATTTCAGTACATGGCATGACAGGATGAATTGTCTTACCGTGTTTTCTAAAAACTTGTATATGATTTGCGTTAGTAATAATGCCCCACTGTACGCTTTTAATACAATTTGGTTCTAGTAAGTATTCTGTAATTTGTTTAACAGTTTTTTTATAATCAGCCGTTCCAAATGATAAATTGATTGGGCCTCCTTCAGTTGCTCGTCCTTTAGCTTCTAAAATTATTTTAGGTAAACTATTTTTAGATGACAATGAAATAAAAGGTAAATCAGGATCACTTTTACAAAGTGCATAGTCAACAACTTTAGTTCCTTTCTCCGTTGGAAATTCTTGAAAAATATCTGTCAAAGGATTAAAGTCTAAATATTGTAAAAAATAATCAATAAAATTATTACGAACTATGGGTTCCTTTGCATCAATAGGTAATCGATTTAACAGATCAACAAGATCAATTTGTGTGTGATTGGATACCATCTTAAAAGCTTAATCTAAGCTGAAACGAACTCAGCTTTAATTCTAGCGATAGAAAAATTTAAATAGTCGTGCCGTCAATAAATCTTTACACGCTTAAGTGAAATAATGTCTGGTCTATGGAGTTTTAGGATTATCAGTAACAAGATTTTTTTAATAACGAGATCGCCGAGATCATTGCAGTATTTCACGTCTACCAACATTTCGGTTGAAAATCTGCACCAATTCAAAATTGCCACACTTTCCCCTGCTTGAGCTAACACAAATAACCCCTGACGATAGGCGTACTTATCAGCACCTTCTTCGATTTCAATTCCTGCGACTGCTCCATATAACTGCTTTTGGATATACTCAGGAAAAAATTGCCGAAATAACTGTAAATCCTCAATTAAAGCCTTAACATCATCTACACCTAAACTACTTTTTACCTCCACCACCAAAACATGATTTTCATTGGTGACTAACACATCAATTTCTAACGTTTCCCCATTAAGCCGCTTCTTCACCCGTTGGCTAACCTGATGAACGGGAATACCACGATTTAAAAACAACGTTTCACAGGCAGGCGCAACCATATTTTCCACAAACCGTCCCCACTTACCGCCGAGATCGCCAATTTGTTTATTCACTTCACGAATTCTGTGATCAGTTTCTCGGTTTTGTTCCCTGAATAATCTTTCCGTTTCTTGAGTTTGTTCTTTAAGAAATCGTTCGGTTTCTTGAAATCGTTGCTCAGCCTCTTGGTGACGTTTATCTGCTTCTCGTGCCTGTTCTTCAAGTAAACGTCGGGTTTCTTGCTGAGCCGCCGTTAACTCTGCTAATAATCGCCAGACATCATCTGCTGTTGTGGTCATAATTCCGCATTTCAATACTGTAATTATTGTATATCTCCCATAAAGTTAATTAACGTCAAGGAATTGTTTAAGAATTACTTCATAGCCTTATCTCTATTCGCTTGGCTGGGTAAGCTAGGAACAGGTGCAATTATTTAGTATTACAAAAAATTTATCGGCAATTTCTCCCGATAGTAACCTCCCAATCTATTCTGGGCATGACCGCAATTGTTAATTCCGAGTCCCAGCAAGCCTATGAAAAAACATGAATTTATTATTATTCGTCGTCAGCAAATTCTTAGTTATTTATGTTTAATTGCTTTTGTTGCAGGTATGATGACCGCCTGCTCCGACGAATCTGATATTTCCGATGTCCGTGAAGTTCCTCCCAATGATGCGATCGCCGATCAACCGACCGATGCCGTATTTTATGAAAATGTAGACCAGTGCCGTCAAGACATTACTCAAAAAATTGCCGAATACCAAGCCCAACAAGCCCAATTTCAACAGGGAAAAACCACAACCCCACCGACTGAACCGACGATGCGCCCAGAAGACTGTGAAGCTCAACTGGCCCTATCCCTACGAGAACACGAGTCCAACGCGCCAGTCTATCAAACCCTAGAACAATGCCAAGCGGAAGGAACCGAATGCACTCAAGCAACAGATAATGGGGGAACGACAACTGTTCAAGGCTATTATCCTCGATTTGGCGGGACATTTATTTATCCCTATGATCCTACGCCTGATTTTGTCTATTTTTACTACGGCGGCATTAACCATCGCGTTTATCGCCCGACCACCGTTTATCGTTCCACGAATCCTGACAGTTTAATCACTCCCTATGGGCGAACCATTCCCCGTTACCGTTCGGGTGCAAGGATTTCGGTTCCGCAACATACTCGTTTTACGGCTCCTGCTCGACCTTCAGGAACCGCCGCATCAGGGGTCATTCGGGGTCGATCTTCAACAGGCTTTGGATCTACCTACAAATCAACAGGACGAGGAGGAATTGGTAAATAATTTGTTGATTGTGGCTTAAATTCAGCTGAAATTTTACGAAACCTTGAAACGGTCATTATGCGCTTCATTCCCTTTAAACGTCGTTTCCATTGGCAACAACATATTCTCAATAATGCTTATCAAGCAGAAGTTTTAAGCGATATTCAACAACAATATTGGGTCGAAGCCCTACCAAAACCTTTTTATATTCAATTTTCTACCCAGGAAGAAACGATATTAGCTCAAGCGACAGAATCCTTGGGAAGAATGTGTCAAGAATATCTGGATTGGTTCTTTACGGATCATGAAGACGGTGCAGTAGATCAACGCTTAAATTCCCTTAAAATTAAGCCTGCCTATTGGGAAGCCATTAAAAACTCTTGGGATAGAACTGATCCTGAAGATTTGTCTCTCTATCTCCGTTTTGACCTAGTAATGTCAGCAGAAGATAGTACGCCGAAAATGATTGAAATCAATGGGGAAACCCCCTTACTCGGTTGTGAACAGGTTTATCAATGGAATTGGTTGCAGGATATGCGATCGCGCCATAATCATTCCCTCCCCACCGATGCCAATCAATTTAATGACTTTTGGGATAAAGTGGCTAAACAGTTAGCTTATGTGATTAATGAGTATGAAATACAGGGAAATATTTTTTCTTTTCTAGTAGATGAACGTTTAAACGAAGATAAAGAAATGGCCGCTCAACTGATTCAAATCATTCAAGATTTAGTTGCGCCTGAATTGTATTGCCAACTCGTTTATTTAAGAGATGAATTAGATGAAAATGGACAAATTATTCAACGGGGAATCGGACTTGATGATGAAGGCTATTTAGTCGATCATTGTAATGAGCGTATGATGTTTATTTGGAAAATTTATGACTGGTCAGACCTCCAAAATGATGTTGAAAACTTTGGTATGACTGAGCTATTTGCTCAACGCTTAGCCATAGGAGATGTAAAATTCTTTGAACCCCTTTGGAAACAAGTTCTTTCTAACAAAGGCTCAATGGTTTATTTATGGGAAAACTTTAAAGATCATCAAGAATATGGACAATATTTATTAGCAACTTACTTTGAAACAGATTTCAGTCCAGAAGCTACTCGTTTACTGATTAATCCACATATTCGCAAACCGCTATTAGGGTTAGAAGGCGTTGGTACTTCACTGCAAACGGGCTTAGGTGCATCCGTAGAAGAACGAGAAAGCTTTGGCTATGGTAAAGAAGGCTTTATTGTCCAAGAGTATGTGCCTTTACCTGTTGCCTATGATTATCATTACATGATTGGCAGTTGGTTAGTGGGGGGACTAGATAACGGAGAAGCCGCAGGAATTATTCTGAGAGGGGATAAAAACCGCATTACAGGCCGTTATTGTCTGATTATTCCCCATATTGTTTCTGATCAAGAAATTGTAATTCATTGACTATGAAAATATACTTTGATGCCAAGATTGAATAAAATTAACTTTTAAATTTTAATAATTAAAAAATAAGTTATGAGGACAATTCGATTACAACAAAGCAATTGGAATTTAAATAATATTTTGCCGCTTGATTATCAGCTTTCTGCCGAAAAAATTGAGCAAATTAATCCTCAAGTTCATACAAATTTTTTACTTCTCTTAAGTAGAGACGTTTATAGTGAAGGAGATAGCCAACCCCTTTTTGATTATTTGTTAACCAGAGAGCCAGAATTTACCCCAAGTTTTTTGCAAATGATGGGGCAATGGCTGACGGATGAGTTACAACATTACGAAGCTCTGCGACGAGTTTATCGATTATTATCGGGAATGAGTTTTGCGGAAATGGATCAGGCTTTTGCCAACCGTAACCACGAAATAGAACCTATTCAAGACTTACTAAAAGATGAATTTACCATTTTAGTCGCGCTACTCTTTGATGAGATGGGTTCAACCGTTTCCTATCGCAGAGATTTGGAGGAATACTATCAACATTACAGCCCTGAAATTCGCAGAATCGGAAAGCATTTGGTCATGGATGAAGGAATACATTTTAATAATGCAGTCAATTTGATTCAAAAAAATCATGCCCATCGCATTTCAGAAATTCCCGATTTATTACAGAAAATTTCTCAATTAGAGTCCCAATTGAATCGTTATTGCAAAACTTTTTTCCTCGATCATGCCCAAGAGCAATTTAGATTTCCTAAAAACTTTAATCAAGTGATTATTCAAATGATTTTGGCTCGCTTTGGATTCAATCGTTTTCCTGATAATGCAAATCATCTTTGGTCTTGGAAACCTGACGGATGTTCGTTAGTTCCCATTGTTAATTCCTAGCAATTAGACTCTATTTTGGTTTTAATATTGCTAATAAATTTCATTGGCTAATTGAAAAATTTTAGTTTTTATTGTTTTCAATCAAACTGAACTTTTAAGCCATCGCGGGGCTGGGGCGTGGGAATGGCTGTCATGCTTAAATCTTGGTCAGACAATAATTCCCAACGGAGATTTTTAACTAAATAGGTGGCAAAAATTTTCATTTCTAAACGAGCAAATTCTTTTCCTAAACATTCTCGCAATCCGCCGCCAAAGGGAACATAACCAAAACTTTGTTGTTTGTCTTCGGCTCGTTCGGGATTAAATCGCTCAGGATCAAAGCGTTCAGGTTCAGTGTAAAAATCGCGATCGCGGTGAGTAGTTCCAATTTGATACTGAATCAGCCAATCTTTGGGGAAATGATAGCCTTGGTACTCGCAATCTGCAATAACTTTACGGAAACCACCGCCAACAGGTGGAATAAAACGCAAAACTTCTTTTAAGACCTGATCCAAATAGGTTAAGGATTTTAAGGATTCGGCAGTCAGGGGAAAAGTAATATTTTGTGCTTCCTGCTCTGCGCGTATCTTTTCGAGAACGTCAGGGTGTTGGGAGATTAATAAACAAAAAGATGCGATCGCCGACGTGATGGTTTCGTGGCCTGCAAACAGGAGCAGTAAAATTTGATCCTTGAGTTCTGCTAGGCTTAAACCTTGTCCCGCTTCATCCTTTGCCTGTAACAATAAACCGAGGGCATCCTCCCCGAACTCTTGGGTTTGCTGGCGTTTTAGAACAATTTTTTCAATTTCTTGTAATAAGGCTTCCCGACAGCGTAAGGCTTTACCAAACGGTGTCCAAGGTAAGGGAATGGGTAAAGAAAATAATCCTGCCACCCAGGTTTCAAAATTTTCTAGTAGGGAATGATGGGAACGGCTATCTTGTCCCACAAAAAGGGTACTAGCGATATCAAAGGTATAGTTTCTGATTTCGGGATACCAGGTAACGTTCTTTGCCTGTTGCCATTTTGCTAAATACTGTTGGGTAATTTCCTCTATTTTGGGGATATAGCCAGCTAAGGCTCTGGGTTGAAAAGCTTGAAATAGCAATTTGCGGCGATCGCTGTGGAATGTGCCTGTCTGAAGCGCTAAGGAAGCAGGGCCTAGTAAAACACGAGTGCTTTTGGGCCAGGTAGCAACAAAATATTTATTTTCATTGGTAAACAGAAAACGGTTTGCCTCTGCTCCTGACAAGAAAATCGTCGGACTCCCAAAGATATGACTTTTAAAAATTTTGCCGTACTTTGTCTGTCGTTTTTTAGCAAAATCCCCATCCCGCAGAAAACTGAGGGTTTCTCCCAAGAGGGGTAAACCTAAATCACCTGGAGGTAGAGCAACCGTTTTGTTAGGAGAGGTTGTTAGCGTCATAATTAGTGCTATGTATCAAATGCCGAAAATAAGTAATTTATTAAATTGAGCGATCGCGCCTTGAATCTGTCGGCTCTAAGTTTAATGGCCAACAGAGAGCTATTTGCAGGAAACTCTCTTCAGTTTACAATTGAATCAGTAATATTTCTTTACATTCCCAAATGGTTATGGCTGCCAAAGTTGAAGTTTATACCTGGAGTTCCTGCCCGTTTTGTATTCGCGCCAAAGCGTTGCTCAAAAAGAAAAACGTGGATTTTACGGAATATTGTATTGACGGAGACGAAGCCGCCCGTGCAGTCATGGCAAAACGCGCCAATGGCCGACGCAGCCTTCCCCAAATTTTCATTAATGATCAGCATATTGGGGGCTGTGATGACCTCCACGCCTTGGAATACGGTGGCAAGCTAGATCCCTTACTCACGGCTTAAAAATTTCGTCAATCATTTCTGACTCAATATTGTTTGACTGCAAATTTTCCTGCGATCGCGCAACTCTCACCTGATAGTATTTAATGCTAAATTGAGAGTAAATCATTGTTGGAAAAAGCTAGGATGCGTAAACAAAGAATCGAATATTCTACGCCATTAGATGCTTTGCTTGCTGTTACTAAACGATTAAGCCTTTATGAAAATCGCTATGAATTTGATTCAGAAGATTTTTTTGATCGTTATACCAAAGGCTTGTTAGAGGATGAAATAGATTTTATTGAGTGGGCGAATGATTATCGTCATTATCTAGCTTTACATTCAGAGGTAACAAATTTGTTACGTCATGTTGCATAAACTTTTAGCTGATTATTTGTCAGAAATCGAGTCAATTTTATTGAATTTGGAAAATATTTATATTGAGCGTTATGTTGAGGAAATACAAACTGATAGTAGAGTAAATTTGCGGATTCGGATTCGTTGGGATACTGGATATTTGCTAGAGATTAATGAAGCAATTATTGTTGAAAATAGTTCTTTAGTAACATTAGATTATCGTTATCATTGTCAAGATCATCAAAATAATTTAATTTTTCGCTATGATAGCACTCCTCATTTTCCTGAGCTTGTCAGTTTTCCCCATCACAAGCATTTGAAGACAGAAGTAATTGCCTGTGAAAAACCTGCTATTAAACAAGTATTAAAAGAAGTTGTGACCTTAAATAAAATTGATTGTTGAAAAAATTAAGCATTAAAGAATTTTTACTCTTATTGAGAAAAAACGCATGGACAAAGAATTATTACAGTCAATGTTAGAGCAGAAATTGGTTGGGGTGCAAAAACATCCTGATACCGATCTGTTTATTTACAATTATTCTCCCGTCGTCCAGTATCAAAAATTATGGAATGAAATTACCTTAATGACGCGGGGGTTAATTTTAGATCATCATCAAAATATTATTGCTCGTCCCTTTCAGAAGTTTTTTAATTTAGAAGAACATACCCCTGATGAAATTCCCTCGGAACCCTTTGATGTCTTTCGCAAAGAAGACGGGTCTTTAGGAATTCTCTATTGGATTGAGGATAAACCCGCGATCGCGACACGGGGAAGTTTTGCCAGTGAACAGGCACTACACGCCACCCAAATTTTGCAAGAACGCTATGCCCATACCTTTCCCTATTTAAATCGCGAACATACCTATTTATTTGAAATTATTTATCCTGCCAACCGCATCGTTGTGAACTACGGCGATTTGGATGATTTGATTTTATTGGCGGTTATTGATACCCAAACAGGAAAAGATTTACCGCTTCCTGAGATTGGGTTTCCAATGGTGAAACAATTCGATGGCATTAATGATTTAGCCGAATTACGAGCCGTTGAGGCTGAAAATCAAGAAGGCTTTGTGATTCGCTTTAAAAGTGGATTTCGGGTTAAGGTTAAATTTGCTGAATACGTCCGTTTACATCGGATTATTACCCAGACTTCGAGTACAGTAGTTTGGGAAAATTTAGCCACAGGTAAGCCTTTTGAAGAGTTATTAGAAAAAGTTCCTGATGAATTTTATGAATGGGTGAAACAAACCAAAGAAGATTTATCGGCTCAATTTGATGAAATTCTAGGGGAAGCAAAATTGGCTTTTAAAACCTTTGACAGCCGAAAAGAAGCGGCTAATTATTTCTTTACTCAAAAATATCCCCACATCATGTTCCGTCTATTAGATGGCAAAGATCCGTCTGATTTAATTTGGAAAATGATTAAACCTCAACATAGCAAACCCTTTAAAGTTGAAATATGAAAAAAGTAATTATGACAAAAGGCTTACCAGGTAGCGGCAAATCCACCTGGGCAAAGGCGTTAATTGATAAAAATCCCAATCAATATAAGCGCATTAATAAAGATGATCTTAGAGCCATGTTAGATAACGCTAAGCATTCTAAAGATGCAGAAAATTTTGTTTTAAAAATCCGTAATCAAATCATGTTAATGGCCTTAGAAGAAGGCAAACATGTCATTATTGATGATACAAATTTACATCCCAAGCATGAAAAAACAATTCGCGAATTAACCAAAGGCATTGCAGAAGTTGTTATCCAAGATTTTACTCATGTTGATATTAATACCTGCATTAAGCGAGATTTAAATCGCTTGAATTCCGTCGGCGAAAAAGTCATTCGGGATATGTATAATCAATTTCTTGCCCCGAAACCTGACGCGATCGCGTTTGATCCTAATCTACCGAGTGCGATTATTTGTGATTTAGATGGCACCCTTGCCCTACTCAATGGCCGCAGTCCCTACGATGCGTCACGCTGTGATCGCGATTTGTTGAATCCTGTTGTGGCTTCTTTAATTAAGGATAAACGGGTGTTATTAGTATCGGGTCGAGAAGAAAAATATCGGGAACCTACCCTTAAATTTCTGCAACAACATGGAATTCAATATGAAAAATTAATGATGCGACCAACAGGCGATTTCCGCAAAGATTCTCTTATTAAACAAGAAATATTTGATCGAGAAATCCGCGGATTTTATAATATCGAATTTGTCTTAGATGACCGCAATCAAGTCGTGCAAATGTGGCGACAATTGGGATTAACTTGTTTACAGGTTGCCAATGGCGATTTTTAAGAATTTACTTCACTGAAAATCACTGAACCAATTAGCGATATAATTTTAGGCGGTTTAAAGAGCTAAAACAAAAAAATGCTGGCATTATGCACATAACACAGCAGCAAGAGCAGTTTAGTAATGCTTACTTACAAATGGTCGCAACTTTAGCGGAATGTACTTTAGCCAAGCCTAAAGTTGATGATGATAGTGTAGATTTTACAATCCATGCTAAAGGTTATCGTGGACAATACGAATATCCTAGACTAGATGTACAATTAAAATGCTATCGAAATTCCTCTATAGAATCACAAAATTTTAGCTATCCTCTTAAAATTAAAAATTATAACGACTTAAGAGTTACAACGGTTTTAGTTCCACGTATTCTAATTATTTTGGTTGTTCCCCAAGATATAAAAGATTGGCTAGAGCAGTCAGACCAGCAAACAATTATTAAACATTGTGCTTATTGGGCCTCGATTAGGGGAAAACCGTCTCTACAAAATACAAAAACTGTTACAGTATCTATACCTCAAGCTAATCGATTAACTCCTAATGAACTCAGACGCTTAATGCAAATTGTGGCATCTGGAGGTGCTCCATGACAAAGACTATTCGCGATATAGAAACTTTAAAATCTATCCAACCCAATCAAGTCATTGCGTATTTACAACGAGCGGGCTGGCAAAAAGAAACTTCTATCCAAGATAAAGCTGAAATATGGATTTTAAAAGCGAAAGATTCAGATCAAGAGTGTGCGGATATCTTATTACCCTTAAATACTTCTTTTCAAGACTATCCTATTCGCATGAGTGAAATTTTAATGACGTTAGAAGCTATAGAAGATCTCCCTCAACAAGAAATTTTTAAGAAAATTACTCATCAACCCATTAAAGACTCAGGCTCTCACCGACCAAAGAAAGGACAAAGAAAACCTTATAGGGCAATAGTAATGATTCCAAGAGAAAGAAATTCTGGTTTTTACGCTAAAAATCTTGATTGGTAACACTTCTAAATTTATGTACATAGAATCAAAATCAGGCACAATTTTGTAGAGTCAATTTTTCAGACCTGATTTGTAACCCTTAAACCTTAAACTCAATGAAACTTGCTTTTATTATCGATCCCCTTGCTCGTCTTGACCCCACCCATGACACCAGTGTTGCCATTATAGAAGCGGCCCAACTGCTCGGCCATGAAGTTTGGGTGACGGAAACCCATCAATTAAGCGTGGTGAATGGCAAAGCCTATGCGTCTTTACAACAGGTACAGCTAACCCCTGTGGAATTGGTGGATGGGCTGTGGAAGGTTCCAACGGATTGGTATCAGGTTTCTGAGGCGGTGGTGCGGAATTTGGAAGAGATGGATGCGGTCTTTATGCGGAAAGATCCGCCTGTGACGGTGCGTTATCTTTATACCACCTATATTTTGGATTTAATTGATCCTGCCAAAACGGTGGTGATTAATTCGCCTCAAGGTTTACGCAGTGCCAACGAAAAAATGTACACGTTTCAATTTAATTCGGTGATGCCTGAAACGATGGTGAGTCAAGATAAGGCATTGATTCGGAAATTTGTAGAAAAGCATCAACAAGCGGTTTTGAAACCCTTAGGGGGGAAAGCGGGCGAGGGAATTTTATTTTTAGAACCCAGCGATCGCAACTTTAATTCCATCATCGAAGTGAGTACCCAACAGGGACAAGAACCCGTGATGGTGCAACGCTTTTTACCTGAAGCAAAAGAGGGAGATAAGCGAATTATTTTACTCAACGGAGAACCCATTGGGGCAGTTAACCGCATTCCTACAGGGAAAGAATTTCGAGGCAATATGGCGGTCGGGGGACGGGTCGCTAGAACGGAAATTACGGAACGAGAACGGGAAATTTGTGCGGTGGTTGGGCCAAAATTAAAACAAGATGGGCTTTATTTTGTAGGAATTGATGTCATCGGAGGCTATTTAACGGAGGTGAATGTCACCAGTCCAACAGGAATTCGCGAAATTGATCGCCTAGACAATGTGAGATTGGGGCAACAGGTTATTCAATGGTTAGAAGCCCAAAAATTAGACTAAGCAATTTATTGTTATTCGCCGCCCATCGTGTTGGTATCGCTTTTTACTGTTAATTCGTCTAAAACTAAGTTAACTATAGAAAAAGATTAATCATTTAGATTTAAAAGTCTATTTTCCTCTGTCTCTGGATAGATACAGGCTTTCTTACCCAAGAGTTACACTTCGATTGAATTCTCCATATAGTAAACAAATTTTTGATAGGGAAAAGCAACTGAAGCTTCGCTGTTATTCAAATATTGTCGTATTGACCCCATTTAAGGAAAACTCCGGTGGAGAACCAGGTTATTTCAAACAATCGCAATGGCCATAAGGTAGAACCTAAACCACCCGAAACCATCCGCAAAGGAACAATTATTTTCTTAGCAGACGGTAGCGTTTTCGCGTGTGATCCAGAAAGTCAGTCAATTCTTGGTATTTCGTTTGAAAAAATAACGGATTGGCTTGATTTGACTTCTAATTGGTATGCAATTCATGAAGATGGTTCTCCGTTTCTTGCTGATGAACATCCTGCCCGATTGACGCTTCAAGATGGGCAATCGCGAGAAAATGTAATTATGGGAATCGAGCAACCCAATGGCGATCGCGTGTGGATTTCCATTGATACTCGCCCTTTATTTCAATCTAAAAACGAGAGCCCCTACGCCGTTACTGTATTACTTTCAGAACTAGGAGGACACCAAAAGTCTTTCAATGCCTTACAGGATAGCAATGTTGTTTTTAATACAGTCGATGAATCAACTACCGTTTTGATTTTTGCAAAAGACCGACAGGGGCGACTCGTCAAAGTTAATTCCGCAATTTTACGTTTACTGGGTTTTAACGAAGCCGATCTCATTGGCAAAACCGAGTTTGAGTACATGTCAGATCGTGATCAGGCAGAAGCAATCAGGGTCAACGATCGCTACGTTATGGATACGGGACAGATATTGGTCTGCGAAGAATTTGCCAATTCAGAGGACGGAGAAAGACGCACCTATCTGTCTATTAAAATGCCCTACCGCGATGAAAAAGGTAATATTATTGGTCTGGTCGGAGTCGCCCCTGATATTACTGAACGTCGACAGCTGGAGCAACAATTACAAGAAACCAATGAACGATTAACAACGATCCTAGATGGTATGACTGAAGCCTTTATCACCTTGGATCAAGATTGGCGGATTACCTATGCTAACCAAGAAACGGCTCGGTTAAACAATATGCCAGCAGAAGAGATTATCGGTAAAACCCACTGGGAAATGTGGCCGTGGTCGGTGGGTAGTATTGTTGAGCGCAACTATCGTCAGGCATTGCAGACACGAGAACCCATTCATTTTGAGTTTTTATATGAACCCTTGGATATGTGGTTAGAAGTTCATGCTTATCCTGCTAAAACGGGTTTAGGGATTTTCTTTCGAGATATTACAGAGAGCAAGCAATTCGAGCAAGCCTTACAGCAAAGTGAAGAAAAATTTCGCTGTATGGCTGAAACCATTCCTGATGTTTTTTGGATGAGTGATATTGTTCACTCTCAAATTATTTACATTAGCCCTTCCTATGAAAAAGTTTGGGGGCGTTCAGCCGATCAGTTGCAGAAAAATATTAGTTCCTGGTTAGAAACCATTCATCCTGATGATCGAGCGATTGTTAAAGCTGCTCCAAATGACTGTCTACGCGACGGTTATAACATTGTTGAATATCGCATTATTCGCCCTGATGGTTCCATTCGTTGGATTCGCGATCGCGGCTATGCTATCAAGGAAACAAACGGTCAAATTCAACGCATAGCAGGAATTGCAGAAGATATCACCGAACGCAAACAAGAAGAACAAATCACAAGAGAAAGGGAATCACTCTTAAAATTAGCCTTAACCTCGGCAGAAGCAGGGGCTTGGAGTTGGGAAATAACAACGGGTAAAGTATTTTGGTCAGAAGAATACTACGCCCTCTATGGACTCGATCCAGCCATCGTGACCCCTAGCTACGAAAACTGGATCAATCAGGTTGATCCCAGGGATCGAGCGATGACAGAGCAACTAACCCAAGAATCCTTAAAAACGGGAGAAATTAACATTCGTTTCCGCGCTCTACACCCGACCAAGGGGCAACGGTGGTTGCAAGCCAAGGGACAGATTTTATATGACGATCAGAGACAACCCCTGCGGATGGTGGGGATTGCTCAGGATATTACGGAGCGAGAACTGGCTGAAGAAAAATTACGAGAAACGGCCGATAGTCTCGCCCTGTCGCTCTCAGCGGCCAAAATGGGTTATTGGAGTTGGGATGCTCACACGGATCTAGTCATCTTTTCAGAACGCGGATCGGAAATTTTTGGACTGAGACCGAATGAAAATATTACTTGGACGGGCATTCTCCAACACCTTCACCCTGAGGATGCTAAGCGCGCTCAAGAGGCAGTATTCAAAGCGATTCGCGATCGCTGTGACTATGACACGGAGTATCGGATGACTCGTTTAAATGATGGTGAGGAATGCTGGATATCCGCTAAGGGACGGGCTAGGTATGACGAAACGGGAAACACAACTGGCATGATCGGGGTTGTTCATGACATTACCGATCGCAAACGGGCCGAAGCGCAACTTCAACAGCAAGCCCGTGATCTTGAACAGTTAAACACAACGCTGAAAGATGCAACGAATTTGTTAACCCAACGCAATCGAGAATTAGATTCTTTTGTTTATGCGGTCTCTCATGATCTCAAGGCTCCTTTAAGAGCAATCGTTAATCTCTCGGAATGGTTGGAAGAAGACCTCGGCGATCGCTTAACAGGTGACAATCAACACCAGATGAATTTACTTCGGGGACGGGTTTACAAAATGATCTATCTCATCGATGGATTATTGGAATATTCCCGTATTGGGCGATGGGAAGCCAATCCCGAATTAGTTGGCATCAAAGATTTATTGATGGAAATTATTGACTCCTTAGCTCCTCCCTCAACCTTTACGATTTCCATTGTCGAGGAAATGCCCACACTGTTAACAAAACGTTTACCGTTAACTCAAGTATTTGCCAATCTTATTAGCAATGCTATTAAACATCACGACCGCCCAGACGGACAGATTACCATCACTGCCCGTAATTTTGGTCAATATTACGAATTCAGCGTCCAAGATGATGGCCCAGGTATTGCTGCTCAACACCATGAGCGAATTTTTGGCATTTTCCAAACCCTCAAAGCCAGCGATAATTCGTCCAGTACAGGTCTTGGCCTAACGATTGTTAAGAAAATTCTAGAAACCGAAGGCGGAACTATATCCGTCGAATCGGAAGTTGGAAAAGGATCGACTTTTCGCTTTACCTGGTTAGTCAATCGGGATGACAGGATTTGAACCTGCGGCCCCTTCGTCCCGAACGAAGTGCGCTACCAAGCTGCGCTACATCCCGTAAAATAGCTTTTTTATCTTAACATATCTTGACTTGCTGACAGGAAATTGAATTTTCAATTTAAACGGTTAAGTTAACAAAAATTTCTGAATCGCGATCGCGACTCCATCGGCCTCTACATCATCCGTTACCCAATCCGCAATTTGTTTAATATCTTCAGGCGCATTGCCCATGGCCACCCCAATTTGGGCATAACGCAACATTTCCACATCATTGAAGTTGTCGCCAATGGCCATCACTTGCTGGGACGTTAAGCCTAAAATTTCTTCAGCCAGATAACGGACAGCTACGCCTTTATTCGCTAGGGGATGGGTGAGTTCTAAATAGATTTCAGTCGATTGAGTAATATGTAAATCATCTTTGCTAAAGCGATCGCCGAGATCAATCATTAATTGTTGAATTAGATCCGTCTCTGGCGTAATCACTAAGAGTTTAATACTGGATAATTCCGCAATACTTCGTAAATCAGGAACAACGAGGGGAACTGCACCTGAGCGAGCCGTATAACGTTGGGTTTCTTCGGTAATTTCCCGAACGTAGAGTTGATCGTTGTAATAACAGTGAACTTCTAGGCGATGACGTAGTTCTGGGGTTTCTAAATAATCCAATAGCGCGATCGCGATCTCAGGCGTAACACATAATTGCTGATGGGTTTTATCCGATTGGGGGTCTTTAATAACCGCACCATTGTAAGCAATCAACGGAAGCTGAGAATCCACACTGCGATAATAGGGCAGGGCAGAACAGTACATTCGGCCTGTGGCTAGGGCCACTTGAATACCTTGGGCTTGTACTTCTTGGATGGCGGCCTTAATGGGGTCACGAACCGTATTGCTTTTCCCTGCCGTTGTACCATCGATATCCAGGACGAGTAAGCGAATATCCAAAATTAACCCCTACTAACTCAACGAACACGGAGGGATTCGAACCCCCGACCCTCAGGACCGGAACCTGATGCTCTATCCACTGAGCTACGTGTCCATAAATCCTTTATACTATAACATTTATTTGGCTCAGCCCTTATAAAATTTTTAAGGTAATATTTACTAATCTCTATTATTTATTAATTTTTATTAGAAACAATCTATGAGCCATCAGTTTAGAGAACTCCTGAAAAAAGTTGGCAGTGGGCAACATACCAAAAAAGATTTAACTCGTGCTGAAGCGGCAATCGCGGGACGGATGATGTTAACCCAAGAAGCAACCCCTGCCCAAATTGGAGCTTTTTTGATTGCTCATCGGATTAAACGGCCCACAGGCATCGAATTAGCAGGTTTTCTAGATGCTTATGATGAACTAGGCGAAAAAATTGCACCCTTACCCAATATCCAACGTTTACCCATTGTTTTTGGGGTTCCCTATGATGGTCGTACTCGCACCGCCCCGATTTTACCCATCACCGCTTTATTGTTAGCAACCGTAGATATTCCCGTTATTTTGCATGGAGGAGATATTCTACCGACAAAATATGGCTTACCGTTAATCGATATTTTTCAAGCCTTGGGTTTGGATTTTCGTCCGCTCTCTTTACCCCAAGTTCATCAATTACTCGCAGAGAAATCGTTTACCTTTTACTACATGCCTAAATATTTTCCCTTAGCGCAAGCATTAGTCACCTATCGAGATGAAATTGGCAAGCGTCCTCCCTTGGCAACCTTAGAATTAATTTGGTCGCCCTATGGGGGGCAATCCCATTTAGTCGCAGGTTACGTTCACCCGCCTACCGAAAATATGATCCGAGTTGCCCTACAAGAGCGCGGCGGTCAGAGCTATACCTTAGTAAAAGGCTTAGAAGGCAGTTGTGATTTACGGTTGTCGCAAACGACGATTATCGCTACCAATCACCCTAGCCCAGATCAGGATTTTAACTATCTCAAACTCGATCCCCATCCCTACGGATTAGCGCACAAAGATATTCCCCTAGAGCAGACAGAAAACTATATTACGGATCTCGAAGCCGTTTTGTCGGGTCAATCTACCGATTTAGCCAAAGCCATCATTTGGAATAGTGCCTTTTATCTTTGGCATTATGGCATTTGTGAAAATTTGGAGTCAGCGATCGCGCAAGCAGAATCCCTATTAACCAGTGGGCAAGTTAATCAAAAACGGCGAGCAATTCAAAATCAATTAGCCCAATTCACAAAAAACTGCTAACGTCCCCGTTAAGCCGCACCGTAACAATCAACTTGCGGTAGGATAGGAAGCAGTTTATTGACCTTATTCACCTACTTTTAAAATTCCTGTGGCACATTCAGACCCTTCTACCCCTGTTTCCCTCGCTCGGACACCGCTCTATTCCGTTGTTTTGGAACAAAAACCGAAAATGACGGCCTTTTCAGGTTGGGAAATGCCCGTTCAATTTACAGGCTTAAAGCAAGAACACGCTGCTATTCGCAATGGTGTCGGAATGTTTGATATTTCCCACATGGGTAAGTTTGTGATGCAGGGTCAGCAAGTCTTTGCCGAGTTACAAAAATTGGTTCCCTCCGATTTGAGCCGTTTAACCCCAGGACGGGCCCAATATACGGTGCTGCTCAATGAACAAGGCGGCATTATTGACGATATTATTATTTATCATCAAGGTGAAACAGCAACGGGAGAACAACGGGCAACGGTCATTGTTAATGCAGGAACGAAAGATAAGGATAAGGATTGGCTACTTTCCCATTTAGATAGTAATAAGGTCAATTTTGCGGATTTATCGGCTGAAAAAGTCTTAATTGCCATCCAAGGGCCAAATGCTTTAGCGACGTTACAAGCCTTAGTGCCCGATAATTTAGGAGGATTACCCGCCTTTGGACATTTAGAAACGACGATATTTTCTGAGCCTGCCTTTATTGCGCGGACGGGTTACACGGGAGAAGATGGCTTTGAAGTGATGACTGATCCTGAAACGGGAGAACAATTGTGGCGATCGCTGTTAGGAGTCGGCGTTATTCCTTGCGGGTTAGGTGCCAGAGATACCCTCCGTTTAGAAGCAGCTATGTGTCTTTACGGCCAAGATATTGATGATACGACAACGCCTTTGGAAGCGGGGTTAGGCTGGTTAGTACATCTAGACACCGCAGGGGATTTCATCGGTCACGCTGTATTGGAAGGACAAAAAGCCAATGGGGTAAACCGTCGTTTAGTTGGCATTGAAATGGAAGGTCGCCATATTGCCCGTCATGGCTATCCCGTTGTCAGTGAAGGCAATTCTATCGGAGAAGTTACCAGTGGCACCCAATCTCCTACCCTCGAAAAAGCGATCGCCTTGGCTTATGTACCCACTGCTTTTAGCAAAATTGGTCAAGCCTTAGAAGTCGAGATTCGCGGCAAAACCTATCCTGCAAGGGTCGTGAAAAAGCCATTTTATAGATCTGCCAATAAACCTAAATAGATTGGTGTTCTCTAAGTCAATCAATGCGTATCCCTAAAGAAAGAAGGGCGGATAACTATCGTAAATATTAGGGTTTTTAAATAAATATGCAAATTTGCTTGTTAAACTGGAGAGTATGACAACTTAATTCGGTTTAACGTTTAATTTGTGGACTAGTGAATGAAAATTATTCGAGAAATGTCGCAATTTAGAATTATTTGGGACAGTTTTATTGTTCTTTTAATTCTAATGAGTTGTGTTGTAATTCCTTTTCAAGCGGCTTTTTTACACACTGCAACGCTTCGAGGTAATTTATTTACTTATTTAATTGATGTCTTTTTTTGGATAGATATTGTTTTTAATTTTTTTACCAGTTATCGGTTTAAAGGAGAAGAAATTACCGATCTTAAAGCAATTCGTTCCCACTATTTAAAACGCTATTTTGTTATTGATTTTGTCGCTAATTTTCCTTTTGATCTAATTATTTTTCTCCTTTTTCCTCTCATTATTTTTTCTAATATTTCGGTAATTCTACTCTTTCGATTAACCCGTTTATTACGCATTGTTCGTCTTTTTGTTATTTTTCGACGCTGGGAAAATCAACGTTGGTTTAATCCAGGTTATTTCAGAATTATTAAATTATTTATTTTTGTCTTACTGTTGACCCATTGGATTGCTTGTATTTGGTTCGCGATCGCTTACATTGAAAATTTTCCACAAGATTCTTGGGTAGTCCGAACTGAAATTGAAAAAGCATCGGTGACAAAACAATATATTCTTTCTCTGTATTGGGCTGCTACAACAATGGCAACTATCGGTTACGGAGACATTACTCCAAAGCGAACGATTGAATATTTAACGACAATTATTATCATGGTAGTTGGAGCATCGGTTTATGCTTTTATTATTGGTAATATTGCCTCTTTAATTAGCGAATTAGATACGGCAAAACTCAGTTATCGCAATAAAGTTGAATCTCTAATTCAATATCTTCGTTATCAACAAGTGCCCAAAGAACTGATCCATAAAATTAGTAATTATTATGAATATCTTTGGGTCAGAGAACGGGGATTTAGGGAAGAAAACTTATTTGTTGAACTTCCCCCATCTTCTCGCTTAGAAGTATTGCAATACATTACCAGAGAATTATTAGAGCGAGTTCCTTTATTTAAATATTGTTCACCAGGGCTACGCAATATTTTATTATCCGCTCTGAAGATTGAGACCTATTCTCCCCAATCCTATGTTGTCTATGAGGGTGAAATTGGAGAAGCCATTTACTTTATTACCAAAGGAGAAGTCGAAATTCTTTCTCCAGAGAATCCTGATACTAATTTTAGATTAGGAGAAGGAGAATATTTTGGAGATATTTCTTTAGCCCTTAGTGAAAAGAGAACTGCATCCGTTAGAACCGTTGGTTACTGTGATATTTTTGTTTTAAAAGAAGATGACTTTCGACATATTAAAAGTAAATATCCAGAATTTAAAGAAGTTTTGAAAAAAAGTGCTTCTGAAAAATCCGAAAAAATGGTTGAATTAATGCTAAAAAATATTGTTTTATAACTAGCTAGTTTAATTACTTATTTAAGCGATTAAATTTATCCAATTAGCAATTTGACCTAAAATAAGAATAATGATTCCGCGATCAATCGTGATTACAATCGTAACTTTGACATAACTTTTATGAAAAACCGACGCATTATTGATATTTTACGGAACGGGCAACCTGAAGAGTCCGTTACGGTTCAAGCTTGGGTACGCAGCAAACGAGAATTAAAAGAGTTTAGTTTTGTCGAAGTGAATGATGGCTCGGCTTTAGCCAATTTACAAGTAATCCTCGATCCCCAATTGCCCGAATATCAAGCCGTGCTACCGAAATTAAACACAGGTGCATCCTTAGAAGTTCAGGGCCAATTAGTCGCCTCACCAGGTAAAGGACAACACATTGAGTTAAAAGCCCAGACTGTTACCGTTTTTGGGGATGCTCCGCCTGATACCTATCCCTTACAAAAGAAACGTCATAGTTTTGAATTTTTACGCACCATTGGCCATCTGCGATCGCGTACCAACACCATCGGAGCCGTCATGCGGGTTCGGAATGCCTGTGCCACTGCAATCCATCAATTCTTCCAAGAACGGGGCTTTTTGTGGGTACATACCCCCATCATTACCGCGAGTGATTGTGAAGGGGCAGGAGAATTATTTACCGTCACGAACTTAGATTTTAATAAACTGCCGTTAGCAGAAAATAAAGCCGTTGATTTTGAACAAGATTTTTTCGGAAAACGCGCCTATTTAACCGTTAGTGGTCAACTAGAAGCCGAAATTATGGCAATGGCCTTTCAAAATGTCTATACTTTTGGGCCCACTTTCCGAGCAGAAAATTCCAATACCTCACGCCATTTAGCCGAGTTTTGGATGGTAGAACCTGAAATGGCTTTTTGTGATCTAGAAGGCGATCAAAATTTAGCCGAAGAATTTCTCAAATATATTTTTAAATATGTCCTAGAAACCTGTCCTGAAGACATGGAATTTTTCAACCAACGCATTGACAATACGGTTTTAGAAACGGCAGATAATATTATTGACAATGAATTTGCCCGCATTACCTATACAGAAGCCGTAAATTTATTAGAAAAAGCAGACCGACAGTTCCAATATCCTGTGGAATGGGGAATTGATTTACAGTCAGAACATGAACGCTATTTAGCCGAAGAAGTCTTTAAAAAGCCGATGATTGTGACCAATTATCCTGCCCAAATTAAAGCCTTTTATATGCGCTTAAATGAGGATGGAAAAACCGTTGCAGCAATGGATATCCTAGCCCCTAAAATTGGCGAAATCATTGGCGGCTCTCAACGGGAAGAACGCTTAGATGTGTTAGAACAACGCATTCAAACCCAGGGCATGAATCCGGTCGATCTCTGGTGGTATCTGGATTTACGGCGTTATGGCACTGTTCCCCATGCAGGCTTTGGTTTAGGCTTCGAGCGTGTTGTCCAATTTATGACAGGAATGGCCAATATTCGTGATGTCATTCCTTTCCCCCGTACTCCCTTAAATGCAGAGTTTTAATACAAAAGTTTTCAAATCCTTATCAACTCACATTCCACTGATCACAAAGCTAAAAAAATAATTAGAACGTAGCAATCTGACTGACGCTTAAGGGGTGACAGCCTCTCTAAAAAGCTTATTCTGTAAGGAGTTAAAGTAATTTATGCTTTTAAAAAATTGAGAGTACTTTAGCCGTTATAGCCTATATCCTCAATGAATGATCGGCTCAACCCCTTATTTGTCGTTACTTGATGAGTTTCTTAAACTTGAATTTTTTTAGAAAATGATAGCCTCAAAAGCTTATACCATAGGAACTGTAGGGTTATTGTCACCCCTTAAAGTCCATCAGTCAGGTCTATTACAACTGGCATGACTGCTTCCATGTTGTTTTATGAAGTTTTCTTGCGTTTAATACCAAATTCATGAAATATTTAGGGCAATTAGCCTTAATTAAAGTATCTTTTCAAGCAGCATGAGTCATGCAGGGATCGATCTTGTCGCGCGATCGCTGCAAACTCTTACAATAAGAAGGATAGGCTGAAGATGATGAGTCTGTATCTTTGAATGCCTTATCAATTGTTAATTCTCAATTAAATCATGCAATTTATCGATCACGCAGAAATAGAAGTCGAAGCAGGGAAAGGCGGAGATGGCATTGTATCCTTTCGACGGGAAAAATATGTTCCTGCGGGTGGCCCCTCTGGTGGTAATGGCGGACGGGGTGGATCGGTATTTTTTAAAGCGGTTGAGAATTTACAAACTCTCTTGGATTTCCGTTATGCCCGTTCTTTTAGAGCCGATGACGGCAAACGGGGCGGGCCGAATAACTGCACAGGTGCAGCAGGCAAAGACTTAATTATTGAAATTCCCTGTGGAACGGTTATTTATGATGCCGATACGGGTGAAATCTTGGGGGATTTAGTTGAGAACGAACAAACGCTGTGTGTAGCTCATGGTGGAAAAGGTGGTTTAGGCAATCAACACTTTTTGAGTAACCGCAATCGTGCCCCAGAGTATGCCCTCCCAGGATTAGAAGGGGAAAAACGCAATTTACGTTTGGAATTAAAACTTTTAGCGGAAGTTGGCATTATTGGTCTGCCCAATGCGGGAAAATCTACTTTAATTTCGGCCTTATCAGCGGCCCGTCCTAAAATTGCGAATTATCCCTTTACTACCCTGATTCCCAATTTAGGGGTAGTGCGTAAACCATCAGGAGATGGAACGGTGTTTGCTGATATTCCGGGGCTAATTGAAGGAGCGCACGAAGGGGTAGGCTTAGGCCACGAATTTTTACGTCATATTGAACGAACTCGGCTGTTATTACATTTAATTGACTTAACTGACAGTGATCCCATTGCCAATTACCAAACGATTCAACAGGAATTAGAAGCCTATGGTCGTGGTTTGCCCGATCGCCCCCAACTGGTGGTGTTAAATAAAGTCGATGCGGTAGATTCGGAAATTTTAGAAGCGATTCATGAACAGTTAGCAGAAATGATATCAGACCCGATCCTAAGGATTTCTGCCGTTACCCGTTTAGGCTTAGACCCCTTAATGCAAGTCGTTTGGGATAAATTAGACGCAATGAAACTAGAAGATGCAATTTATGAGGAAGTTTAGCAATGGTGACAGCGATCGCGGTTCGAGAGTTCCAGTCCTAGAGAAGATGGTAGTAAGATTAAATTAGTATAACTTCAGACAAATTTTATTTTTACTGCCATGACAGCCCAAACAACCGCATCGATTTATGAATTTTCCGCTAATAGTATTACGGGAGAACCGATTAGCCTGAGTCAGTATAAAGACAAGGTTTTATTAATTGTTAATACAGCAAGCCAATGTGGTTTTACACCTCAATACAAGGGTTTACAGTCTATTTATGATCAATATGCTGAGCAAGGTTTAGTGATTTTAGGCTTTCCTTGCAATCAATTTGGTCAACAAGAACCTGGCAGCGAAACCGAGATTCAATCGTTTTGTGAAACCAATTTTGGCGTTTCTTTTCCCCTGTTTGAAAAGATTGACGTTAATGGCAATAACGCCCATCCCTTATTTAAATATTTAACTAAAGCTGTTCCAGGAATTTTTGGAACAGAAAATATCAAATGGAACTTTACCAAATTTTTAGTTGACCGCAAAGGTAACGTTGTCAAACGCTATCCTTCCACAACCAAACCTGAAGATATCGCCAAAGATATTGAAGGATTGTTATAAGTTGATTTGCTCAATGGGAATAATTTGAACGGCACAGGCTTTTAATTCAGGCTCTAGGGAAATGGGGCAAGCGATCGCGTGGGTTAAGGCATTGGCTTCAGCGTGATCAGCCCAGAGTGACCCCCAGTGCATCGGCACAAAAACCGTTCCAGGTTTAATTGCCGTAGTGATTTTAACGGGAAAACGAGCCATTCCTCTGCGCGATCGCACTTCTACTGTTTTCCCGTCTGCCAGATTAAAAGCCGCCGCATCTTTGGGATGAATTTCTAAAAATGGTTGGGGGTGCATTTTAACAATTTTTTCAATGCGACCTGTGCGAGTTTGGGTGTGCCAATGGCCATAAAGCCGCCCTGTCGTTAGAACAAACGGAAAATCAGGATCGGGGGGTTCCGCTAATCCTTTACTGTAAAAGGGAACAAACTTAGCGCGACCATCAGGCGTTGCAAACTTGAGATCAGTATAAAGTCGGGAACTGTGGTGAGTATCAGAGGCATTATCAGGATAAGGCCATTGCAACGGGCCATTTTTTAACAATTGCTCATGGTTAATTCCTGTCATGTCACACAGGCGATCGCGAGTGAGTTGGGCAAACTCTTGATAAACTTCGGCTGAATTGGTGAAGGAAAATTGAGCCTGAAATCCTAAACGACGACCGACTTCTGCGAAAATTTCCCAATCAGCTTTTGCTTCTCCTGGTGGCTGATGAAAGGCTGAGCAAAGAGTAACACGCCGTTCTGAATTGGTCATCGTTCCTGTTTTTTCTCCCCATTGGGCCGCAGGTAACAGCAAATGGGCATAGGCACTAGTTTCCGTTGGGTAATAGGCATCTTGATAGACCGTCAAGGGAGATTTGGCTAAGGCCGCTTTCACTCGTTCTAAATCAGGCAAACTGACCGCAGGATTCGTTGCAGCAATCCAAAATAAACCGACTTGTCCCTGTTCTAATCCCGTAATCATCTGCCAAGCGTCCCGACCTGGCTGGGGATTAATGGAACCTGATGGCACCCCCCAAGCTTGTTCTAGCTCCTGCCGATGTTGTTCATTGACAATCTGACGATAGCCAGGCAGTAAATGGCAAAGTCCCCCCGCTTCCCGTCCACCCATTGCATTGGGTTGACCTGTCAAGGAAAAGGGCCCCATGCCTGGTTTGCCAATTTGCCCCGTCATCAAATGCAAGTTAATCAAAGAACAAATTTTAGCGGTTCCTTCTGAAGATTGGTTTAACCCCATCGACCAGAGCGAAAGCACCCGTTCAGATTCGGCCCAATATTTGGCGGCTTGTTCTAATTCTTCTTGGGAAATGCCACAGCTTAGGCTAACCCGTTCAGGGGAATAGTAACTAATGACATCTAGATACTCGGCCCATCCTTGGGTCTGTTGGTTAATAAAGGTTTGATCGAATTTTTCCCAACGCAGCAATAAATGGGCAATGCCATTCAGTAAATCAATATCGGTTCCAGGCGCGATCGCGAGATGTAAATCAGCAACTTCTGCGGTTTTAGTACGGCGAGGATCAACGACAATTAATTTAGCCTTAGGATCACGTTTTATATGTTTATGTAAACGGTTAAAAATAATGGGGTGACATTCCGCCGTATTGGTTCCAATCAAAAAAGCGCAGTCGGTTAAGTCTAAATCTTCATAGCAACAGGGCGGGCCATCAGACCCCAAACTCAGACTATAGGCCGAAACAGCCGAAGACATACACAGGCGCGAGTTGGTATCAAAATTATTGGTTCCTAAACAGCCTTTGAGTAATTTTTGAGCAATATAATAATCTTCTGTTTGCAATTGTCCTGAACCATACATGCAAATGGCATCAACCCCTTGAGCCGCTTTGACAGTTTGAATGCGATCGCAGATTTTAGTAAAAGCTTCTTCCCAACTAATGCGCTCAAAGGGATCGGATAAACTTTCTCGAAACTGGGGATAAAGCAAACGATCTTTATTGATAGATTCCGCCACCGTTGCCCCTTTCACGCAAACCATACCCTGACTAGATGGGTGAGCGCGATCGCCGATGACTTTCCAAGATTGATTGGCCGTAGGAGAAACATCTAATCCACAACCTACACCACAATAGGGACAAAGCGTTTTTGTTGAGTCTGGCATAGGGACTGAGTTTTCTCGATTGACAGGGATTACAGGATACCTATCATGGTCGGAATACTGACCCGCTTAAAATGTAACTTTAGTTACTATTGGGGAGTTGCAATGCAGAAAAAGGATTAAATTAATTGTATTTTTGTATCGAAGAAAATCAACCAATGAGGCAGCGATCGTGATCGCATTAAATCATCGCCTTGCAAACTTAGGGTCTTCCCCACTCAAGTTCACGGATACGAATGCTACCCTGTTCTCTGGCTAAGACGACCGTAACCGCTTCACAAACGCCTTCGCCGATTAGCGAAACATAAACCATGCCAATATCTTTTTCCTGCTTGTTGGGCCAGTCTTCCAGAATTAAATCAGCCATGACCTCTTCAATTGGCCCTGACCAATAATCTATCGTTTGCTCAACTGATGCTTTTAAATCCTCGACTGAATAAGTTTCCTGGGTCTCCTGGGTCAGCAAAAGGTGCGCGGCTCTATAATCAGCATTAGCAATCAATTTTCCGAACTGATCGGCCACTTCAATATCAATACTCATCAGATTTTGGAGAATTTAATAATCTTGATCACAAATCTACAAATCCCCCTGCATCATTTCATAAAAGAAACAATGAGGGGGATACAAAACGAAGATTTACGCTAACAACTCAACAGCCCGTTTACTCAGAGCTTCAGCCGTTAAACCGTTATAGTTCATTAACTGGCCTGCACTGGCAGTTGTTTCACCCCGTTTCCAAGCAAAAATATCTCGTTTCGCTTGAGAACGTAACATCAAGGGTTCTAGTAAAGCACTACCGCCACCAATTACCCCAATTAAGGCATCACCCCCAAAAAGACGCTCAAAGCCCGCATCATCTAAGAAGTGACCATCGGCTTCTGTGCAAGAATCCCATAAAACATCATGGGGACGATAGAGACGACGGGGATTAATGACCGAAACAATCTTAACGCCAATGCCTTCAGCTTCGAGTTGAGCCGCTGCATCAAAAACGGGCATTAAGGTCATATCGCCAATAACGGCAAAAACGACTTTTTTCGTGCCTTGAGTTTCGTGTAAAACAATACCGCCGTCTTGTAAGCCCTGACGGTTTTGCTCAAAGGTAGTGCGGATCGGTAAGGGGGATTTACTGGCGGTAATGGTAATCCCTTTATTCTTGGTTTGTAATGCCCATTCATAACAAACTTGGATACTGTTGGCATCACAGGGAAACAAAGGGAAAATGTTTCCATTCCGCATCATCGCCGCAAAATAATTTTCAATTTCAGGGCGTTGATGTGTCCAACCGTTGCGACCTTGCTCTAATGCCCCTGCGGTAAATAGCGTAATGGTAGAAGGTGTAGGACGACGTAATTCAGCCATTGCTTGGGTCACAGTCTGCCAAATGGGTAAACCATTGATGGCAAAGGATTCATAGGAGCACCAGAGAGTCCGCGCCCCAAAAAGAGATAAACCAACTGCTAACCCTGCACAGGCATCTTCATTTAAGGGTTCATACACTTGGCCAACGGGGCCTTGAAAATAGGTGTCGTCAGTGGTGGGATGAACAATTTTTAAGCCAACGTTGATATTATTAATCCCTGAAGCGGCGTTACCATCGGCATTGGTGACAACAAAATTAGGATCTTGACGACCAACATGGACAACTAAATCCCCCATAACGGTGGTTGCCACTTTTTTATCGCCTTCCATAGGAAATTCGCTTAGGGGTAATTGGCCTAAATCAGGTAATGGGAATTCTTTTTCGGTAACGACGGTACGGGAAGCAGGGCCGCCGTTAGACCGTTCAAAGTTGGTACGCACTAATTGCCAAGCTTCAGGGGATAAAGCCCGTTCTTTTAAGGCATTGACAATATAATCTCGTTCTAAAGTATCGCCTGGATAAAGGTTATGGGATTGGGCACCCCGTTTATGAACCCCTGCACCTTTAAGCTGTTTAACGATTAAGACGGTTAAAGTTCCGCTCAGGGCTGATTTAGCGGCTTCATCCGTTGCCTCTAGGATGGCTTGGGTAAAGGCTAGGCGTTTTTCAAAGGAGAATTGGGTACTGTCTACATAATCGCCAGGCTGATTAGCATCATCAAAGTCTTTGGCATTGACGAGAATGACTTTTTGGAAACCGTTGCCCTGCCAGTAGTTGATCATCTCTGCATTGGATTTGGTGGAGACCATGCTGTGATGTTCTTGGCTATAACCGTTCCAAACGAGAATGGGTAAGAAGTTCGTAATGGTGGGATAGGCGGTGTTGAAATGGCCGAAACTGCTCATGATGTAGGGTTCCCCTAAGCCGCCATCTCCAATGGTTACGGGGAATAGAACGCCTGGGTGTAACTTCGCGCCTGCCATTGCAAAATGTTGACCTTGACCGAGTGGCCCTGCTGGCCCCAATAGTCCAGGAATTTGACCAGACAGGTGACCTAATAAACCGTGCATTTCCCGAAAGCGATCGCCCATTTCTTGGACGGTTTTAATGTCCATATCTTCGAGGGAACGATCGAGGAACATATTGCTATAAAAGCCAGGGGCATGGTGTCCTACTTCTGTCACCGTATTTTTATAACCCAGCATCACTAAAGCGGCGATCGCGTCAGCAATACTGGCAAAACCACCTGGGTGTCCTGATTCCTTACTTGCAGTGGTTTGCAGCGTTAAATACCGTAAGGCATCGGCTGCCAACAGGGTTTGATAAACGGCCTTGGGATCACTAGGGGAAGTAATCGCAGTTTGTCCGGGCGCGATCGCCGCTTCTTGACCATAGCGATCAAAATTGGGCAGAGGTTGACCAAAATACTGGATACCTTGGCAGAAAGCAGGAATGGCACTGGCAACGGTCATAGCAATTTAACGTCCTAGTCACTCTAAAAAATCTTTATTAATAAATCTTACAGTCTTGTGTACAATGCTTTTGCCCTATGGTTTATATATTTGTCATAGCAAAAAACAAATACAAGAAGCACTTTAGTTTGGTCGATACTGTTATTGCAGTAAAGATGATGAATCGTTGCCTACCGCTAGTGAGACAATGCTTTATATCGCAATGCTTAATCTGATGCACTAATAGCTTGCCTAAAACTTTACAAACCTATTCTTAAACCACTTTACTGATTACGATGGACGGAACGAGCGTCAAGAAATTTTTCGATGCCTGGTCAGTTTATGGCCAAATCCTAGAGCATAACTATATGTCCCATCGGGAGCTATATCAGGATGTTAACCAGTTACTTGCTCGGCAGTTCCGCGATCGCGCCATTAAAGTCCTAGATTTAGGGTGTGGCAGTGCCTACCATTTCGCCCAAATTCTCCAAAATCGTAATGTTGCCTACTATCGAGGTTATGATCTTTCTGAAGTCGCGATCGCGCAAGCCCAACAAAATCTAGCCCCACTTCATACCCAACTTGACTTTTACCAAGGCGACTTACTCACGGGATTACAGGAAAATATTGATACTTTTGATTTAATCTTTTGTAGTTTTGCCCTCCATCATTTTTCCCTTGCTGAAAAAGCCGAATTTTTCTCCTATGCCTTTAAACGCTTAAAATTTTCAGGAATTTTAGTCTTAATCGATGTAATGCGAGATGAACGAGAAGACCGAGAGCAATACTATGAGCATTATGTAAACCGTATTCAAAAAGAATGGACAGCGATCGCGCCCGAAGATAAGGCAGCTTTAAGTGAACATATCCGTAGCAGTGACTTTCCTGAAACCGCTTTATCCTTGTGTGCAATGGCCGATCAAGCAGGCTTTGCCTCTGGACGAGAAATTAGCCATTACAACTGGCATCGGGCTTGGTATTTTGAAAAAGGTTAAAATTTAATAATTAGGTCTATGGTAAAAAACTTAATATTTCCTTATTTTTATCTAATTATTGCAATATGAAAAATTTAAAAGTCACTAATTTTGGACAAATAAAAGAAGCTAATATATCTTTTGGTGATTTAATTTTATTTATTGGCCCTCAAGCAACAGGAAAAAGTATCTTATTACAATTAATTAAATTATTATTAGATTCTAAAAAAATCTTACATACTTTTTTGAATTATGATTTTTATTTGGGCAAAAAATATGAAAATTTTCAGCAGCTTTATTTTGGGGAGGGAATGAATAACCTCTGGAACAAAAACACAAAAATAAAACTAGATCAAAAATCAAAAAATCTTCAGGAAATTCTAGAGAAGCCAAGTAGCCAAAAACTCATTAACAATTCTTTATTACTAGACGAAACACTTTTTTTAATACCTGCTCAACGAGTATTAACAATTATAAATGGGTGGCCTCGACCTTTCAATGATTATGAACTTGGTGATCGATATGTACTTCGTGATTTTAGTGAAAAATTACGTTCATTTTTTGGATACAAATTTGGGGATCTAAATAAAGAAGATAGTATTTTTCCTGATAAAGATAACATATCCCAAGAACTAAATAACGAATTTAACAATAGTATATTTCATGGTGCTTCCGTAAAAGTCAAAGTTGTGGGTATGCGAAAGCAAATATATCTTGATGTAGAAAATAATTCTTTGCCTTTTATGCTCTGGTCATCGGGGCAGCGAGAATTTATGCCTCTACTTATAAGCTTTTATTGGATAAGCTATCTTAAAACAGTAAGGTATAATCCGAAAATAGATTCTCGGCAATTTTTACAATGGATTGTTATTGAAGAACCTGAAATGGGTTTACATCCACAGGCAATTCTGTCAGTTATCTTGATGTGCTTGGAGCTTTTAAATCAAGGCTATAAATTAATTATTTCTACTCATTCTCCTGCGATTTTAGAAGCAGTTTGGGCAATTCGGTTTTTACAAAAAGAAAATCCTAATGTAAAGTATCTTTATCAGCTTTTCAATTTAGAAGAATCTTCATCAATGACGGCATTATTTGAAAATATCCTTAAAAATAAAAAATTCTCAACTTACTTTTTTGAACAACAAAAAGATGGGGTTCTTGTGCGAGATATTTCTTCTCTTGAACCAGGTGATCCTGATGACGCGATCGCCGATTGGGGAGGATTAACCAGTTTTAGTAGCCGAGCTTCTGACGTTGTATCGCAAGCAGTTCAGGAGAAAGAATGAGCTTTACAACAGCAGTTGAACAAACACCATTACTTCAAGAACATTTAAAAACAGGACTACAAGCATTATTAAGTTCTGATCGTAGCCGAATAAACCTAAAAATTACTCGTAAATGTGAAGGAAGTGTCAATATTGATAAAGCTTTAGAGCATGTATATCCAACGGAAAATCGTTGGGATTATGCTATTGGCTATGATGGAACCACCCATTTTATTGAAGTACATCCCGCTTATACCAGCGACATCGACAAGATCGAAAAAAAGTTGCAATGGTTACAAAAATTTTTACGTGATCAAGCTCCTGAATTGAATAAAGAAAAAAAGCAATTTCATTGGATTGCTACTAAGGGGGTAAATATATTAAAAGGGAGCCGTCAACTAAGAAACTTAACTCAATTAGGGATTTCTTCTCCCAAAGAAAAATTAATGTTGTAAGTAGATATCGCGAATTTAGTGAATTAAGCTAACTTAGTATCAACTAAAGCTCAAGGCAAAGCTTGTTACAATAGTTAACATAATCTGCATTCCCCGTGTTAACTTATGCCCCAAGCGATGATTACGCCGAGTCCCGACACCCTAGAAGACGGATTAGAAACCCTTTCCGTGGAAGCGCAACCGATTCATCTTCCCCTTTCCCATACTGAAGACTTGGGGCCTGTGAGTGATCTGTTTCCCGAAAGTTGGCGTTATCATCCCGAATTAATTACTGAATTCTATCGGCAGCGTCCTTTTCAGGTTATTCGTCGCTTATTAAGGATTATTCTTCCCCTTGCTTGGTTTATTTTCGGTTTGCAATGGGATAAATTTGTTGGCAAAAATCCTGAAACCGACCGCAAACGCGCTATCCAACTGAGAGAACTGTTAACCAAACTGGGGCCAACCTATATCAAAGTGGGTCAGGCACTCTCTACTCGTCCTGATTTGGTTCCTCCCCTTTATTTACAAGAGTTAACCACGCTACAGGATCAACTGCCGCCCTTTCCCAATGAAGTTGCTTATCAACTCATGGAAGAGGAATTAGGGGCACATCCGTCAGAGGTTTTTGCAGAATTATCCGATGATCCCATCGCGGCGGCATCCTTGGGGCAGGTCTATCGAGGCATCTTAAAAACAGGGGAAAAGGTTGCAGTTAAGGTTCAACGGCCTGATCTGATAAAGCAGATTACGCTGGATATTTACATCATGCGATCGCTGTCGATTTGGGCCAATCAAAATGTAAAACGCATCCGTTCCGATTTAGTCGCCATTACCGATGAGTTAGCCAGCCGCATTTTTGAGGAAATGAACTATATCCAAGAGGGACGCAATGCCGAAAAATTTGCCGAACTCTATGGCCACCTCCAAGAAATTTATGTACCCAGTATTTATTGGGAATATAGCGGTCGTCGGGTGTTGACGATGGAATGGATTGAGGGAACCAAGTTAACTAATATTCGAGCGATTCAGGCTCAAGGCATCGATGCAACCCATTTAGTCGAAGTGGGCGTGCAATGTTCTCTGCGTCAATTATTAGAAAATGGTTTTTTCCATGCTGACCCCCATCCTGGTAATTTGCTGGCCATGAAGGATGGACGCTTAGCCTATCTCGACTTTGGCATGATGAGCACCATTAAGCCCTATCAACGTTATGGACTGATTGAGGCAGTAGTGCATTTAGTCAATCGAGATTTTGACGCTCTGGCTCAAGATTACGTTAATTTAGATTTCTTAAAACCCGATACGGATTTACGCCCCATTATTCCTGCCCTAGCTCAGGTATTTGGCAATGCATTAGGGGCAAGTGTGGCGGAATTGAATTTCAAAAGCATTACCGATCAGATGTCGGCGATGATGTATGAATTTCCGTTTCGAGTTCCTGCCTACTACGCCTTAATTATTCGCTCAATGGTTACCCTAGAAGGGATTGCGATTGGGATTGACCCTCACTTTAAGGTATTAACAAAAGCCTATCCCTACGTTGCCAAACGCTTATTAACCGATGATTCCCCACAATTACGCGCCTCTTTACAGGATTTATTATTTAAAGATGGCAGTTTCCGTTGGAATCGCTTAGAAAATTTATTAAATAATGCCCGCAATTCTCCTGATTTTGATTTTGATAAAATCCTTGATCAAGGAACGAACTTTTTATTCTCAGAACGGGGCAGTTTCATCCGCGATCGCCTAGTAACAGAATTAATTAATGCCATTGATCTGTTCGGTCGTCGCAGTTGGTTTAACCTGACCATTGGAATTCGGGAACAAGTCGGTTTAGCGGTTCCTAATACGCCAGTGGAATTACAAACTCAGACAAAAACTTTTGACCATCTAAAAGTAATTTGGCAGATTTTACGCAATACACGCGGCTTTGATCCAATGAAGTTGGTTCCTGTCCTCACGAAACTCTTAATGAATCCTGAGACTCAACGCATGGGTCAACAGATTGCTGAAGGGTTAATTCAAAAAGCGATCGCGCGTTTAATCCGTACTTTAGTCTTGGAATGGGATCAACCCAATACAGTTGTAATAGAAGAGAATAAAATTTCTGCTATAAATTAAAAACAATTCTTAAGGCAATATCGACTTTATTTAACCTATCAAATTCAAGCTCTCCTCGAACTTTAACTAATCGAAAACGGTAATCAATCGGTCGGGTTTGCAAACAATCAGCAATGGATAATTTAGTCAGTCCATTTAAACTAGAAGGAGGAATTTCTACATTTGTTTTAATTCTAGCTTTTTTAGCATTCCATTCTGTAATTGGAACGATTTGAATAACAGGCACTCTTTGATTGTAAATATCATTAGTCACAACAATACAAGGTCGAATTTTCCCTGTTTCTGATCCTTGAGTCGGATCAAGATTAACATCGATAATCATTCCCCGCTTGAGTAAAGTCATTCGATTAAAGCAGATTCGGTTAACTGTTGTAAGTCTTCATCTTCTTCGTAAATTTCGGCATAAAGTTCTGCGGATTCAATGAGATCAGACCCTGCTTGATCAATTGGTGTAATACTAAGTTGATAACGTTGATTAACGTTTAAATTTAGCGGAGTATCAGGATGTAATGTTTCACCATCAAAAATTGCAGTAATAACTTGATTCATCTGTTTATTCTCAAAGTTTCAATACTTATTTAACTTTTTAAGATTTAAGTCCAGTTTCCATCTCGATTCATTATCTCTCCTTAGTTTAAAAAATTCTATCTTTTAGGATCAACAGCATCCCGTAAACCATCCCCAATGTAGTTAATACTTAACACTGTTAAGAAAATCGCTAATCCTGGAAAAAGTACCAAATGAGGAGCCGAAGTTAAATAGTCCTTGGCACTGTATAGCATTTGCCCCCAGGTTGGTACATCGGGAGGAAAACCTAAGCCTAAAAAACTCAGCGTTGATTCGGTAATAATTGCGTTACCGATGGCTAGGGTAGCAGCGACAATAATTACGTTTAAAACATTTGGGAAAAGATGCACCCAAATAATACGGCGGGGTCTGGCTCCCAAGGCAGTAGCAGCACTCACAAATTCCATTTCCCGTAATTTTAAAATATTGCCTCGGACTAAGCGGGCCAGGGACATCCAATTTAAGCCGCCGATCATGAGTACGACTAATAGGAAAATGCCGACTTCGCCTGGTGCTTTAACAAAAGGAATTTGACCTGCGATCGCTTTGAGGGAATCTCGAAACAGATAGACCACTAACAATAACAACGGTAACTGGGGCAAGGATAAAAATAAATCGGTAAACCGCATCAATACCGTGTCCACCATGCCACCATAAAAACCCGCGATCGCGCCAATCAGAGTTCCCAAGGTCATCGCCACAAACATGGCTGCAATGCCGACGGTTAAGGAAATGCGCCCTCCCACTAATAAACGCGCTAGTTGATCCTGTCCTAAATCATTAGTTCCCAAAGGATGTTTCCAACTGGGCAAGGCGGCAGTTTGGCTAAAATCAATTTTATCGATGGGTACTTGATAAACCAATGGCCCAACGGCAACCCCTAGAATAATAATGAATAAAATAACGCTACCAAGTAATGCTAAGCGATCGCGTCGAAAACGATGAAAAGCTTCTTGCCACAGGGAATCGTTACTGGATTCGTTGATCAAAAAATTCATAGGGAAAATAATTAATCCTCTGAGTCATTCGGCGATCGCTGTTGATATCCTAGAACAAAAGGAGCTTGTACAGCGTTTTATCAGTAACTCATCAAAAATTATAACGATTAGCTAACTTTCTTATTCAAAAATAAATTATGAATGAAGACTTAGGATTATTTCTGGCAGGTGTTGCTTTTTTAATTGTTTATTTAATCTTTTCTGCCTCGACGGAAATGTTTACAAAATGGCCGTGGAACAAAAAATAATCTTGTAATTATGAGTTATCAAAAATGGAAACCATTGTTCAATTAAGAGCCGCCAAAATTCCCTTTATTGGAAAAATTGCTGTTCATTATTGGTACGCTGTTTTACAAGGCCATCAATCCACTCGTTGGGAAGTTTGGCAAACCCCACATTTGTGCAAAGAAAGTTGGGGACATTTACATAAAAATTTAATGCCGTTTGAATCGGGAGTCGGGAACGGAGAAAGTTGGTTAGCAACGCAGTGGGAAGGCGAAATGGCAGAAAAATTAGCAGAGATTATTGACAATACGCCTGAAACTTACCCTTATAAATATTTATATCGTTACTTTCCTGGCCCGAATAGCAACACTTACGTTCAATGGATTTTAAATCAAGCTAACTGTAATTATTGTTTAAGTATTAAGGGAATTGGCAAAGGTTATAAAAAATTCTTGTTTATTTAATAAGCTTTAAACTATCAAATCCTAGAGAAAATAGACTGGAAAAGTATGAAGTTAGATTGTTAGATTTTACTTCATTTTTTCCAGTTTAATACAGGTTACTTCACACTCTGTTCGATAATTGTGCTGTTGTAATGAGGTTAACTCTTGTTATTGGCTTCAATACTTAATTTTTGAGCTTCCCGTTGTTTCGCTTTGCCGATTTCTTGTGCTCTGTTGTTACCAGAGATAGTTCCTGCCGCATCTTGGAATTTACCCTCAATATTTTTGGTATAGGCCTTAATTTTAGGGTTAGTCGTCGCAGTTTCTTTAATATCTTCTGCAAAGTTACGGACTTGGCTTTCGGTTTGTTTCATTTTGCCGACAATCTCATCTTTGGGATCGCCTGTAATCTCGCTAGAGCCTTCTTGTATTTTTCCTTCTAAGTTTTTACCAACGGCTTTACCCTTACCCCAACCCCAAGCAATTTGGTTAGAAGGGGCATCGAGAGCAGGTGCAGCCAAGCTATTTGCAGGGAATGTTCCGAACGCGATCGCTGTTGCCATAAACACAACTAGGCTCGCAGTCAGTAAAAAATATCTAATTTGGTTTAATAAACGCATTTTATTCTCCAAAAAATGAAGTGATTAAAAAGAGATGAACTCGCTTTTGATTCTCACTCTGACAGGCTATTGAATGATTTCAGGAATAAATTGAATGACTTGATTAAAGCCGTTACAAAACGTAGGCAAAAGCCGATAAATACTCATTTTTAGTGGATAAATTTCTCAAAAAAAAATCCCCCGATCGCTTAATGCTTTGATCAAGGGACACTCTCCAAAACGAGTTTGCTATAAGCTATTCACGTTAATGATTAACCAGTCATACCTCACAGTTAACGATTAACGCACGGTTTCTCGAATAGCTTCGGCATCAATAGGCTTAATGAAAAATAATTTAACTAAATGTCCGAAAATAGAAAGTTTATGGGGCAATTTGCGGAGCGATTTAATGAAAGCAGGTTGATTGCTTTTGTCGATCGCGGCCATTTTCAAGTTACTTTCGCAACAACGTTGTAAACGGGGATAAAAATCAGGATGCTCTGTATCGAGAATGGTTGGAAAAGCACGGGCGGCAGTGTCGTTGGTCTGACGAATGACTTCTTTATCAAACTCTGTGGCATCAATTCCCAAGGAATCATAGAAACTCTTACGTTCATGCACCGTTAAGCTGTGGGTCGCAAAAACACTAAGTAAGAAAAAGCGACTCCATAAACGAGATTGCCACGTTCCCCAAAGACTAGTCTGCGATCGCAGCAACGCCTTAAAAATATCGCCATGACGGTTTTCATCTTGACACCAGCTTTCAAAGTAATTGAACAGGGGATAGAACTTATGTTCAGGATGCTTTTCTAAATGACGGAAAATAATGATATAACGCCAATAGCCGATTTTTTCGGATAAATAAACGGTATAAATAACCCATTCTAAGGGAAAGAAAGTATAATTGCGATTTTTCGTTAATTTTCCTAAATCTAGGGAAATATTAAAATCTGCCATTGCCTTATTTAAGAAACCTGCATGGCGTGCTTCGTCCCGTGCCATCAGATGAAAAATTTCTGACAAAATTGGACTACGGGTTTTCAGTTTACGAGATAATTCTTTAAATAGCAGGAAGCCTGAAAATTCCGAGACACAAGAGCGTTCTAGGTAATCAATAAACCCTTTGCGGGCTGTTTCATCCAAATTATCCCAAACTTGATTAAAACTCTCATCCCGTGTGAAGTGATAACGGTTGTAATCATTCCGCATTTCCGTGAGCATCGCTTGCAGTTCTTCTTCCTGGGACGACAAATCGAGCTTGGCGGCGGTTTCAAAATCGGTGGTATAGAAGCGTGGCGTTAAAATCGTTTCCTGAATAGCGGCTTTCGTCTGGGTTGAAGCGGGGTTGGGTAAAGTACTGACCATAAACTTTCCGTCGAAATTTTCTTTTATAACTAAACAGCTATATGAGATTATAAATAAAAAGCGGGCAAGAGCAAGCTTTGGTTTATGACATTTTGTAACAAGGGAAATATCAAATCAAATATATTCCTATATAGTTATCAAAGTGTAAAGTATAGTGAATAGGGAGCCAGTATGAGTCCTCAAATCGCCAATCCTGTTGATCAATCCCCATCCTTAAGTCAGCCCCCCTCGGATTCCCGTCAACGGGTTAAGCAATTTGTCCAAACCCTTCAAGATAATATTTGCCAGCAATTAGAAGCTCTCGACGGTCAGGCAAAATTTCGAGAAGACCGTTGGGATCGTCCTGAAGGCGGAGAAGGTCGGACTCGTGTGATCAGAGACGGTGGCGTATTTGAGCAAGGGGGAGTGAATTTCTCGGAAGTTTGGGGAGAAAGTTTACCTCCTTCGATTCTGACCCAACGCCCTGAAGCCGCAGGTTATGGTTTCTATGCAACAGGAACGTCGATGGTGTTGCATCCCCGCAATCCCTATGTGCCAACGGTGCATTTAAATTATCGTTACTTTGAAGCAGGCCCGATTTGGTGGTTTGGTGGTGGTGTGGATTTAACGCCCTATTATCCTTTTGTTGAGGATGTGGTTCATTTCCATACGACCATTAAAAATGCTTGCGATCGCCACCATACAGAATACTATCCCGCTTTCAAACGCTGGTGTGATGAGTATTTTTATCTCAAACATCGTCAGGAAGCGCGAGGCGTGGGCGGTATTTTCTTTGATTATCAAGACCAACGGGGCAACCTTTATGCAGGGCATCAAACCGATGGTGAAGCCGCCCGCTATAGTCAACAAGTTGGTGCTGTGCCGACTGATTGGGAAAAACTGTTTGCTTTAGTGCAAAGTTGCGGTAATTCTTTCCTACCAGCTTATTTACCCATTGCTGAAAAACGTAAAGATACGGAATACGGCGATCGCGAACGGAATTTCCAACTCTATCGTCGGGGCCGTTATGTGGAATTTAATTTGGTGTACGACCGAGGCACAATTTTTGGACTACAAACCAATGGTCGCAGCGAATCGATCTTAATGTCTCTGCCTCCTGCTGTGCGTTGGGAATACGCCTATCAACCCGAACCGAATACGCCTGAAGCGGGACTAACTGAAATTTTCCTCAAACCCCAAGATTGGGTGAACTGGAATCATTAAGTAGAAAGTTAAAAATAAAACCCCTTTACGCTTTATCCCCCCAACCCCCCCTTACAAAGGGGGGCAGCCGATAGGCGGGGGGATTCATACAAACATTCATCTCATTTTTAACGAGGTAACTCCCATGAGCCATTTAGCGAGTCAACTGCGAGAAGGAACTAAAGCTTCCCACACGATGGCAGAAAACACCGCCTTTATGAAATGTTTTCTCAAAGGTGTGGTAGAAAAAGACCCATTCCGTCAATTATTAGCGAATCTTTACTTTGTTTATGGCACCTTAGAAGCGGAATTGATGGTTTTACAAGATCATCCTGTTGTTGGGGGAATTTATTTTCCTGAACTCAACCGCCAAGCCAATTTAGCCAAAGATTTAGCCTTTTATTACGGAGACAATTGGTTACAAGAAATCGCGCCGACTCCCGCAGGAATTCGCTACGTGGATCGTTTGGGAGAAATTGCCGAGTCTCAACCTGAATTATTAATTGCCCATGCCTATACTCGTTATTTAGGCGATCTGTCAGGCGGTCAAGCTCTCCGCAATATTGTTCGGTCTGCCCTGAGTTTACCTGAAGGTCAAGGGACGGCTTTTTATGAATTTGATCAAATTCCTAGCATTGAAGCGAAACGGGCCTTTAAGGAAAAATATCGTCAAGCTCTCGATTCTGTTCCCGTTAATGAAGCAAGTGTTGAACAGATCGTCGCTGAAGCCAATTTAGCCTTTGCCCTGAACCGTGATGTCATGCACGAATTAGAAGCCTCTCTCAGAAATTCTCTAGGTGAGCATTTATTTGATCTGCTAACTCGTCAAGATAAATCGGGTAGTACGGAACGGGGAGCCAGCGCGATCGCAGCTGATTTAGTCACAGCTTCTTAGGACTCTTCATTGATTCCTTCCTATTCTCCTCGCCTTTAGTTTCTCCTTATTAACCAGAAAGCCTAATCCCCCCGCCCTCGGCTTCCCCCCTTATTAAGGGGGGCTAGGGGGGATCTTCTAACAAAATTCATAAAAAAAGGATTTTTTTCAGAAAATGCAAAACGTTTTATCCACTGTTCAATTTGATGCCCAGTTATTACAAAAATATAATCAGCCTCTGCCCCGCTATACCAGTTATCCCCCTGCAACGGAGTTAACGTCTGAATTTGATGTAGTGGATTTTCGGGCCGCGATCGCGGTTGGGAACTATAAGAAAACCCCTTTATCGTTGTATTGTCATATTCCTTTTTGTGATATTCCCTGCTACTTCTGCGGCTGTAATACGGTGATTACCCAACGTAGAGAGATGGCTGTGCCCTATTTAGACTATTTAATTCGTCATATTGAACAAATGGCAGGATTAATTAGCAAAGAACGCTTGGTTCAGCAAATGCACTGGGGCGGCGGCACACCCAATTATTTATCCCTTGAACAAGTTGAAACCCTATGGAACGCATTGAACCAGCATTTTCGCTTTGATCCCAATGCCGAAATTTCCATCGAAGTGAATCCCCGCACCTTAGACCACGATTATATTCTTTTTTTGCGACAAATTGGCTTTAAACGCATTAGTTTCGGTATTCAGGATTTTAATCCTGAAGTTCAGAAATCTATCAATCGCATTCAATCCGAAGAACTGCTTTTTAATGTCATGGACTGGATACGAGAAGCAGGTTTTGAGAGTGTGAACGTGGATCTCATCTATGGTTTACCCTTCCAAACGCTGGAAACTTACCGTGATACGGTTGCCAAAACCATCAAATTAAACCCCGATCGCATTGCCGTCTTTAATTTTGCCTATGTACCTTGGTTAAAGCCTTTACAACGTCGTTTACCCCAAGAAGCTCTGCCTGAAGCCAACGAAAAACTTGATATTCTGCAAATGACCATTGAGGAATTAACCCGTAATAATTATCAATTCATTGGCATGGATCACTTTGCTAAACCCGATGATGAATTGGCGATCGCGCAACGGGAAGGTAAACTCCACCGCAATTTCCAAGGTTACACGACTCAACCCGAATCGGATTTAATTGGTTTTGGCATTACTTCTATTAGTATGCTCAATGATGTTTATGTGCAAAATCATAAAAAGCTTAAAGACTTTTATAACGCGATTGATACTAATACTTTACCCATCGATAAAGGTGTAAATCTTAATCAAGATGACATTATTCGTCGCACCGTAATCATGGAATTAATGTGTCAATTTGAACTATCTAAAGAAGCATTAGTTGATAAATACCATCTCAGTTTTGATCAAGATTTTGATGAATATTTTTTCCATGAGCAGTCTTCTTTAAATAGCTTAGAGGCTGACGGGTTAATTATTCACACCCCCAATCATATCGAAGTGACTCCTGCGGGTCGGCTATTAATTCGGAATATTGCTTCCGTTTTTGATGCCTATTTACAAAAGAAAATTACTGCTAACTTTTCCCGTTCAATTTAAGAATTTTTGTTTTTTCTGGGTGAACACAATTCGCCCCTACTGGATGTTGATGATTGAAAATGATGTTTACTCTCTGCAATCAATTATCAATTATTCATTGTTAATTATTAACTATTAATTAATTATGACTTCTAGCAATTTAGCACCATTACCCAAACAAGATCCCCCCCTCGATTGGGTTGCCGTAATCTTTTTTGGCACAATTCATCTTTTAGCGTTAGGCGGGTTTTGGTTTTTCTCCTGGTCTGCCTTGGGCGTAATGCTGTTTTTACACTGGTTATTCGGCAGTATTGGTATTTGCTTGGGCTATCACCGTTTACTGAGCCATCGTAGTTTTCAAGTTCCTAAACCCTTAGAATACGCGATCGCGATTATTGGAGCCGCCGCCCTACAAGGTGGGCCAATCTTTTGGGTTGCAGGCCATCGGTTGCATCATGCCTATACCGAAGATGTTGATAAAGATCCCTATTCAGCCAGTCGAGGCTTTTGGTGGAGCCATATGCTTTGGTTGTTCTATCCCCATGCTGAATTTTTCGACTATGAGCAATATCATCGTTTTGCCCCAGACTTAGCCCGCGATCGCTTTTATCAATGGTTAAACCGTTATTTTCTCTTGTTGCAAATTCCCTTAGCCATTTTGCTCTACGTTTTAGGGGGCTGGCCCTTTATTTTCTGGGGAATGTTTGTCCGTGCCGTTCTGTTGTGGCATAGCACTTGGTTTATCAATTCTGTCACCCACGTCTGGGGCTATCGGACTTTTGACATTGAGGACGGTTCCCGCAATCTTTGGTGGGCGGCGATTTTAACCTACGGTGAAGGCTGGCACAATAACCATCACGCCTATCCTCACGTAGCCAAAGCAGGTTGGCATTGGTGGGAAATTGATGTGACTTGGTGGTCAATTTGGGTATTGAAAAGCTTGGGATTAGCACAAAAAGTTATTATGCCGCCAATGGTTAAAACAACGTAAGTTTTGGGGTCGGTTTAAGCACTAGGAGGTAAACGCCAGTCACAATGCAGGGTAGATTGGCCTCTTTACCTCCTTTTTTTGCGCTGATAGTGATTGTAATATTCGCAATTCTTGTGTGGGTGTAAGGCTTACGCCCAGTGGATTAAATAAAATTTTGGTAATTTATGTAGTTTCCCCAATAACAGTCATCCTAATTTTGGAATTGAAGAAATTGTTTGTATAGTTTTATTTAGAAAATGTCTCTGCATTTTATTATTCGAGTGTATTATAGAATTTTAATTCCAATATACAGTCGGTTGAAATTATCCACGGTTATTGAAGAAAAATAACTCAAACATATACTGAATCGGTCTTTTAGTTATTTTACAAAAATCAACAAGACTTACGTTAATAAAAGCGCTGCAATTTAATCCTAAATAAGTGGTGAAAGCTTTGGCTTCTTGGATCATGAATAATGCAATTTAGGCTAAACAACTCTAACGTTCAAATATCTATTTAATTCACTCAAGCGAAAACATCAGGAGCTATTATGACCGAGACCGATCCCCATCAAAATTTTCTAGAGCAATTAAAAGAAGTCAATAATGACCAAGAAATGCCGCTAATTGGCAAATGGATCGCAACTTGTCCATTAGAGTTCTTTCATGAGCTTCGTCAAAAAGCTCCGATTCTTAAGGCACCAGCTTTTACTCTAGTAACCCGTTATGAAGATATTCGCGACGTATTGACCCTTAATGAAATCTTTACTACCGATTTATTGGAGCAAAATATGTTGAAGTTCATCGGCAATACAGTCGTTGAATTATCGCCTTCCCCTGAGTACGAACATCGTAAGTCGATTCTCCGCTTAGCCTTTCCAATGTCGGATATCTCTCGCTACCATCAAATTTTGCTAGAGGAATCAGCAACTCTGCTACAAAATGTCACTGTTGGAACTCCTTTTGACCTCATTGACTATGCCAAAAAGCTCCCAGCCGCGGCAATTTCACGATATCTCGGCTTACCAGGATTACCGCTAGACAAATTAGTTACATGGCTGCATGACATCAATGAGGGGGCCGTCAGAAATCTTGGCAATAATCCTGAATTAAATACTGCGGCTGCGACTGCCAGAGATGAATTAAAACCCAAAATTAGGAAAATCCTGAAAGATACCCGCTCCAAACTATTAGGTAGCTCCCCTGTAGCTAAACCAACATTTTGGCAACGGCTATTTAATCTGACTAACTCCCCTCCAGCGGTAACCCCTCCGTCAAATCCTAATGTTTTAGAGCGATATTTGCTGATGCAGTCCGTGCCAACGACTTATACATCGGATGAAGATATTGTTAGTAGTCTGTTGTTTATGATGTCAGCTTGTGTTGATTTAACATCAATAGCTATTACTAATGTAGTGATAGAACTGATGCAACGTCCTGAAATTTTTAAATCGGCTATTGTGGCAGCACAAAAAGAGACAGATGATGAGCTGGCGGGATACGTCTGGGAAGCCCTACGCTTTCGACAGCCTTCGCCTGGTGTAATCAACACTTGTGTACAGGACTACACTCTAGGTAAAGGCACTGATTATGAACAAACGATTAAAGCTGGAACTCAAGTTTTAGCTTGTAGTATCTCAGCGATGCACGATCCCAGCATTATTGATGAACCGCAAGAATTTCGGATTGGTCGTCCCCCACATTTAGCCTATAGCTTTTTTGAAGCGGGTTTACATACTTGTCATGGGAAATATTTCTCAATGGTGCAGATTCCTCTGGCGGTAAAGCAACTTCTGCGACTAGGGATACTGGAAAATGTCGATCCCTTTCCCCTCTCGCAAGGCTATCCTAAACAAGCATTTCATATCAAAGTTTTACATTCATAGCTTTTTATTAACATCTAAAGCATTAGGAATTTGTTGTATTTACACTCATTAAAATTAAAGGAAAATCACCATGATCCATAACTTATCTAAAAATAGTTCAGATTCCGAGTATGTGTGGGAATTAACGCCTGCCTATGTCCCGCCTCACATTAAAGACTTACCTAAAAAGCGAGGATTTACTCTACTTAAAATTCTCCGATTTCAATGTATAGTTGCCAAGGGTGTCTTGGGCGTTGCTTTGACTGAAATTATATACTTTTTTAAACTCTTAAAAGAAGGAAAAATTAAATTCCAAAGAACGGCAGACTTGGGGTTAGCTGATGCCTTACTATCAATCAGAAAATGGGAAAAGCTTGAAGATCTCAATAGCTTTTTTCGACCTTGGACTAGCTTTGAAAAGCCAAAAGTAGCCGAAACATGGGATCAAGATGTTGAATTTGGACGAGAAAGAATTTATGGGATCAATCCATCCTTTATTCGTAAATGTAAACCAGAAGATTTGCAAGCAGATGGTAAATTTCCCGTAACTGACGAGGTTGTTAGCGGTTTGATCCCCCAAGGAAGTAGCCTAGCAACAGAATTTGCAAAAAATCGTTTATATCTTATCGATTACCATATTCTGGCTGATATTATTACAGACGACCTACAAGATCAATTAGGAAAATATCCTGTTGCGCCGCTATGTCTATTTTATGTTAACGAAAAACAACAATTACTGCCTTTAGCAATTCGTCTCCAGCAGGGAGAGGGTTTTAATACACTGGAAACAAACCCCATCTTTACCCCTAAATCTTCCCCAGAAAGTTGGTTAACTGCAAAAGTAGCTGTAGCCAGTGCCGATATTGCTTATCAGGGCATCGTTTCCCACTTAATGGATACCCATTTAATTGTTGAAACTTTTGCAGTTGCTTCCTTTCGTCAGCTTTCATCTCAACATATTGTGTTGCAAATGCTTCAGCCCCATTTCTTTAACACCTTTGCTATTAATGAAATGGCGAGAGGGATTTTCTTAGGACATGGAGGCTTTTTTGATGTTACTGGTGCCTTGGGGTATACGGGATCAAATGAGTTGCTCAAACGTTCATACACGGGTACGGGTAAAAACTATCAAGGGGAACCCCATATATTTTATCGGCGGGCATTACCAATAAATCTAGCTGAGCGAGATGTTGCTGACTTACCAAATTATTATTACCGTGATGATGCACTAGTTATTTGGGATGCTATTCAAACATATGTTACCGATGTTTTGAGATTGTATTACAAATCATCAGCAGATTTAATCAATGATGCTGAGTTACAAGCATGGAAAAATGAGCTTGTAAGCCCTGATGTTGGTAGAATCCAAGGCTTATTGCCACCAGAAGAGTCTTCTCAAATCACGGGGCATCTCTCTGAGTTAGATTCGCTTATTGCTATCATTACCAATATAATTTTCACAGCGACTGCTCAACATTCTGCCGTCAATTTTGGTCAGTATGAGTATGCATCTTGGGTTCCTAATATGCCTTTTGCTACTTATAAGCCTTTTGATGATTTATTAACACATAAAAAATCAGAAGTCGATTTGCTTGACAGATTACCTGATAGATTACAAACTTTTAAACAAATCGTATTGGTGAAGGCATTAAGTATGCCAACTCCTTATAGCAGTCAATCTTTATTAACGATGTCTAATCCCTTTAAGGATCAATCTGCCAGAAAGGTATTTCAAGAATTTCAAAATGTTCGATTACAAAAAATTGAACAGCAAATAAAGGCCCGTAATGCTTCTCTGGAACATCCTTATGTTCGGCTTTTACCATCAAACATTGCTCAGAGCATTGCTATTTAAATGGACTAGTACATTAGATCTGTTGGGTAATAACATAAAAATTCGCTGAAATGCTTATGCAGCAGAGTTTTTGTTAATTAGGCAAGAAAATCGCTAGAGTGCCTATTAGACAAGAGTTTGAAGGATTTCTAAGTTTATTACTCAACAACATTTATTAATAAATTGGCGATCGCAATGAACACAAATGCGATGTTGTTTTTCTTTTTAAAAATACTAAAAATCTCTTATTATTGAAGCATTAACAGAACTTTTAACCAGATTTATCGCATCTAAGCACATTTCATAATTAGGATAAAATTGTCCCGAAACAGCTAGTGGTTGCTTATTTTCTCCTTCTCTTAGTGTCCAGAGCCACTCTCCCTGTCTATCTCTCCAAACCCGAAACTCAAGACTAAGCATATTTTGGGGCTGAATGAGAAATAGGTGTTCATCCAGTCTTTACATATTAAAAGATTATTTTCTAATTGTAAACAGCAAAAATTCTAAAAAAATATATATTTTGGAAATAAGGCTAATAATTATCAAATCAAGCTAAATCAAGCATTTAGGACTTACGCATTGTCAAAAAACATGAAGTGTGCATTTAGGATATTTTGTATTGTATGCTACCAATTGAAATGATTTGAAAAGAAAATTTCAGGAATCAACCGCTATTTTTATCAATAGGCAACTTTGCTGAAATAGCCTCAAGTCTTGAATTTGCGTTGTTTCATAACTATTCTAATTTGTCAATGCGTAACTCCTAGCATTAATTTTTTCAATTTTTTCTATTAATTTCTAAAATTAAACCAAGTCTTTTAGGAAATGAACATCATTTCAATTATTCTTTTAGGTTTTATCATTGAAATCTGGGCTAATATAGCAAGACAACATGCTAAAATGGCGAAAAAAGGAAGGTTTTTATGACATTAGCCCCTTCGGCCGTATCCCTCTACGAAGAAGATTATGTTGAATGGTTAGATGTCACTCTGGCGCAGTTACAAAACCGTGACCTCCAGCATTTAGACTGGGAACATTTAATTGAAGAGGTAGAAGCGTTGGGCAGAGAGCAACGTCATAAAGTGGAAAGTTATTCCCTCAAACTCCTGATTCATCTTTTACTTTATCAATATTGGCAAACTGAAAAAAACTGGTCAGGTCGGGGCTGGGAAAACGAAATTGATAACTTTCGGCTGGAGTTGGAAATCTTACTCGAATCTAAAGTCCTCTATAATTATTTATTGACCGTTCTCGACAAAAATTATCAAAAAGCCCGAAAAAATGCCATTCGGAAGTCTCAGTTGCCTGCTGAGCTATTTCCTCAAACTTGCCCCTACACGATTGAACAAATGCTTGACGCTGATTGGTTGCCGTAAAACTATTACACATTTTAAAGAAATTGTGGCAAAAAATGGGGATCGGCATAGGATACAGCTAAGATGCAAATGTTAACAATAGCAAGCCTGTCGATTTGAGGATTCATTTTTATACTTGAATCGTTCAATGAATTTAATCCAAACCTTACAGCAATTGAACAGTAGGGTTGAATGCGCTTGTTTTTCGCCAATCTACAGTGAGTACCAATCCCTAAAAATCCTATGACCATCGCTGCCCCCACCTCTGCCGAAACCCTCGAAGAAACGCTTTCAACCCAACCTAAGCCCAAAATTATTGGTATTCCGAAAGAAACCTATCCCAATGAATGTCGAGTTGCAGCGACTCCCGATACAGCCCAAAAGCTGCAAAAATTAGGTTTTGAAGTCATTGTCGAAAGTAGTGCAGGCTCCCAGGCCAACTTTACCGATACCGCCTATGAACAAACCGATTGCCGCATTATTGATGATGTCGATACCCTACTAAACCAAGCAGATATTATCCTCAAAGTTCGTCCCCCTTCCCCAGAGGAAGTTGCCCAGTTACCAATAGGCAAAACCCTCATTAGCTTTATTTGGCCTGCCCAAAATGCTGAACTTTTAGAGCAACTCGCCCAACGTCAAGCCACCGTGTTAGCGATGGATGCGGTTCCTCGAATTAGCCGTGCTCAAAAGTTGGATGCTCTAAGTTCTATGGCGAATATTGCAGGCTATCGGGCTGTGATTGAAGCTGCTAATAACTTTGGTCGATTTTTTACAGGACAAATTACGGCTGCGGGTAAAGTTCCTCCCGCCAAAGTTCTAGTCATCGGTGCTGGTGTGGCAGGCTTAGCTGCGATTGGAACCGCGAAAGGATTAGGCGCGATCGTGCGGGCTTTTGATACTCGTCCTGTGGTGAAAGAACAAGTTGAAAGTATGGGCGGTGAATTCTTAGAACTGCACTTTGCTGAAGATGGTACAGGCGAAGGGGGCTATGCCAAGACCATGAGCAAAGAATTTATTGAAGCGGAAATGGCCTTATTTGCGGAGCAAGCCAAGGAAGTTGACATTATCATCACGACTGCATTGATCCCTGGTCGTCCTGCTCCCAAATTAATTACCGAAGCGATGGTGTCCAGCATGAAGGATGGCTCGGTAGTGGTCGATTTAGCCTCAGAACAGGGAGGAAATTGCGAAGTCACTAAACCTGGAGAAGTTTACCGTTATAAAGGGGTCACGATTATCGGTTATACGGATTTACCGAGCCGCATGGCCAATCAATCCAGCCAACTTTATGGAACGAATCTCTGGCATTTGCTCAAGGATATGGGCGGTGCGGAAAAGTATGAAGTGAATGAAGAGGATGAGGTGATTCGTGGTGCTCTAATTCTCAAAGAAGGCAAGATTACTTGGCCACCACCGAAAGTCGTTAATCCTTCTCCTGTTAAGACGGAACCTGCAAAAACGGCTGCTGCTATGCCTGAAACGCCTGAGAAAGTTAAAGAGAAAAAATCTGATAAAACCCTTCTCTGGATTACCTTAGCCGTATTAGCTCTGTTGGGAATTGGGATTGGTGCGCCTGCTTCGTTTTTAACTCATTTAACGGTCTTTGTTCTCGCTTGTATTATCGGTTGGCAAGTTATCTGGAATGTTGCGCCTGCCTTGCATACCCCGCTGATGAGTGTGACCAATGCCATTAGCGGCATCATCATTATTGGCGGGATGTTACAAATTTCTGGCCCGTTAAATTCTCCGACAACCATCTTGGGCGCGATCGCGATTTTAGTCGGCACCATTAATATTGCAGGTGGATTTTTAGTTACTCAACGAATGTTAAAAATGTTCAAACGTAATTAGATATTTAGATTAAGAGGTGTTAGCTATGGCTAGAAAATCAAAAGAATTTCTTGAACTTTTTTATCAAGATAGCCCCAAAAAACAGCCCAGTTTAGCTAAGAAAACAACGAACAAACTCCAAAGAAAAAAAGAAAAGGCAGCTTATGAACGTTTTAAACAAAGGATAGTAAGCGATCCCGACAATCAAAATATAAAATTTATTGACAATCCTAAACATTTGAAAAAAATATCTGAGGTATTAATAGACTTTATTCAGCCTTTGTTAGAGGATACGGAAAATAATGAAGAGAGTATTATGCTCGTAGAAATTGGCATAATGGCTTGGAATATGTCCTTACTTCCTGAAGAACAAGGGAAAACAATGCTTCAAAAAATGCTCTCGTCAGATAATGAGCAAGGAATGAACTTATTTAAGGACGACGATTCCGCAGCCAAAAAGGAATTTGAGCGACTTATGAAAAAATTACTTAAGCGAAAATTAAAATATTTTGCTGAAGAAAAACGCTTTATTACGGATTTCCAGATAACAGAAAATGGTGATAATTTTCATCTGTCTGTTGCTTCCACCATTCCAAAATTAACAGATGAAATTGAGTGAAAGAGATCTCGTTTTTATCTCGTGACTAAATAACTTCCCCCTTTCAAAGGGGGGCTAGGGGGAATTCAAATTGGGTAATAACAGAAAGTCGACACGAAGCTAGGGGGATAACTTAAAATGGCTACCTTTAAAGAAGGCCAATATTTTCTCCCTTATAACCCCAAATTAATTGAAAGGGCTAGAGAAATGCGAAAAAATCCAACTCTTGCCGAGCAGAAACTGTGGGGATACTTACGCAACTTTCCTGTAAAAATGTGGAGACAAAAACCAATTAATCACTTTATTGTAGATTTTTATTGTCCAAAACTAAAATTAGTCATTGAAGTTGATGGAGATAGCCATTTTACTGATTCAGCACTAATCTACGATCAGGAAAGAAGCCGTATTTTAGAAAGTTATGGGCTGCAAATTATTCGATTTACTAATGTAGAGGTTTTGAATAATTTTGAAGGAGTTTGTGAGCAAATTAGGAGTTTTGTTCCTCCTTGAATTGCGTTTCCAAGTAATTTATCCCCCTAAATCCCCCTTGGGAAGGGGGACTTGAGAGAGTCAAAAATTGTTTTAGGTTTGCATTAATTATTATGTCTAACAGTCTTGTAACCGTCGCTTATATTGCGGCTAGTGTGCTTTTTATCCTGAGTTTAGGTGGACTTTCTAACCAAGAAACTGCCCGTCGAGGCAATATTTACGGCATTAGCGGTATGTTGATTGCTTTTGCTGCTACGGCATTAAATAGTCAATTTACAGGTTATGCAACCCTAATGGGAGCGATCGCGCCTGCGGTGATTATCGGTGCAGTACTGGCTTCCCGTGTTGCGATGACATCCATGCCTGAGCTAGTCGCAATTTTGCATAGTTTTGTCGGTCTAGCAGCAGTTTTGGTCGGAATAGCCAATTATCTTGCGCCTGATTCCCAAATTACGGGCACAGAAGAAATTATTCATCAATTAGAAATTTATATTGGTGTGTTTATCGGGGCAGTGACCTTTACAGGCTCAATTGTTGCCTTTGGGAAACTCCGCGCCATTATCAGCAGTAAGCCGTTAATGTTACCTGCTCGTCATTTACTCAATATTGGTCTACTGGTTGGGACAGTATTTTTAGGGGTGCAATTTATGCAGGTTCCTAACTTACAAGGTTTGCAGCCGTTGTTGATTATGTCAGCGATCGCGGGTGTTTTAGGTGTTCATCTCGTCGCGGCGATCGGTGGGGCAGACATGCCTGTGGTGATCTCCATGCTGAACAGTTATTCAGGTTGGGCAGCCGCAGCAGCAGGCTTTATGTTATCCAATGATCTGTTAATTGTGGTGGGTGCATTAGTGGGAAGCAGTGGCGCAATCCTGAGCTTTATTATGTGTCGTGCTATGAATCGTTCTTTTATTAGTGTTATTTTAGGCGGATTTGGCGAAGGGGCTAGTAAATCGACAGGAGCTAAAATTGAGGCTCCAACGGGAACCGTTACGGCAACAACCGCAGATGAAGTAGCAGAATTATTAGCTGATGCTCAAAGCGTGATTATCACCCCTGGTTACGGAATGGCAGTGGCTCAAGCTCAACACGCGGTTTCAGATATTACCAAGTTACTACGCAACCAGAAAGTTAATGTGCGGTTTGGCATTCACCCCGTTGCAGGACGTTTACCAGGACACATGAATGTACTGTTGGCTGAAGCGAATGTTCCCTACGATATCGTGTTGGAAATGGATGAAATTAACGAAGATTTCCCAGAAACCGATGTGGTGTTAGTCATTGGTGCTAACGATACCGTTAATCCGAGTGCCTTAGAAGATCCCAGTTGCGCGATCGCGGGAATGCCCGTCCTTGAAGTGTGGAAAGCCCGTAACGTTATCGTCATGAAACGTAGTATGGCAAGCGGCTATGCAGGAGTCGAAAACCCGTTATTTTTCAAAGAAAATGCCCAAATGCTCTTTGGCGATGCCAAAAAGAATGTCGATGCCATCCTGACCCATCTACGGGAAAAAGAAACTTCAGGCAGTGAAAAAGTGTTAGTTACTGCTTAAGTTCTCGGTAAGGGTGGGGTTGACCTCATCCTTAACTCAGCAGAAGTTTTAAGTTATCCTGTTTCTGTAACGTTTACCTTAAAGCTCTGCTATGTCGCAGTCCAGACCCTACCAACCTGTTTTACTCCGCCTCTTGCATGGTGCTGCAATGGTGCTGGTTATTTTGGCATTGATCACAGGGTTTTGGGTTTATAACACTTACGATAAACGCTGGGGCAGTCTTGCCTTACCGAGCTTAGATGATATTCAAGGTCTTCATGGCACAATTGCCTTAACTTTTTTATTAACTTTACCGTTTTTCGCGCTTTATAGCTTTTATTTAGGACAAAAGCGACTAATTCAAGCCAATTCTTTGAATCAATTAACTCAAGTGGGTAAACCGATTTGGTGGATTACATTACAACGATTAGCCAATACCTTAATGTTGCTGGCTGTCACCTTTGCAGTCATCACAGGACGCATGATGAAGGAAGAATGGTTGCCTGCGGGAGAGATTAACCGTCAATGGTATTTAGCCCATTTAATAGCTTGGCTGTGTGTCTTAATTAGCTTAGCAATTCATTTATTGTTAGGGACAAAAGTGGGCGGGGTTCCCTTGCTGCTTTCTATGTTCAGTTGGCAGATTCGTCAGGATGATGTTCCTAAGACTTGGTTGCGGGGAATTCAATGGAATTATGCAAATTTAAGCTTAAAAATTATTGAATTTTTGGTAATTGGCGGAATTTTTCTAGCGTTTATTCTACCTGCTTTTAATAGCTGAATTAACGAGATTAGCGTTGCATTGCGTCCTGAATAGATTGTAAAATTGAGGATTGTGACTATCCCGTGCAATTTTTAGAATTGGAAAAACCAAGATTATGTCGAAACGAGTACAAGTTATTTTAAACAAACCCGTAGATAAATTGGGTAGAAATGGTGAATTAGTTGAAGTCGCCCCTGGTTATGCCCGTAATTATTTAATTCCTCAAGGAATGGCGATTGTCGCTACACCTGGTTTGATTCGTCAAGCGGAACAACGCAAAGCTAAAGAACTTGAACGTCTTGCTGCCGAAAAAGGTGCGGCTGAAGGTCGTAAAAAAGCGTTGGAAACCGTTGGTCGTTTTGTGGTCAAAAAACAATTGGGAGAAAATGACGCGATCTTCGGAACTGTTACTACCCAAGATGTGGTTGATGCCATTAAAGCCGCTACTAATCAAGAAATCGATCGCCGTGGTGTGACCTTACCCGAAATCAGCAAAGTCGGATTTTACAAAGCTCAGATTAAAATTCATCCCGAAGTTACGGCTGAAGTTGAAATTCAAGTTGCTCCCCTGTAAGATTACCTATCATCCAGCGTCGGAATTCGGTGGACAATACCGCCATTTAATTTGTTCACTGAACTCCAGCGATCGCCCCCCTATCGTGACCAATGAAATCAAACTATTGGTATAACAGGCTATCTCGGCATTGGCAAAGGTTTCTTGTTAATCCCTATTCCCATTTATTTGGGTCATTGCTCATACTATTTTTTGCCTTTGCTTTTTTAGATTTAGAGAATAATAACTTGTGGGGACAAGTTGGCTTAGTTTCTATTGTTTTCGTAACAGTTTTATTTGTTATTGAAACCTTTAGATTACCTAGAAAATTTATCAATCCTTTCCGCGCGATCGCGCTTTTAGCCTATATTTTTAATTTACTAGCAGTATACTTAGAAATCAAAGCATATAAGATTTTTTATATTGTAGGCCAATCTATTCAATTAATTTTTATCAGTGTTGCAGTTTACTTGATTATTAAAAAAATATTTACTGATACTCAAGTAACGGGGGATACCTTGCAAGGAGGGATTAGTGCTTATCTAATGATCGGCCTTGTGTGGTTTCAAATTTATGAAATTATTTTAACGATTAATCCTAACGCTTTTCAAGGAGATATACAATCTTATCAAATTTTTTATTTTAGTTTTGTTACCTTAACAACTGTGGGCTATGGAGACATTTTACCTGTCCATAAAACTACAATGATTATGTCTAATTTGGAAGCAATTATTGGTCAACTTTATCCTTCTATAATTATTGCTAAACTTGTTAGCATATATGTGGGTAAAAAGTTAGACGAAGACCAAAATCATCACTAAAATATCTAATTTTTTTCAGATTTTAAATTTTTAAATTGATCGCTAATTTTTATTATTTTTGCCGCCAGTGTTGGCAGTTAGCTGGTTTCGTCGTAGGTGTCATTGCTAACTTTTGTTGAATATCATCTGTAAAAATTGCCTTGTCCCAAAAACAAGCAGATTTAATTTGTTCTAAAGGAATGTTTTTAGCAGAAGAAAAGTCAGCAGTGGTTAGATTTGCACCGACTAACGTTACCTTGCTTAAATCCGCATCAGCAAAGGTTGCCCGCGTTAAATTGGCTTGAGTTAAATTGGCTTGAGTTAAATTGGCCCCCGTAAGATCCACTGCCCAAAGATTTGCATCTTTTAAATTTGCCTGAGTTAAATTCACTTCCGAAAGCCTTGCGCCCGTTAATTCCGCCTCAGATAAATCAGCTTCTTTTAAGTTTGCGCCCGTTAAGGTTGTCCGCATTAAGTTAGCTCCACCAAGGTTTGTATTCGTCAAATTTACCTTAGAAAAATTCGCCCCAGTCAGAAAACTTCCCATGAGTTTACTATCGGCTAGATTCGCGCCTGTCAGATTTGCTCCCGTTAGTTCAGCTTGGGATAGATCCACTTTTGTTAAATTTGCATCAGAAAGATTTGCCCCAGTCAGGAAGGATTCTGCAAAATTGGTATCACTCAAATTGGCATTTTTCAAATTAATATTTTGTAAATTCAAGCCCTTAAATTTTTGATTGCTCAGGGAAACCCCAGCTTGGTTCAAGGCTTCTAGAGCTTTGATGCGGGGTAAACTTTCCCGTTTATCTTGATTTTCCGCAATGACTTGCCAATAACGTTGGGTCTGACTATAGCGATAGAGTTGCCAGCCAATGACAATCAAGGCGATTACAGGAACAAGACCAATTAACACACTAAATTTAATGCGATTGTTACGCTGAGCTTGACTACTGGCTTGGATAAAGACTTCAGCAACTTGAGAGAGGGGATAACGCCCGCGCTGTTCGGTTTGAAATTTTTTGGCCTCTTGCAGAGCCTTCCCTGAGAGGAGATAACTTTTTTGGGCTTCTGCGGTTGAGGTTTGCCAAGCTTTCGCACACTCCTCAATATCCTGTTTCTGGCGTAGAGAATCCTGACGTTCTTTGAGCCAATATTGCAACAATCGCCAATGATCAATTAAGGCTTCATGGACTAAATAGAGAATGACAGGTTGTTCTATACCGCTATTACTGAGGGGAACTGGTTCCGTCATAATTAATTGTTCATAGACCAGTTTTCTAACCACTAAATTAATTAATGCCAAGGTGTAACGGGGAGTTACTAACTCGCGGTTGATGATGCCTCGTGCGTAAGGAAGATCTAATCCCGATTGAAATTGAATCAGTTCTAAAAATATATATTGGGCGGTATCCTGTTCGATGTCTGATAACCGATAGTAGGCGGCAGTTGCCTGTTGGTCGAGGGTATTTTTTACTCCACCTAACTGGCGATAGGTTGCAATCTGTAATCCATTGCTTTCTCGCTGTTGCCACAATTGTCTTAAGGTATATTGCAGCATGGGCAAGTTTGCCGTAGTGTTTTTACTATCTTTGAGAATTTCATTGACTAAATCGGTCGGAAACTCTACGTTAGCTTGTTTGGCTGGTTCCACAATAACTTCTTGCAACCTTTGCTCATCCATCGGGGTAAGGGTAACGAGATGGCGTTGCAAATATTGAGCGAGACGGGGATCAGGTAATTCCAAGCATTTACTGAAAAAATCAGACCGCATGGCGATCGTCAGGAAAAAAGGTGGATTCGTCGTGGCTGAAGCCTTAGATTTTTTGGGAATCGGGGGTAAATTGCCCAATAAACAATCTAAAAAAGTGGTTTGCTCTAGGTTATTTTGGCAAAGGGTAAAAAGTTCCTCAAATTGATCAACGATTAAAATTAGCCCTTGCGGAAAAAATGCTCTTAATAATTTCTGAAAGCCCACTGCTCCTTCTTGAATAAAGGTTTGGAGTTGATTCAATTGCCGACTGCGATCATTGGCGGGTAACGTTGCATCACACAGCGTCCAGACTAAATTGGTAAGCGGGCGATCGCCTGGATGAAACAAACGAACTGCTAAAGATTTACTACCCGAAAAGACTTGACCTGTTTCCAACTTGGCCATTAACCCCGCGCGTAATAAGGAGGATTTACCACTACCAGAATTCCCTAATAAAGCGACAAAATGGTCTTGGTACAGGTGTTGTAGTAGCTGGGCAGTCTCATCAGCGCGTCCATAAAAATAGGGAGCATTCTCGACTTGAAAGGCAGCTAAACCTGGATAAGGGCAATCACTACTGGGAAGATTCGATGGGAGAGGCTCGTCTGAGGTTTGTTTTCGCGTTAACGTAATCGCTTTTCCCAGATGTAAATAGACCAAATTTTGTTGATGCTCGCAGAGATAATCTGAGACAAATTCCGTCAAACAGAGGGAGGTTATTTCGTTGTCTAAATGGTTAGCTGGATTCAGACCATCTAACAATGCGGGGACTAAGTAGCCCGAATCAACCGCGATAGAGGTATCAGTAAGCTTAAATCCTCGACGAGTAGCAAGAATGGAAATGCTTCCGCCTTTTCTGGGAATCAGTTGGTCAAACTTAAAATCTAAGGCTTCACCGTAGCAGCAATCCAACCAAATTAAAATTTGCGGAATGGGGCTACTGTTAATAATGGCTTGTAACCATTGCAAACTAATTCCCCAATTGCCTTGGGCAGGATTCGCATCACTAGTGGCTAAAAATTCTTCGACAATTCCCTGATTTTTGCGGAGAGCATGACCCGTAAAGTACAATAACGCCGTTTGCGGTACGCGATCGCCGAGGGGACGAAAGAGATGAAGAATGGCATTCTCTAATTCTTTTTGAGTAACGGGCATGGACACCGT
>CAYZWO010000006.1:60535-66462 GCA_964482215.1 uncultured bacterium
CAGCTCAGGAGGGATAGCCCTATTCCCAGATGGTAAAGACCAAATCTGAAAATTGCCATATTCTGACAAATATTGCTGCAACTGCCCTCGTTTTACGATCTCATTAAAAAGAGGGGGCAAAATTTGGTAGGTCTGAATATCAACAATAAGTGCGGTCTGGTTTAGTTCCATAAAAGGGCATAGGGAAATTGCACGAGCAAATTGTCAAAAGATTGATTAATGAATTGATTGATAATCTGCTTTGATCAGCGACAGTAATAGTGTAAGGGAAAGCTACTCAACATATCATAGTGAATAACCGCTTAAATTACTCTAAGGTGCTTATTAAAAAAACACTCATTTCATAAATGCGCTAGGCTATCTTAAAGTAACTCATTGTAAACATTTTTGAAGTTTTAATAAGCAGTACCAATCGTAGTTATTTTAAGTCTGAAGTTGTTTAAAAAGATTTACCGAACGGACAATCGGAGCCAGACTTATCTCGTTTTGTTACAGTTCTTGACAAAGTGATGAGAGAAAGCCGTTCTCAGTGATACGATCCCCTAAAATACCTTTGTAATGAACTTATCATCATATGACAGAGCTTTCTGGAAAACCTCCTAAATTTGGTGGCAGTACTGGCGGCTTACTTTCTAAAGCTGATCGGGAAGAAAAATATGCCATCACCTGGACAAGCACCAAAGAGCAGGTGTTTGAAATGCCCACAGGTGGCGCAGCCATCATGAACGAAGGCGAAAACCTTTTATATCTCGCTCGTAAAGAGCAATGTCTCGCTTTAGGAACCCAATTCAGAACGAAATTTAAGCCTAAAATCGAAGACTATAAAATCTATCGGGTTTTCCCCAATGGTGAAGTTCAATACCTCCATCCCGCAGATGGTGTCTTCCCCGAAAAAGTAAATGCTGGTCGTGAAGCAGTTGGCACTAAAGGCAGACGGATTGGTCAAAATCCTGAACCTGTAACCCTGAAGTTTACGGGCAAGTCTCCTTCTGGTGTTTAATTTTCAATGAACCCTGATTTCAGTGGATAGTTAATAGTGAATTGTTGATAGTGAATCGTAAACAATTTTATGCTCATTATTAGCTTTTATTATTTAACCATCCACTGAGCAGGGACTTTGATTCTCAAGCCTTTAAATCATGATTTTTCCAGAGTTTTCTCAGTTTTCAGCCCTGGCAAAGCAGGGTAATTTTGTTCCCGTTTATCAAGAATGGGTTGCCGATTTAGAAACCCCCGTTTCCGCTTGGTATAAGGTTTGCACGGGGCAACCCTACAGTTTCTTGCTTGAATCGGTTGAAGGTGGAGAAAAACTCGGTCGTTACAGTTTTTTAGGATGCGACCCCGTTTGGGTCTTAGAAGCGAGAGGAAATCAAACGACCCAACGCTTTCGGAGTGGGGAAACCCAAGTTTTTGAGGGAAACCCGTTAGACGTTTTAGCCAATTGTTTGGAACCGATTCATCCCGTGAAACTACCCCAGTTACCGCCTGGCATTGGTGGTTTATTTGGGTTTTGGGGGTATGAGTTAATTCAATGGATGGAACCCCGTGTTCCCGTTTATCCTTCCACAGAAAGCGATTTACCCGATGGGGTGTGGATGCAGATTGACCACCTCATGATTTTTGATCAGGTGAAACGAAAGATTTGGGCGATCGCCTACGCTGATTTACGGGGGAAAAATGTGGATTTAGAAGCGGCCTATCAAGAAGCCTGCGATCGCGTCACCAAATTAGTCTTAAAACTACAATTACCCTTACCCACGGAAGCGACATCTTTAGAACTCCATCCCCGTCCGTTAGGGAACCAGGATTTGACCTATACCAGCAATGTGGGGCAGGAGAAATTTTGCGAAAATGTCATTAAAGCCAAAGATTACATCAAAGCAGGAGATATTTTTCAAGTTGTTCTCTCCCAACGGTTAGCGGCCCCCTATTGTGATGCCCCCTTTAATCTCTACCGTTCTCTGCGGTTGATTAATCCTTCGCCCTACATGGCCTACTTTAATTTGAAAGATTGGCAGATTATTGGCTCTAGCCCTGAAGTCATGGTCAAGGCCGAACGCTTAGAAGATGGCAAAATTCAAGCCACCGTTCGACCGATCGCGGGAACCAGGAAACGGGGATCTACCACAGCAGAAGACGAAGCTTTAGCCGAAGAATTACTGCAAGATCCCAAGGAAATCGCCGAACATATCATGTTAGTAGACTTAGGGCGCAACGACTTAGGGCGAGTCTGTACCCAAGGCAGCGTTAGGGTCGATGAATTGATGGTGATTGAACGTTATTCCCATGTCATGCACATTGTCAGCAACGTCGTGGGAGAATTAGCCCCTGATAAGACTGCCTGGGATTTACTCAAGGCTTGCTTTCCTGCTGGAACCGTTAGTGGCGCACCTAAAATTCGGGCAATGGAAATTATCCATGAACTCGAACCCGAACGCCGTGGCCCCTATTCTGGAGTCTATGGTTACTACGACTTTGAAGGCCAATTGAATTCCGCGATCGCGATTCGGACGATGGTAGTACGTCCTCAAGGCAATAATCAGCATTTGGTGACAGTGCAAGCAGGGGCGGGGTTAGTAGCTGACTCCGATCCGCAAAAAGAGTATGAAGAAACCATCAACAAAGCCAGAGGGTTACTAGAAGCGATACGTTGTTTAACCTAATTTGATAACCGCAATGTCAACTCATCAAAAACTATTGCTCCCTAAAATGGGCTGTGGCACCTGGGCTTGGGGTAATCGATTGCTCTGGGGCTATGACGAAAGCATGGACGCAGAATTACAATCTGTCTTTAATCTCTGTGTTGAAAATGGAGTAACGCTGTTTGATACGGGAGATTCCTATGGAACAGGTCGCCTCAATGGTCGCAGTGAAAGCCTTTTAGGTCAATTTGCTCGGCAATGCCAAGTCCCTAATCGAGACAACATTTGTATTGCTACCAAATTAGCCCCCTATCCCTGGCGGTTAACCCGTCAATCCTTTATTAACGCCTGTCAAGCTTCAGCGAAACGCTTAGGCAGAAACGTCGATTTAGTGCAAATGCATTGGTCAACGGCGAATTATGCCCCTTGGCAAGAGTGGGCACTATTGGATGGACTGGCGGATCTGTACGAACAGGGCTTAGTGAAAGCGGTGGGTTTATCGAACTACGGGCCCAAACGCCTAGAAAAGGTTAAAAAGAAATTTGCAGAACGAGGCGTTCCCATTGCAACCCTGCAAGTGCAATATTCTTTGCTATCCACCTATCCTGTAACCCAACTGGGCTTAAAAGAGGTGTGTGATCAAGCAGGAATTCAATTGATCGCCTACAGCCCTCTAGCATTGGGATTATTAACAGGAAAATATACCGCCCAAGGGCCTTGGCCAAAAGGCATTCGCAAGGGTCTGTTTAAGCAAATTCTGCCTAATATTCAACCGTTGTTAACGACGTTGCAAGCTGTAGCAAAAGAACGGGAAAAAACAATGGCCCAAGTCGCCTTGAATTGGTGCATAGCTAAAGGCACGATTCCCATTCCTGGGGCTAAAACGATTGAGCAAGCTAAGCAAAATCTAGGCGCGATCGCCTGGGAATTAAATACGGGAGAAGTCACAGAATTAGACCGAGCGGCTGCTAATGTGAGTAAAACAATGGTTCAAAATATCTTTCAAACTCAATAAAATACTACTTATTGCTCATTGAGGGGAGTTGTTCTGAATTGAAACAAGCTCTCATTGCCGTTCTCAGAGTCTTTTTCGTCTGGGTTTTGACTATCTTCAGCATCTTATTCTTAATTCTTTTCAGTCCAATTTTTCTCTTTTTCTCGACTCCTTACATTTTTGACCTGCCCTTAGTGATAAGTCTTCATTTAAGCGTTAGACGCTATTTCGGGTAGCCCACATTTTACGTTAGGATGGAAAATTGCCTGTGATATAAACAAACGATTTTTTAGATAAAGAGGGAATCCCGTGACGGTTAGAGTTCGTATTGCTCCCAGCCCAACTGGTAATTTACATATTGGTACTGCCAGAACTGCCGTATTTAATTGGTTATTTGCGCGACATCATGGCGGCCAATTTATTCTCCGTGTGGAAGATACGGATTTAGAGCGATCGCGTCCTGAATATACCGAAAACATTTTATCGGGGCTGCGTTGGTTAGGACTCAATTGGGATGAAGGCCCATTCTTTCAAACGCAACGTTTAGAACATTACAAAAACGCCATTCAAACCCTACTAGATAACGGTTCTGCTTATCGCTGCTATGTCACCTCAGAAGAATTAGACGAAATGCGGGAAAAACAAAAAGCACAGAATCAAGCCCCCCGCTACGATAACCGTCATCGAAATTTAACCCCTGAACAACAAGCCGCCTTTGAATCTGAGGGAAAAAAAGCCGTTATTCGGTTCAAAATCGACGATGATCGAGAAATTGTTTGGAACGATCAAATTCGCGGCAAAATGGTTTGGAAAGGTAGCGACTTAGGCGGCGATATGGTCATTGCTCGGACTCCCGAAAAAGACGGAGACGCATTCGGGCAACCCCTTTATAACCTAGCCGTTGTCGTGGATGACATTGATATGAACATCACCCACGTCATTCGCGGAGAAGATCATATTGCTAATACTGCCAAACAGATTTTACTCTATGAAGCTTTAGGCGCAACAGTTCCCGAATTTGCCCATACCCCCTTAATTCTCAACAAAGAAGGTAAAAAATTATCCAAACGGGATGGCGTAACCTCCATTGATGATTTTAAACAGATGGGTTTCCTCCCCGCCGCGATCGCGAACTACATGACCCTGCTCGGTTGGACTCCCCCCGATTCTACCCAAGAAATTTTTACTCTTTCTGAAGCTGCCCCCTTATTCAACCTAGAACGAGTTAATAAAGCAGGGGCTAAATTTGATTGGGATAAATTGGATTGGATTAATAGCCAATATTTACACCATCTTCCTGCTAATGAATTAACCGATCTGCTAGTTCCCTATTGGCAAGCAGCAGGCTTTGAATTTGATCTAGACCGCGATCGCGCTTGGTTAGAACAATTAGCCACACTCATCGGGCCGAGTTTAACGCGACTGATTGATGCCGAAAAAGAAAGCCATTTACTCTTTGGGGAATCCGTCGAATTTCAAACCGATGCCGTTCAACAGTTGCAACAAGCAGGCGCAAAAGATGTCTTAACAAGTGTTTTAGAAGTCATCAACTTAGGCAATGGGTTAACCGAAGACACAGCCAAAGAACAGATCAACCAAATCACCAAAACTTTGGGTGTTAAAAAAGGTGTCGTCATGAAATCCCTACGAGCAGGATTAATGGGCGCATTACAAGGCCCCGATTTAATTCAATCCTGGGTATTACTCAATCAAAAAGGTTGGGACAAAACCCGCCTCAGCCAAGCCTTAGAACAATAATCAGATTTATCGATTAATTCCTGTAGGGGCGTATTGAGTACGCCCTTTTTTATTCCTCAATAATCGGCTCAATCACTTCAGGTTCCATAATCTGTTGAGGACGAGCCATAACAGCCTTTTCCAATTCGGGAAGAGCCACCAATTGCCGTTGTTTTTCCCGTACTGCATTCGGCATCAGGATCGGTAAGGGTTCCTGCTCATCCAGCCAATAAGTTGCCACAGGTAAAGTATGCTCTAAATCTTCTAACAACCGAGGAATAATCATCACCGCATGGAGTTCCCCAATTCGTTCAGCCTCCTGCATTCCTGCTTCGATCGCGACTGCCACATTGGCCACCGATCCCCGAATAATGGCAGTACATAACCCATCCCCAATGGTTTCATAGGACGCTAATTGAACATCAGCCGATTTGAGCATGGCATCGGCGGCCCCCACCATTGCAGGAAAACCTCGCGTTTCAATCAGTCCGATGGAACGGTTACTCAGCCGACTATAGCCCCGTTGCTGTTGGGCCAGTTCCACTAAATGGCTC
>CAYZWO010000007.1:0-30906 GCA_964482215.1 uncultured bacterium
CAATACCTGTACCGCGTAAATGGGGATATTGCCTACACAAGCGGTTTAATAATTTGCCTGTCCCACAGCCAAGATCTAAAACCGTTGCTGATGGTGGTAATTGGACATAAGTGAGTAAACGTTGGTGGATGGCTTGATAAAAAATGGTCGTTAGGAGGAAATCATAAAAAGGAGCCCAACGGTCGAAAAAATGGATTTTCTGAGCAAAAAAGGAGTGCGTCATGATTTCTCAAACAAGGGTCTTTAGATCTCATTGTAAAGAGTTTGGCAACTGATTCCTGAATAGAAGATATTTCGAGGAATTCGTTATAGTAAGAAAAGCCTGATTTTTCTGCTGTTTTCATAAATAGCACGTCAATTCCGACAGGCTGGTTCATTATGAAACGACGTTATCTGTTAGAAGCTGGTAGCGCAACCCTTGGCACTATCTGGTTAACCCACTATTTATCGACAACTCCAACCCTTATGGCTAGTACCAAAGAAACGTTTGAAATTAACAAGACCGATGAAGAATGGCGTAAAGTCCTCACGCCCGAACAATATAATGTTCTCCGGAAACATGGAACCGAGCGATCGCATACTAGCCCATTAGATAAGCAATACGGCAAAGGTGTTTATCATTGTGCAGGCTGTGACCTTCCTCTCTTTTCCTCGGATACGAAGTTCAACAGCGGGACGGGTTGGCCGAGCTTTTATAAACCCCTTGATCAGGCGATCGCGACTTCTGTGGATCGATCCTTCTTTATGACCCGCACCGAAGTTCATTGTCGGCGTTGTGGTGGTCATTTAGGTCATGTGTTTGATGATGGCCCTGCCCCGACGGGTAAACGCTACTGCATGAACGGTGTTGCCTTGAAATTTACCCCCAGTCAAGGATAAATACTCAATCAAAAATCTCATCACGCCGTAGTTAATACTAGGGTTTGCTTAAGCTGGCTAAAGCTTTATTTATTAGGGCTTTGGCCATTTTTTATGATTCATTCGAGCATGTCACCAATTAAGCCAAATAATAGAAATAGCCAGAGCAATAGCTCCTAAAACATTTATTATCGGTTTCCGACTTTACAAACTTTTAGGCTTCAATGCTCAAGACGCGATCGCCGTTACAATCTGCAACAATCCAATAAGGTGTTATAAAATCGTTTCATTCAACTAAATTTATGGCAACTATCCTTAGAGCTTGGAGTTATCAATATCCTTGGCTTTATGCCACCATTTCCAAACTAGCAGCCTTAGGAGTCGGCGGGGAACCTCGTTTTCATCATTTACCGTTAGCAGGATTATCCCTAACCCCTGAGACAAAAATTTTAGATTTGTGTTGTGGCGGTGGCCAAGCGACTCGGTTTTTAGTTCAGAACTCCCAACAAGTTACGGGCCTCGACGCGTCCCCTGTGGCCTTAAAACGAGCAGCCGCGATCGCGCCCAATGTGAACTACGTGCAAGCAATGGCGGAGGAGATGCCCTTTAACGATGGGGAATTTGATGTGGTGCATACCAGTGTCGCGCTGCATGAAATGACGAGTGAGCAATTACAGCAAATTTTGCAGGAAGTTTATCGAGTGCTTAAGCCCAACGGTGTTTTTACATTAATTGATCTGCATCAACCCCGCAATTTCCTGTTTTGGCCGCCCCTTGCGTTATTTCTTTGGTTATTTGAAACGGAAACGGCTTGGCAACTTATTAAAATGGATTTGGTCAGTCAATTAACCGTGATCGGCTTCCGAGATTGTCAACAACGCTTACACGCTGGCGGCAGTTTGCAAGTGATTCAAGCAACAAAGTGATGAAAATGTAATGGATTCTTTAATTTTTTCCCAGCTACAATCTTGGTTTTATCGGTCTTGGCGTGCGGTTTTACTTACGGGGCAAACGGTTTATTATTTGGCGACGGGAAAAATTGACTACCAAAACACGGTTCAACAAATGATGATTGTGGGCCCTGCCTCCTTTTTGATTGCCATGATCACGGCGGCAGTTATGGGGATGGTGTTTACGATTCAAGTAGCACGGGAATTTTTAGCCCTGGGAGCAGGAAGTGCGGTTGGTGGAATTTTAGCCTTGGCTTTAGGTCGGGAATTATGCCCCATTATGATGGCGGTGGTGGTTGCGGGTCGCGTGGGATCGGCTTTTGCGGCAGAAATTGGCACAATGCGTGTAACGGAACAAATTGACGCACTTTATATGCTTAATACCAATCCCATTCAATATCTGGTGATTCCTCGTCTGATTGCTTGCTGTGTGATGGTTCCTGCGTTAACGGTTCTGGCGTTGATTACAGGTTTAGTCGGCGGACTCGCGATCGCCAATGGGGTTTATGGAATTGCGCCCCAAGTATTTATGGATTCGATTAAAACCTTTGCAGGCTTGTGGGATCTCATAGCAGGGCCCATCAAAGGAATTATTTTCGGAGGATTAATTGCTATCATTGGATGTAACTGGGGATTAACCACCAAAGGAGGAGCAAAAGGCGTGGGAGAGTCCACCACCGCAGCCGTTGTAACGTCCTTGTTAGCAATTTTTGTTTCAAACTTTTTTCTATCTTGGATTATGTTTCAAGGAAGCGGTTCGGGAGCCGTCTTAATGGGGAGATAAATTTTTCTTGATACTAAAATTAAGTTTTCATCACCAAATTAACCATGAATCAACCACCCAAAAAATCAATTTCCCAAGAAATAAAAACACAAGCAACAATCTTAGGCAGTTTTGTCGCCCTCTTTTGGATTCTAGAAATTTTAGATACCTTCGTATTTCACGGAAGTTTAGATACTTACGGTATTATTCCCCATTCAATTATTGGACTCCGAGGAATTTTATTTGCTCCTTTTTTACATGGCGGATTTGGCCATTTAATTGCTAACACCATTCCTTTTATTGTTTTGGGTTGGTTTGTGATGCTCCAAGAAACCAGTGATTTTTGGATCGTAACGATTATTACGATGGTTGTCGGTGGTGCAGGTGTTTGGTTCTTTGCTCCTCCTAATAGCGTTCATGTGGGAGCTAGTATCTTAATTTTTGGCTACTTAGGATTTTTACTATTACGTGGTTATTTTCAACGCAATATTGCTTCGATTATTTTATCTTTAGTCGTATTATTTCTCTATGGAGGAGCAATTTGGGGAATTTTACCCACGCAACCTCATGTATCTTGGCAAGGTCATCTATTTGGCTTTTTAGGTGGGATTTTAGCAGCGAGATTAATTGCTAAAGAGAAACATTTTTATTCATAGTTGCTAAACTCTCTGAAACGTTTTTTTGTTAAAGGAAGAAATAAACTTTTGAATAAATTTAATTAGTTGATTAAACTTGAAATTTTTAACTTCATTTGCAGAAAGTTGCCTATGTCATCAGAGTGAAATGCTAATCTTTTTTAACTGATCTTTAGTCAGAGGGAAAGGCTTTTGTTACTGCCTAGAATTTAGTCATGGCTTAGGCAGAATTAATTTAATAAAAAAAGAAGAAAAATTTAATTATTAGTGATTAAGTGACGGTTTGAGAAGAAAAATCGGCAATAAGCTTTTGTCTCTCTTGTTTAACCCGTTATTTAGGAAAATTCTTCTCTGCTCAAGTCTGTTCAGAATTCACTTTGTCGAATCACTCAGGAGTCAAGATTATGGCAGGCACAAGTAAACGCGGATTTGCCTCAATGGATCAGGAAAAACAACAGGAAATCGCCAGCAAAGGTGGTAAAGCAGCCCACGAAAAAGGAACCGCCCATGAATTTACCTCCGAGGAAGCCAGGGAAGCAGGACGCAAAGGAGGCGAAGCCGTCAGCGAAAATCGGGAACACATGGCTGAAATTGGCCGTAAAGGTGGTAAAGCAGCCCACGAAAAAGGAACTGCCCATGAATTTACCTCCGAAGAAGCCAGAGAAGCGGGCCGTAAAGGCGGCGAGACTGTCAGCGAAGATCGAGAACACATGGCTGAAATTGGCCGTAAAGGCGGTAAAGCTTCCCATTCTGGCAAAGGAAAGAAAAACAGTCACGATGATGACGAATAAGTTACAGTTATTTAACTTTAGCTATTCATTTTTTTCTCTTTGGATTGGTTGATTATAGGCTCTATCTTTTTATCTCTGAAAGATGGGGCTTTTTTATCGAAGTTTTTGGGTCAAGTAAGCAAACCGAGGAATGAGCTTAAACAACGATTAAGTATTTCGCGATCGCTGGCTATAATAAAAAACGGCCTTCGCAAAAATAGTAACCATGACGGATAAAATAGGGATTCTCTACGGTGTGAGTGTGGGAACAGGAGATCCCGAATTAATTACGGTTAAAGGTTTGAAATTATTACAAAATACGTCGATTATTGCTTTTCCCGCAGGGATTAATCAGCAAAGCGGTGTCGCAGAAAAAATTATTATCCCTTGGTTAACACCCCAACAGCAAAAAATCCCGCTCCATTTTCCCTACGTGCAAGAGCAAAGCATTCTCGAAAAGGCTTGGCAAGTCGCCGCCGAAACCCTTTGGATTTATTTGAACCAAGGTCAAGACGTAGTTTTTGCCTGTGAAGGAGACATCAGTTTTTACAGTACCTTTACCTATTTAGCGCAGAGTTTAGAGCAACAGCACCCAGAAGCAAAAATTGAACGGATTCCGGGGGTTTGTTCACCGATGGCGGCCTGTTCAGCGTTAGGTCTGCCCTTAACCGTCCGAGAGCAACGCTTAGTGATTTTACCCGCTCTCTACACTATGAGTGAGTTAGAAAAGGCTTTAGATGGGGCGGAAGTAGTGGTTTTAATGAAAGTCAGTTCGGTGTATGAAAGTGTTTGGAAAATTCTGGCTGATAGAAACTTATTAAAAAATGCCTACATTGTCGAAAAGGCAACTCACGTTGATGAAAAAATTTATCGTGATTTAGACCAATATCCTAATCTGAAACTTTCCTATTTTTCGATCCTCATTATTCAGCTTTAAAAACTCAACTTTAGCCTAAAATGCGGAGACTAGAACCTTGATTGGATTTAAGTACCTCAATACGTTGTTGGAAGGATTCTTTGAATTGGGGCATGTGGGTGACGGTTAAGATACAGGCAAAATCGGACGCGATCGCGTTAATGGCGGCGACCAATCGTTCACAGCCCTCGGCATCCTGAGTCCCAAATCCTTCATCCACAATCAATAACTGTAAGGCCGTCCCTGCTCGTTGGGCTAGTAGTTTAGCTAAAGCTAGGCGAATCGAAAAATTAATGCGAAAGGCCTCTCCGCCTGAATAGGTCTCATAGGGTCGAGTTCCCTGGGCATCAGCGATCAAAATATCGAGCGTATCGATAAATTTGGTGGTTCGTTTCGAGGTTCCCTTGCTGGCTTTTTGGGTAACAAACTGGATATGGAGTTGATTACTGGTTAAACGGGCGAGGATTTGATTGGTTTCGGCTTCGAGTTGGGGCAGAATATTTTCAATCATCAAGGTTTGAATGCCATTTTTCCCGAAAGCTTGGCTGAGTTCTTTGTGAATTCGATGTTGCTTTTTGGCTTCCTGTAATTGTTGGGTAGTTTCTTTGTGTTGCTCTTTGAGCATATCCAATTGGCGGGCGAGTTGCTCTAATCCGCCTTTTCTGGCTAACAAGTTATCGAGGGTTTGACGACGCTCTTGAATCCGTTTTTCTAAAGTGTCAATTTCGGCTTTATGGTCTAAAAATTGTTCAATTTGATGGGTTAAATGGGCTAATTCCCCTTGCATGGTTTCTTGTTCTGCATAGCGTTCGGCAATACTTTCCGTTAACTGTTGTAATCGGCTTTGTAAGGGCGTTAACTTTTCTTGAGCTTGGTTTAATTCCTGATGGCGCAATTGCCAAATTTGCTTTTCCCGTAGTTGTTGCAGAATCTCTTGATGCTGCGATCGCTCGTATCCCAAAGCGGTAATTTGTCGGTCAATCTCGGTAATTTGGCTTTGTAAATCGGAATTTTGACGTAATTGTTGAGACTCTAACTTAAGTTGCTCGACTTGTTGGAATAATTTGGGTCGCTCTGCCTGAATATGGGCTTGACGACGAATGGCTTCATCGAGTTTCACTTGCTTGATTTCTGCCCAACGCCAACGCTCGACTTCTCCCCTAGCTAGGGCGTGGGATTGTTCATCATATTGTAAGGTTTCTAGATCTTGCGTGAGGGTTTCTAATTCTAAATACAGATCTTCAGCATAGGTTTTATGGGTTAAAGCCGCTTCAATTTGCTGCATTTCTAACCGTAATGCTTGTAAACTTTCATGCACTTCACCACTATTTTCTAATAAGGATTCATACTGGCCATATTGTTGTTGCAGAGAATCATAAACTTTTAATTGATTGGCTAATTCGGCGTATTCTCCCCGTAAAATTTGAAGTTCCCTTGCAGAAACGGCCATTTGTTCTTTGAGTACCCAAATTTGGTCTTGAATTTCTTTTTGTTGCGCTTGAGTTTTAGTAATAACGTGATGATGATGTTCTTCATTTAATTCCTGTTCACACAGGGGACAAATGGCATCAGGAATGTCTAATAATTGTAGCTTTTGATTTAATTCTTCGATCTGAGTTTCATAAATGCGTTGATGTTCCTGTAATCTCTCTTGAAAATGTCGTCGTTCTTGCCCCTTTTCTTCAACCCGTTTTTGATAAACTTTCTTTTTATCGAGTTCCTTAATTTGTTGATCAATCGCTTGAAAAGCTTGGCGAATATCAGGAATTTTTTGGATCTTTTCGGATAATTCCGCTGCGAGTAATTGACGTTGTTCTAATTTGGCTTGGAGTTGCGCTTCAGCCCGTTCAATTTCGGCTTGCAGGGCATAGCGTCGTTGCTGGAGGGGAGAAACTTGGCTTTGTAGGGTATCTAAATCGGCTAAGTGTTGACGACATTGTTTGAGCTTTTCCACCCCTGCTTGAATTTCGGCAGCGCGATTGAGGATGGATTGCAATTCTTGTTCTTGTTGATCGAGATTTTCTAATTGGAGTTGGGTTTGTTTAATTTTTAAGCTGAATTCATTTTGTTTTTGAATTAATTGTTGCTCTAAACCTTGCTTTTTTTGCTGGCTTTCCTGAAAAAGTTGGAATTTGCTGGATAACGATTCTTCTGTTGTTTGTAAGTTTAAATAGGCGTGATATTGTTGCTCAATTTCGGTGGATTGATCGAGTAATTGCTGAAGATGGGTTAACTGTTTGTCCGTCTCTTTTTTCTCTTGTTCTAGACGTTGAATTTCTTGATTTAAATTTTGGGCTTGGTTTTGTTGCCAAGTTAACTGCTGTTGCCAGGTGCGGCGTTGATTTTCAGTAACTTTAAGTTGTTGTAATTGCCACTGATCTTGATCCTGTAATTGTTGAATGCTGTGGATCTCTTGGGTTAGAGTAAGCTGATTGGCTTCAAGTTCGTTTTGCTGGCCGAGTTGCTGCTTTTCCGATTGCAAGCGTAAATCTAAAAAATCAACTTGCCCTTTATAGTTTCTGGCAATTTCTTTGGCCTGTTCGGCGAGGATTTCGTATTGGTCGAGTTTGAGCAGATCGGCTAAGATTTGTTTGCGTTCCGTGGGGCGACGGAGCATAAATTCATCGGCCCGACCTTGACGCAGATAGGCTGAGTTAACAAAGGTGTCGTAATCTAGCTTGATGGCATCAATGACTTGATCCTGAGTTGCTCGTAAACCTTTACCCGTAAGGGAACGAAAACTGCCATTGCTTTCGATCTGAAATTCTAGGCTGCTGCTTTTGCCCCGATGTCGACTGCGAATAATTTTATAGGCTTGTTGATTGCTGATGAACTGGAAATCAACCCGCACATAATCCGTTCCCGTATGGAGAACATCATCTTCACTGGCGGCCCGACTTTGCCCCCAAATTACCCAGGTAATGGCTTCGAGTAGGGAAGATTTTCCTGAGCCGTTGGCTCCACAGATGCAGGCGGTATGAATGCCTCGAAAATCTAGGGTGGTTTCTCGATAACTTAAAAAATTTTTTAAGGTCAGTTGCAAAGGAATCATTGATATTTTTTCGCCTTTGCGATTTAATTGGTTGATTTCAATGAATACGTTTAGCTAAAATACACCAAATGCCAGTAGTAGCTAAGCCCGTCAATGGGGGCAGGAATCATTTCTCCGCGAAAGTCCAAAATTTGCACCAAAATTAAATAGGCAACCGCCAATAAAACTGAAATGGCCCCTGTAATAATGGCAACGAATTTTTTTTTCTCCATGACTAATCTGATGAATTTTTGATTGGTTTATTTGTATCATACCAAGAGTTTGAGCGAATGTTATGGGTTGATTTTTCAAGTTTTGCTGCTTTTTCTCCCTATCCCATGATTTCAGATATAGCAGAATTTAAGGATTCGGTTTAAAATCTTTTTATTCTGCTTTGAATCCGCTAGATATTTATCAATTTTTAATGGTTATAGCGATCGCGTCCCCATTAGATCTTTACTTTGCTCACTATAAGCAATCGGCTAAGGGGCTGATCTGCTTAGATGATCAGTATTAACATTGCCAGGCATCTTTACTATCAGCATTTCGCCGTGTCGATTCATCGTTAATTTTATTTATGTTTCTAGGGAATCTCGTCCAACTTGATCGAGAACAAGTCATTATTCGGGATCTGCTGAGGCTTTCGGCTTCGGTATCGGTCAAAGACGCGATCGCTGAGTTATTGCAGCCAAACTTAGAAAGACAAGAGAAAAGCTGTATTTGGGCTATCACAGAAGATAAACAACTTTTGGGCTATCTGACGGAACAGGATGCTTTGCACTTAACGTTTAATCAATCCAATCTAGAAATCCTAACCCTCGCCGATGTTGTTCATAAGCCTCTCATTACTCTACAGGAATCTGATTTTACCGATATTTTCAAAGCTTTACCTCTGTTGCAAGTCTGCTCTTCCGGTTGTTTACCCCTCTTGGGCGATCGCGGTGAATTGCGGGGTATTGTTACGGCTAATAGCCTTTTAAAGGCGTTACGTCCTTCCAAGGGCGATCAACTCGCAATCCTGCTGGGTCGTGATTTTGAAGCAGAACGCCTCAAACATGAGCAAATTGAAGAAGAATTACGGCAGAGTCGGGCCATTAAGCAAGCGATTCTATCCGCCATTCCCAACCTCATGTTTCGTGTTAGTGCGGAGGGGGTTTATTTAGAATGTTTTTCGACTCAGTATGTGGCGGATGTATTGCCGGCTCATGTTAATCCAGTGGGGAAACATTTATCGGAAGTTTTGCCTCCCGAATTGGCTCAACGTAAACTCAAGCTGATTGAGCAAGTTTTGAAAACGGGAGACATGCAACGTTTCGAGCAACAGGTTTCTATCGGCGATCGCATCCAGTACGAAGAGGTGCAGATCATTAAAATGAATGATCAAGAAATCCTCACCATTATTCAAAATATTAGCGATCGCAAACAGGCCGAAAACTCCTTACGGGAAAGTGAAGAACGGTTTAGGAGTGTGTTTGATACTGCCGCGATTGGTATGGCGATCGCTTCTCTTGAGGGCAAACATTTATTAGTCAATCCCGCTTTTTGTAAAATGTTGGGCTACTCGGAAGCAGAACTCACGGCTCTATCGTTTCAAGATATTACCTATCCAGAGGATTTAAACCTAGATTTAGAGCATTATCACCAGCTATTGGCGGGAAAAATCAATTATTTCCATCTAGAAAAACGGTATGTCCACAAAGCGGGTCATGTGATCTGGACAGAGGTGAGTATTTCTTTGGTGAGGGATCAGGAACAAAGACCCCTCTATGATATTGCGCTGATTCAAAATATTAGCGATCGCAAAAAAGCCGAACAGCAAATTATTCACAATGCCTTGCATGATCCCTTAACGGACTTACCGAATCGTACCCTCTTAATGGAGCGAATCGAATTAGCCATTAAACGCTGTAAACGTTTACCTAATCAATGTTATGCCCTACTCTTTTTAGATTTAGACCGTTTCAAAATTATCAATGATAGTTTGGGCCATCTCGTCGGTGATCAATTGCTCAAAAGTATTGCCCAAAAATTGAAAGTCCATTTGCGGGAAGTGGATTTAGTGGCTCGCTTAGGCGGAGATGAATTTGTAATTTTGCTAGAAGATATTACAGGCTTCGATCAAGTGGTTCCTATTACGGAGCGCATTCTCCGAGATTGCCAAACACCTTTTGATCTAGATGGTTACGAAATGTCCATCAGTACCAGTATCGGGGTTGTGCTAGGGACTCCCCATTATGTACAGGCTTCTGAGTTACTGCGAGATGCGGATATTGCCATGTATAAGGCCAAATCTCAAGGGGGTAATAATTACCGAATTTTTGATGCCCAGATGCACATCCAAGCTCTCAACCGTCTGACCCTCGAAACCGAACTACGACAGGCCTTAAAACGTCAAGAATTTACGGTTTACTATCAACCGATTATGGATTTGCTGAGCGATCGCTTGGTGGGCTTTGAAGCCTTAATCCGTTGGTATCATCCAGAACGAGGGTTAGTATCTCCGGCAGTATTTATGGCGATCGCGGAGGAAACAGGCTTAATCGTCCCGATGGATCGTTGGATTTTACAAACTGCTTGTCAACAGTTAGTCCAGTGGCAATCCCGTAACCTTGTTCCCTACCCGTTAAAAATCAGTGTTAACCTCTCGGCTCAAGATCTACGGCGACCCAAACTATTGCAAGATATTGACCAAATTTTGCAGGAAACGAATTTAGAAGGAAGTTCGCTCGTCTTGGAAATAACCGAAAGTATGTTAATTGAAAATATTGACCAAACCATTGAGTTATTGGGTCAATTAAAAGAACGCAATATTCAAGTGAGTATTGATGATTTTGGAACGGGTTATTCCTCCTTAAATTATCTCCACCGTTTACCTGCGGATAATTTAAAAATTGACCGCAATTTTGTTTGTCAAATGCAGCAAGATAACCGCAATTATCAAGTGGTCAACACTATTATTACCCTAAGTAATCAACTAGGCTTAGCCGTTGTAGCAGAAGGCATTGAAACCGTTCAACAACTCCAATGGTTACAAGAATTAGGCTGTGAATTTGGCCAAGGCTACTATTTTTCTAAACCCTTACCTGTAGAGGAAATCGAAGCAAAATTTTTCAAAGATACTTTTTTCGCCATGCGTTAAGCAGATTGTGATGTGCGGTCTGTCGAAAATCCACCATTGGCACTGTCTCGAATAACCTTCCAAGTCGTGTAATTATTTTTTACGGCTCGAAACAGCAGAATGTGGGTTAAATTAAAATGAGTTAGCGATCGCCGATCTAAAAGAGGAGCAGAATTGAGTAATGAAAGTTCTTCATGGTACTTGGATTCCTCAAGCGAGTAATGCATTTATCCAATCGGGTAACTTTTGGCTTTGGGTAGAAACTAATGTGACTGTTACCAACAAGAAAGCTTCATCGCCAAGCCGTCATCCTCGACACCTCAACCAAACGGAGCTATCAAGTTTTTTAGAAGGGTTAGGCGTTGGGTTCAATAAATACAATGCTATTTCTCATCAGATCGTCAGCAAATATTTTCTTCTTCCTAGTACTGAAAACGAACCCTTGCCCTCTCTAGAATTAGGTCGCTATCTTGAAGCAGAAATGCCCGAAACACCCCAATGGAAACAGTGGGAAATTGACTGTTATTGCGTTCCTTCAGTGATTAAAGTTTTAAATGATTTGCATTTTTTGTGCCAATATAACGGTTCAGAAATGCAAATGGGAGCCGATTTACTCTTTTGGTATCACTACAGCCAATTTTTTAAATCAATTATTCTTAAAGATCAATATATTCCTGCTTTAAAATATCGAGAAATTATTGGCAAAAAGAATAAGAAAGGAACTCAAGGTTTTGAAATTTATCCAACTTGGCAAATTGTTTCTGACGCTTATGAGGAGAATATTCAACAATATATTGAATATCTCCCGCTGGCCTGTGCTGCTGGTTTGGATCAGCCCTCAGATTCATTGGAATTTTATGATAAAGAAACATTACTACGTCATTTTTCCGAGTCTCTGTTAAACACGATTGTTACGGATACCTCGATTCCTGCCACCTTTCAAAAAAAACTAGACGATTCAAAATTATTAACCAACTGTCTGAATGCTTCCCTTTGCAAAATACCTTGGACAGATCCAAAATCTTTAGAACTTTATAGCCAATGGCAAACTTGGCAACAAAAGTTAACTAGCACCCAAAATAGTTGTGTTTTTCATCTCTGTTTTCAACTACAAGAAGCCTCTAATAAATATCCCAACAATTGGTATCTTAAATTTCTGGTTTCCCTAAAGCAAGATCCTTCTTTAAAGCTCGAATTAGATGATTATTGGTCTCTAGACCAAACGGCTAAAAAAGCGATTCAAAAACAATTTGGACAGGATTTTGAGAAAAATTTACTGTTAAATTTAGGGTATGCGGCTCAAATCTATCCTCTCCTTTGGAAAGGCTTAGAAACGGATAAACCGATTGGCTTATCTTTAACTTTAGAAGAGGCATTTGCTTTTCTCAAGGAAAGTGCTTGGATTTTAGAAGATGCAGGTTATAAAGTCATTGTTCCTGCTTGGTGGACACCCCAAGGCCGCCAACGCGCTAAAATTCGCCTCAAAGCGTCGTCTAAAAAAGCAGGCCCAGCTTCAGCAAAACAAGGTTATTTTCAGTTACAAACTTTAGTTCAGTACCAATACGAATTAGCCATCGGCGATCGCCCCGTTACACCGCAAGAATGGCAAGAATTAGTCAATGCAAAAAGTTCTTTGATTCAATTTCGCGGGCAATGGATGGAATTGGATCAAGCGAAAATGCAACAAATGTTGGAATTTTGGCAAAAGCATCAGCAAGAAAATCCCGAATTAACCCTCCTTGAACTAATGCAAAAAGCGGCGGCTGTTGGAGAAGAAATTGAAGTTGTCCCCGATGGAACCTTAGCGGAAATGATGGCAAAGTTACACGATCCCAGCCAATTAGAAATGATTGAGAATCCTAAACAATTGCAGGGTACCCTCAGAGACTATCAAAGACGAGGCGTTTCTTGGATTCAATATTTAGAAAATTTGGGATTAAACGGTTGTTTGGCTGATGACATGGGATTGGGGAAAACGATCCAAGTGATCGCTTCTTTAGTCATGGAAAAAGAGAATTCTGAAAGCCTTTTGCCCAGCCTTTTGGTTGCCCCTACTTCGGTTCTGGGTAACTGGTGCAAGGAAATCGAGAAGTTTGCGCCCCATCTCCAGGTCATGGTTCATCATGGCAGCGATCGCCTCCAACAAGAAGCTGATTTTAAAACCGCGAGTTCTCAGCATGATTTGGTAATAACGTCTTATACCTTAGCCCGAAAAGATATCAAATTGTTAAACAGTTGCAATTGGCAGCGAGTCGTTATTGATGAAGCGCAAAACATTAAAAATCCCAAAGCCGCCCAAACAAAAGCGATTTTAAGCTTAAAAACCAATCACCGTTTAGCCTTAACAGGAACCCCTGTTGAGAACCGTTTGTTAGATTTGTGGTCAATTTTTAACTTCCTGAATCCCAATTATTTAGGCAAAGAAGCACAGTTTCGCAAAGCCTTTGAAATTCCTATCCAAAAAGAAAATAACCAAGTCCAGTCAACAACGCTAAAAAAATTGGTTCAACCCTTTATTTTGCGGCGAGTTAAAACGGATAAACAAATTATTAAAGATTTACCCGATAAAGTCGAACATAAACAGTACTGTAATTTGACGAAAGAGCAAGCCTCGCTCTATGAAGCCGTAGTTAAGGATGTGATTAACCAAATAGAAGATACGGAAGGAATTCAACGCAAGGGATTAATTTTGTCCACTTTAATGAGACTTAAGCAAATTTGCAACCATCCGCGTCAATTTTTACAGGATAATAGTGAATTTACCGCCGAACGATCCCACAAATTAGAGCGATTAGGGGAAATGTTAGAAGAAATCATTGCTGAGGGGGAAAGTGTGTTGATTTTTACTCAATTTACAGAAATTGGTGAAGCCCTACAGTCCTTCCTAAAACAAACCCTGCGTTACAACACCTATTATCTACATGGGGGAACAGCCCGTCAGAAACGGGAAAAAATGATCACGGAATTTCAAGATCCTGAAACAGAACCCTCAGCGTTTATTTTGTCCTTGAAAGCAGGGGGCGTGGGAATTACCTTAACGAAAGCCAATCATGTTTTCCATTTTGACCGTTGGTGGAATCCTGCCGTTGAAGATCAAGCCACAGACCGAGCCTTTAGAATTGGTCAACAAAAGAATGTTTTTGTCCATAAATTTATAACGTTAGGAACCTTAGAAGAACGCATTGACCAAATGATTGAAGATAAGAAAAAAATGGCAGGTTTAGTCGTTGGTTCCGATGAATCTTGGTTAACAGAACTCGACAATGAAAGCTTTAAAAAACTGATTGCTTTAAATCGACAAACCGTACTTTAAGTGAGTACGAATTGTTAGTAATGAACCCAGAAAAAATTAATTAAGAGGGAAAAATGGCAAAATTTAGTAAAACCTGGTGGGGACAACGATTTATTGAAGCATTGGAAAACTTTAGCGATTCGGCCCGCTTAAGTCGGGGACGTTCCTATGCCCGTAACGGCAAAATCAAAGAGCATAAAATTATTTCAGGAAAAATTACGGCGAAGGTGCGAGGCTCTATCAATCCTTATTTTGGCGTTACCAAAGAACCACTTTATCAAACGACGATTGAAATTACTCCCATTATTGAAAAAGATTGGTCGAAAGTGATTTCTTACTTGGGATCAAAGGCTAGTTTAATTTCTAAGTTGCTAATGAATGAAGTGCCTGACAACATCGAAGAAGTCTTTGCTCAACTCAATTTGCATCTACTTCCTAACAATCGCACAGATTTTAAAACGAATTGCTCCTGTCCTGATTGGGAAAATCCTTGCAAACACATTGCTGGGGTTTACTATCTCGTTGCCTCCGAATTAGATCAAGATCCTTTTTTATTATTTGAATTGCGAGGAATTTCGCGCGCAAAATTGCAACAAGAATTAGCAAAATCACCTTTAGGAAAAGTACTCTCCTCCGCATTAGATAATCAAGAGATTCCCCCCGAACCTGCTGACTCTTATTACACAACTCTGAAAAAAACAGAACATCCCGAACCACTTTCTCCTAAAGATTTTTGGTTGGGAGAAAAACGACTTCCTCAAATGATTGAGACTTCTTCAAGTACCAATATTCCTGCGATCGTGATCAAAAAAGGTGGGGATTTTCCGCCATTTTGGACGAAAGATACCTCGTTTATAGAAGTTATGGAAGAGATATATCAAAGAGTGAAAACCAAAAGTAGTCAATTAGGGTGAAAGATGTTGCTGACAATGGTAGATTCTCGACAGACCACACATCACAATTTGACTTAACAGATGGCTGTTTTTTAGATCATGGGTGGAAACTCTAGGGGAACTTGACCCATTAAGCCCTTACGGAAATCATTGAGCATTTGCACTGCGATCCGTTCGCGATCGCCTTGATATTTTTGTTCTGCTAATTGAAACAAATATTCCTCGGCTGACATATCCAAGGGGTCTAACTGATAGCGGGCTTGCAACAGTTCAGGAAATCCCAAATTAACGACTAAATCAATATAAGCTATTGTGATTAATTGATTATCGTAACTTGCTTCCCCAATATCCTCACAGATAGCTAATTTAACCGCATTTGCCTGATTTTCTAATTTTAACGGAATTACCCCAGGCGCATCTAATAGTTCAATCGTCTCAGAAATTCTCACCCAGCGTAACTGTCGCGTAACCCCTGCCCGTCTCGCACTTTCTACCACTTTTTGCCCTAATAAACGGTTAATTAAGGCTGATTTCCCCACATTGGGAAACCCAATAACCACAGCCCGAACAGGTCTAGGCTGTAATCCTCTAGTACGGCGTTTTTCATTCACACTGGCTCCCACTGTCTGGGCGGCTTTTTTAATGGCTTTTACCCCATCCCCTTTTTTAGCGTTGGTACAATAAGCTATCTCTCCTTTCGATTTAAACCACTTTAGCCATAGCTGAAGCGCACTTTCAGGGATCATATCCACCCGATTTAAAACTAAAATTCGCGGTTTTGTTCCAATCCACTCAGGCACCTGAGGATGTTGGGACGCTAAGGGAATCCGTGCATCAATGACCTCTAAGACCACATCTACCCGTTTGAGTTGTTCTTTCAGTTGTCGTTCCGCTTTGGCGATGTGCCCTGGATACCATTGAATGATTGCCATAATAAGTTACTGTTATCTTCGGTGAGACCGCGATCGCGTCCTAATAAACCTATAATAGAGGCTTGAGATACGGTTTATTGAGACTATCAGGTATTCAATGGCAAAGGGGCGTTATCGAACTCGTCAGCAGATTAAGGAGAACGGTAAGGGTTCTCTCAATTTTGCAATGCCTAAGCCCAAGCTTTCTCCTGTTATTATTTATCCCGCTCCCAAAGAACTTCCTAAGCAAGAAACCCTCGTTATTCCCATTCAGAAAGCAGGGGAAAACCTACAGGGTGGCCAATTTAGCCATGCCCATTTAGAAAAAGCCGAATTAACCAACTGTAATTTACGTCAAGCTAATTTTCCCTATGCCCATCTACAGGGGGCGAATTTAATCGGCTCGGATCTACGACAGGCGAATTTACGAGAAGCCGACTTAACCGATGCTAATTTAATTGCGGCTTGTTTACGGGAAGCCAATTTACGAGGGGCGAATGGTAGCCGTGCCCTCTTCAGACGTTGTAATTTATCGGAAACTGATTTAACGGAAGCCCATTTTAATGAAACCGATTTAAGCCAAGCGGTTTTAACGGAAGCCGAAGCTCAAGGCATTTATTTATATCGAGCCAATTTATCTCAAGCTAAATTATTTAATACTCACCTACAGCAAGCCTATTGTGTAGAAGCTAATTTAAGTTTGGTAGACGGCGATCGCGTTGATTTACGCTGGGCCAATCTTAAAAAAGCTAACCTACGGGGAGCCAATTTAACAGGGGCAAATTTGAGGGGAGCTAACTTAAGCCAAACCGATTTAACAGGAGCTAATTTGAGGGGAGCTAACTTGAGGGGAGCCAATCTACAGCAAGCCGTTTTAAGTAATACCTGTTTAGAAGACGTAATTTTATAATTCTGTTGGGGATAAGGCTTGCACCCAATAAATAGTCTTAAATCCGATAAAGAATACTATCTCCGTGGGAATCCGTCCCGCAAGTTTTCCATAAACCATACAGTTCACTAAATTTGAGAACTTCTTCCATTTGGGGCTTGCTACTTTCCCAGGGTTTGGGGTTGCCATAGGCATAATAGGCTTCGACCCCATCAATCCCTAAATGTACCGCATTGGGAATCACCCGACAGGCAGGTTGGCGATAACGGGCAGGATGAGCTAATATCACTAATCCCCCTGCTTCATGGAGTGCATTAATCACCTTCGCGGCTGACTCATCTCCATTCCGTGGGCGATCGCCGCCGAGATAGGGCTGCAAAGCAGAATGTTCAGGATCAAAACCATACCCTAAAATATGTACCTCCGTCCCCATCAAATCTGAGGTAATCTCTATCCCCGTCCAGAGAAGAGGCAACGGCTTATCAGGTTGATATTGGTGCAGTAAATCGAGTTGGGACTTCGCACGGTAATAACCATCGACACTGTGATGATCGGTGATGGCTAATCCCTGCAATCCGAAGTTAATCGCTTGTTCAATCAAAGCTTCAGGTGTGAGTTTTCCATCCGAGCAAATCGTGTGTAGATGAAAGTTGAAATGGAAAGGACAACTTTGGGGGTCTAGATTTTCCCAAACCTCGATTAAAGCTTGAGTTGTTGGCATTGTGGTTCGGGTAGTAAGCGTTGCAACCATGTTTAGCCCCATCCATTCAGAAGCGATAACGGATTGTCAATTATCAAGATAACAAATCTTTACACAAAATGTGTGGATGTTTGACTCAGAGCTTCCGCAAAATGAAAAATCAAGACACTAACGATTGGGCATAGGCATCAAATCCTGCTTGATTTAACGACTGAACCGTTGTATGGCTATCTTGTACCCAATAGTTTTTGCCTAAGCGAATAAATTGCCGTTGCTGACCTTGCCCGACAATGGCGACAACAGGAACCTTGGCACTTTTTTTGTCACCTGATTGCTCTTGCAAAATACTTTTTAAATTATTTTGTTTGCCTGGATCTATCGCCTGCTGGGGATTGAGGGGAATCATCACAATCTGCATTTTTTCAATCGGTTCCACAGCTTCAATAATGAGTTGCATCTTATCGTCCCGTTTATCCGTTTTCCCCCAAATAATTAAATGGCTATCTTCAATTAACTGATCCTGTAACGCTTCATAACTATCAGGAAACACTACGCCATCCGCCTGTCCTGAAATATCTTCCATTGTGACAAACGCCATTGGAGTTCCTTTTTTGGTGATGATTTTTCTAACCGCAATGACCACTACAACCGCACTCACCGCTTTACGAGATTTTAAATTATCTAAATCCCCCAGGCTAATTGGTGAGAGTAATTGAGTGCTTTTCTGAACAGATTTTAAAGGATGTTCCGAAACATAAAAACCTAAATGTTCTTTTTCGAGTTTTAGTTTTTCCTGTAACGAGAAATTTTCAACAGAGGGCGTGCTGGGGATTTGCTCAAACTCCGATTCATTCTTTGTCGAACCATTGCCATTGCTTAATTCACCCACCAAATCAAAGAGATTGGTTTGTCCACTTTCTTTTTCCTTCGTCCGTTGTTGGGCCCAGGCAATCACTAAATCCAGATCATGAATCAGTTGATTGCGATTAATTTGGATCGAATCAAAGGCTCCCGCATAAATTAAAGTTTCTAAGGCTCGACGATTCACAACCCGTAGGTCTACTCGCGTACAAAAATCTCCTAAAGAAGTAAATTTTCCCTCTTCTCTTGCCTTTAAAATATTTTCGATCGCGCCTTCTCCCAAATTCCGTACCGCAGAAAAGCCAAATAAAATACTATTGCCAATAGGAGTAAAATCCCGATTAGAGCGATTAATATCAGGTGGCTCAACACTAATGCCCATTTTTTGGCAATTTTCTCGATACCGTTCCACTTTTTCCTGAGTATCACTACTGGCTGTCAATAGCGCGGCCATATACTCAACGGGATAATTCGCTTTTAAATAAGCCGTTTGATAGGTAACGTAAGCATAAGCCGTAGAGTGGGATTTATTAAAGCAATTGGACGCAATCAACCCATTTTCTAGTAAAAAATTATGATCCTCCGCAACCCCAATATCATAGACAGGCTGCATTCCAAGGGAAGTACGGCTAACAATTTTTACCATAGGATAGATGAATCAAATAAATGTAAATGGCCGACATTGCGTTAATGTTAATTCATTATAAAAGAATTCAAGATTTGCCTTGAACCCTTAGATCAAAAGAGTTAATTTTAAGTTTTACGGAATGAGGGTAGAAAGGAGACTGCTAACGAAATTAAGGTAGCAGGAATCACAATAAACAATAAGATATTGCTAAAGATCGGCAGATTGTTATGATTAGTAGCTGCCAAAATCAAATAGGCGGTATAGGCAATGTAATAGCTTAAGAAAAGCAATCCTTCCCATCGGGCAATTAATTGACCTGTGATAAAAACAGGTAGACAAACGATCGCGACCGCAACCATAACAGGCAAATCAAAATGGAGTGCAGAGTTAGAGACGGTAATGCCTTCAGGCGATAAGAGGGCAGCTCCCCCTAAAACGGCGAGAATATTGAAAATATTACTGCCAATCACGTTTCCTACAGCAATATCCCGTTCTCCTCGCATACTGGCAATTACTGAGGTGGCAAGTTCAGGTAAAGAGGTTCCTGCGGCAACGAGGGTTAAGCCAATGACCAGTTCACTGAGGCCCAAACTCCGCGCGATCGCGATGGAACTATCTACCAACCATTTTGAGCCTAAAACTAACAGCCCTAAACCAACAATGACAAAACCAAAATTAATCGCTAATTTTTGGAGAGAGCGACTAGAATCTTGGCCGTATTCTCGCTCATACTCTTCTTGAACATCTGCATTTTGTTCTTTGCGGCTTTGGACAATTAAAAATCCTGTATAGAGAACAGCAAGAACGACAAAAATACCACCATCGACTCGGCTAATTTTGCCATCTGCCCCAAACATTAAGGTTAGGCAAGAAACCCCAATTAAAATCGGAACATCCAAGCGAATTAACTGCTGAGCGACAACTAAGGGAGTGATTAATGCCGATAAGCCTAAAATTAATAAAACATTAAAAATATTACTTCCGACCACATTTCCCAAGGCGATATCGGGCTGACCGGCCAAGCTCGACTGGAGACTCACCATTAATTCTGGGGAACTGGTTCCGTAAGCAACAATTGTTAGACCGATCACTAGCGGAGAAAGCCCGAACATGATTGCTAGACGGGATGACCCTTTGACTAAAATCTCTGCCCCAGCAACCAACAATACCAATCCTGCAATCAGTACCAAAATTACATTGAGTCCCATTTATGTCTGCCTTTGATCTTACGCTTTTCTTAATTATTCAATAAGCGGGTAATCATTGAAGAAGAAATTTGGAATCATGAGACTCTGTTAGAAAATTAAGCTTGTTGACTAATCGCTTTTCGATAAAGTTTTTGAATGCTTTCTATGAGCTTATTCGAGAAAGATTTGGCGTGTTCATGACTCGGTTCTAACTCTTGTAATTTTGCTAAAAGTTTGGCTTCTTGGGTTTGTACATCTCCATCACTATAAATTAAGCCGCTGATCGCTTCTAATAATTCTTGATAGTCTGCTTCTTGATGGTTTTCCCCTAAATATTCTTTGAGCCAACGGTAACATTCTTCCGCTTGAACGGGTTTCAACTCCGATAAAAGGGGTTTGAGTTCGGGATCATCGGACATTTGAGAATTAGCAGCTATTTTTCGGAGATATTCCCGTTCTTCAGTCTGAATAACACCATCGATCCAGGCTGCGCCAATCAGGATTTTGATCAGTTGTTTTGTTTTTTGAGTGGTGTCCATCATAAGGTTTTAGAGATTTTAGTTAAAGGATAGGGAAAGCCGATTATTTATAAAGTTAAACATTAATAAAAAATTTAATATTTATAGTTAACGATCTTGCAACTCTTTATGAATAATGTTAAAGATTAAACTCTTTGAAGTTTGATCATAAAGAAACCATCCATTTTTTGCTGATGAGGTAATATTTGAATTCCTTTTTCTGGATTTAATGAAAATTCTTGAAATGAGTCTAAAGCAGGATCACAAATTTGCCAGTTAGGATGGTGCGTTAAAAAAGTTTGAATAATATTTTGGTTTTCTTGGGCATTCAATGTACAGGTTGAATAGACCAAAATACCTTGCGGTTTGACCCAGGAGGCTGCTTGGGCTAACAATTCTCCTTGTAATTGGGTTAATTCTTTTATTTTATCAGGCGTTTGCCGCCAACGAATGTCAGGGTTACGGTGTAAGGTTCCGAGTCCTGAACAGGGTACATCAAGTAAGACGCGATCGTTGCGATTAATAAATTGAGGAAAATCTCGACTATCTCCCACTAAGGTTTGAATGGATTGTAATCCTAAACGCTCAACGGTTTTATTGAGTTTCTTTAATCGTGAAGCCGTGCGATCGCAAGCCCAGATTATTCCTTGATCGTTCATTAATTCAGCAATATGAGTCGTTTTTCCCCCTGGAGCGGCACAAGCATCAATAATCACTTCATTGGGCTGCGGATCAAGTAAGGTCGTGACTAATTGGGCACTGGCATCCTGTACTGTCCACCATCCTTCACTAAAACCAGGTAATTGCTGAATCGGACAATTGGCTTTAATTAAGCGTAACGCCTGGGGTAAACCAGGAACACGAGCCGTTTCTACTTGTTGCTGGGCAAAAGCTGTTTCGACAAGTTCTAAGTTAATTTTTAAAGGATTAATGCGTAAATCAATGGTGGGTGGTTGATTAAAGTAATCGCATAATAACTCCGTTTCCGTTTCTCCAAATTGGTTTAAAAATAACTCAATAATCCAATCGGGAAAACTATACAAAATTCCCAATTTTTGCACAGGATTTTTCGGTAAGAGTAAGGGATCGGGATTTTCGTAACTTAAGCGAATATATTGCCGTAAAATTCCATTAACAACGCCTGACAACCCTTTTAAACCATTGCTTTTGGCTAGATCCACACTGGTATTAACCGCCGCAGAATCAGGAATATGGTCTAAGTACCGTAACTGATACAATCCAATCTGTAAAATGCGTCTTAAATCAGGGGGTTGTTTAGCAATCGGTTTCTGGCTTAATTGTTCGATTAGTGTATCTAAGGTTCTCTGTCGTCGCACAATGCCATACACTAATTCCGTCACTAGGCCGCGATCGCTACGTTTGAGGTCAGTATTTTTCAAAGCACGATCTAGGGCAATATCGGTGTAGCTATCCCGTCTATCGATGTCTCGTAGGGTTGAAAAGGCAATTTGACGGGCACTCTGCATATAAATTTTAAGAAATTACACTGAAAAACTGAAAGACCCACCGAAGTGGGCCACTCTTTCATTTTATTCGGAAAAATCAACTATTTGACTAAATGGGCTTCGAGGAACCAGAGGCGTTTGTCAATGGTACGGGAAATTTCCGTATAGAGATCAGACGTATCTGCATCCCCTAAATCTGCTGTGTCCGCGATCGCTGTCCGTACATGAGCCGCATAAGCCCCATAGCGATCGCAAAGAGCCGTAACATGATCAACACCTGTAGCAATATCCAAGGGATATTCAGGCAAAATGGAATTCGCAGCAGCCACGCGAGCAGTGCCCAGAGGAGTTCCGCCCAAAGCGGTGATTCGTTCTGCCACCATATCGACGTATTCTTCAACCTCCGTTGCTAACTCATCAAACAAGAGATGGAGTTGATAAAAATCTAACCCTTTGACATTCCAGTGGGCTTGTTTAATTTGGGTTTTTAAATCTAAAGTCGTGGCTAATGTGGTGCTTAAAATATTGATAATTTGTGTGCGAACTTCAACGGGTAAATCAATACGAGTGGGGTAAAGTTTGCCAGTGGCTTTAACTGGAGTGGCTGTCATGATAAATTTCTCCTTGGATATATTCCAATTTTAAGCATGTTTCAATCGTGTTCAAGCTTTAATTAATGTTAAAAAATAGAGCAGGGGGTTATGGTTTTAAAGCCTATTCCAATTACTTAACTAAGCCATTTCCCCATTTCAAAACTTTTTAACTCGAATCACCTATTTTTTCAGATAAGCCAATAATTCTTCCGAACCACCGATATGGGTTCCATTAATAAAAACTTGAGGAACGGTGGTAGCGGCCGCGACGGCTTTCAGAGAACGAGTTGTAATCGCTTCGCCTAAAACAATTTCTTCATATTCCAATCCTTTTTCCTTTAAGGCTGCTTTAGCTCTGGCACAATAGGGGCAACCAATTTTCGTGAAGAGGGAAATATATTGGGGTTGGCCGGCTGTGGGATTAATGTACTTCAGCATGGTTTCAGCATCAGAAACCTCAAAGGGATCGCCAGGAACTTCGGGTTCAATAAACATTTTTTCGATGGTTCCATCTTTCACGAGCATGGAATACCGCCAAGACCGTTTACCAAAACCAAGATCAGATTTATCAACCAATAAGCCCATTCCTTCAGTGAATTGTCCATTTCCGTCGGCAATAAACTTGATATTTTCGGCTTTTTGGTCTTTTGCCCATTCATTCATGACAAAGGTATCGTTAACAGAGATACAGATAATATCATCTACACCGTTTGCTTTAAAAATAGGAGCTAAAGCGTTATAGCCAGGAACGTGGGAAGAAGAACAAGTGGGAGTAAAAGCACCAGGTAATGAGAACACAACAACGGTTTTGCCCGCAAATAAGTCATCGGTGCTTAAATTAACCCATTCATCATTAATCCGAAGCGGGAAAGTAACGTTAGGGACTTTTTGACCTTCATGATTCGGTAACATGCGTAAACTCCTTAATTTGGTTGTTTAAGAGATTTTTTATGTAACAGTTATAACTGTCATGATCAAATCATACTCATAACGACTTCGACTTGTCAAGCAGGAGCTAGTTATTTTACTTCCAGCAGATGGGGGCTAAATGCGCGATCGCGTGAGGAGGATTAAAATAAAAGCAATTGAAAATAAAAACAAGTCATTAATCTGAATTATTAATATTTAAATCGCGAAAAACAACGTCAACTTTAATAAAATTCGCAATGAATCAAAATAAGGTCAATTAATACTGAATCACTACCTGTAAACTGTCATCACTACAACCACTAATCACTCCCCCTAATTGTTGAACCTGTTGTAAATAATCTAATGCCTCTTGGGTAATCACTTCCCCAGGAATTAACACAGGAATCCCTGGCGGATAGGGACAAATTAAGTCAGCACTCACGCGATCGCGGGAATCTTTGATCAGAACTGTTTCGGTCGGTGCAAAATAGGCATCTCTGGGAGAAAGGACAAATTGAGACGTTGGCAAAGCAGGTAAATCTAAAGAAGGTTGAGAAGATGCAGAATAGCGATCGCTGAGAACCGTAAAAGCCTGGCATAGCTGATCAATATCTTGTTGCCTATTGCCCAAGCTGATAATGAAACTTAATTGCCGTAAAGTGGGGAGTTCTGCCGTAACCTGAAACGCTTGCCGTAAAATTTCATCCACTTCAAACCCCGTTAAACCCCATTGACTCACATCTATCGTTAAACGAGTCGGGTCAAACCAACGAAAACCTGGTTCAGGCTCAGCAGCAGTTAAAATCCGAAGTCCTGAAAGTTTCGATAAACGCTCTCTGGCAAGTTGGGCAAAATTTAAGCTTTGGGTTAATAAAGCTTGACCGTCTAACGCCATTTGTTGCCTCGCACCATCCAGGGAAGCTAATAACAAGTAACTAGGGCTAGTAGATTGAACCAGAGACAGGGCTTTACTGATGCGTTGCGGACTAACCCGTTTCCCTTGAAGGTGCAACATCGAAGCTTGGCTCAAGGCTCCTAGCGTTTTATGAGTAGATTGGATGGTAATATCTGCCCCTGCCTGAAGTGCGGATGGGGGGAAATCAGGATGAAAATGAAAGTGAGAACCGTGCGCTTCATCAACAATTAAGGGAATCTGGTAGCGATGGGTAATATCCGCGATCGCCTGAATATCTGCCCCAACACCGTGATAAGTCGGATACAATAGCAGCACCGCTTTGGTATTAGGATGGTCGCCGAGTAATTTTTCTAAGGACTCTGGTGTAATGCCATAGGCTAAATCCCATTGCGGATTATAAACAGGTTCTAGGAAAAGCGGGGTTGCGCCTGATAAAATAAGACCGGCGATCGCCGATTGATGACTATTACGAGGGAGAATAATTTTATCGCCAAAACCACAGGTTGCTAAAATCGCGGAAATAATTCCACAGGTTGTTCCATTCACCAAAAACCAGGTTTGATCAGCCCCCCAAAGTTCTGCTGCTAATTGCTGAGACTGTTCAATCACCCCTGATGGCGCGAATAAATTATCCAGTTCAGGTAATTCCGGTAAATCAGCTTGAAAAAGGCTTCGACCTAACAACTCCGCTAATAAACGAGAAATTCCTTGCCCCCGTTTATGTCCGGGTGCATAAAAAGATGCATCAGCTTGAGACATCAGCGATCGCAAAGCTGCAAGAATCGGTGTTTCCTGTTGTTTAGTCATCGCATATAATTTGCTAAAAAGAATAAATCGACTATTATTTCACTATAAGTTTTTTCTGATTTTCTTTTAATTCAGCATCCATGACAGATAATCCTAGTCAGAATCCTCAAAATAAGATTTTAGTGGTAGATGATGACCCTGCCATTCGCAATTTGGTGGGACGTTTTTTGAGTTTTAATGATTATCAAGTAGAAACTGCTGAAGATGCAAAAACCGCAAGAAATTTGTTCAAAGAATTTCGCCCTGATCTCGTTATTTTAGATGTCAATTTGCCAGATGATAGCGGCTTTAATCTGTGCAAAGAAATGAGAACTCCCCAAACGATTGTCTTAATGCTTACCTGTTTATCGGATACAAATTATATTTTGGAAGGCTTTGAGCAGGGAGCAGATGATTACTTAACAAAACCTTTTAACCTCGAAATTTTAAGGGCTAAAATTGGTGCGCTAATTAAACGTCATGCCACCTTAGAAATTCCGCCATCCCTGCCGCAATCTGATATTAATTTTGGGCGTTTAGAATTTGATCTTGAGCGTAATGAAATCATTATTGACGGTGAGTTAGTGCCGCTTACCCAATTGGAATTTGAATTACTTTACTTTTTAGTCACACATCCAGGCAAAATTTGGGGGAGAAAAGAACTCATTTCAGCCGTTTGGGGAACAGTCGATGATGTCAAAGCAGAACGAAAAGTTGATGTCCACATTGGCCAGATTCGGCGCAAAATTGGAGAACCCGAAGGCGATTATATTCAAACGATTCGAGGCAAAGGCTATATTTTTGATGTGCCGCGCCCTGTGAAACAAGTTTCGCCTTGATTAGAAAAAAGTACCAGACTAAAATTTACATGCTTGGTGTACGTTGAAAGCTATAAATTGTCTGAGTTTTCAAGTTTTTACAAAGCGTTGACGGTTTGTCGGTAAACGATAAATTTTCGCGGTCTAAGGTCACTTGTAAGCCAATCATCGGATCGTCACCACTCGAAATCAAAAATTCCAATTGCTGGACATTATCCCAACTTAGTAACGTATCTAAAATACCCGCGATCGCTGTTAAATAAGGATTATTTCCTTCTTGATACCAATCTGGGGACGTTGCATTCCCTTGATCCAGTCCCAAGTGGAAAATCAGAGACGATTTATTAAAGAGCGCGATCGCTACAGGGCGGACTTCTTCTTGTAATAAAAGCTGGCTAGGACGCACTAAAAAGCGTAACTTTTCTAGTTTTTCATACCGTTCTGTAGCCGTATAAACTTCAGGCTGCCAATTAATCGCAATGGTAATTAAATAAGTTTGTAACAGTAAATGACCTAATTTTTCGGCTTTAGTAGCCAAATAGCCTGAATTATAATCATTGGCTTCAATTAATAGGGGAACCCGTTCCACCACTTCTAGCCCATAACCCTTGAGTCCTGCAATTTTTCGAGGATTATTGGTAATTAAACGAATTTGTTTAACTCCCAAATCATTCAACATTTGCGCACCCATGCCATAATCTCGCAGATCCGCAGGAAACCCTAAACGTTCATTAGCTTCGACCGTATCTAATCCCAAATCTTGCAGGGAATAGGCTTTTAACTTATTGACTAAACCAATGCCTCGCCCCTCTTGCCGTAGATAAACTACCACTCCCATGCCCGCATTTTCGAGCATTTTCAAAGCTGCCTGTAACTGCATCCGACAATCACAACGCAGAGACCCCAAGGCATCCCCTGTTAAACATTCCGAATGCATCCGCACCATGACAGGATGATCGGAAAAATCAGCGGGATTTCCTCTAACAATAGCAATATGTTCCGTTTGATCTAACAAATTGCGGTAGGCATAAAGCTTAAAATTACCGAATTGGCTGGGAAAATCACACACCGTTTCCCGAATCACGAAGCGGTCATGCTTGAGACGATAACTAATCAGATCCGCGATCGTAATCAGCTTTAACTGGTGCTTTTGAGCATATTCAAATAACTGAGGTAAACGGGCCATCGAGCCATCAGCATTTTGAATTTCACAGATAACCCCTGCGGGATAAAGTCCCGCTAACCGAGCCAAATCAACGGCAGCTTCTGTATGACCTGCTCGCTTGAGAACCCCGCCATCTTTAGCCCGAAGCGGAAAAATATGGCCAGGACGAGTTAAATCATCGGGATGAGTGCTGGGATTAATGGCAATTTGAATGGTACGGGCACGATCTTCAGCCGAAATTCCTGTCGTTACCCCTAAGCGAGGAGAGGCATCAATACTAACCGTGAAAGCGGTTTGGTTACTATCCGTATTTTTCGTCACCATTAAGGGTAAATCGAGCGCATCTAAGCGTTCTCCCGTCATGGCGAGACAAATTAACCCCCTGGCTTCGACCGCCATAAAATTGATCATGTCTGGGGTCGCAAACTGGGCCGCACAAATGACATCCCCTTCGTTTTCCCGATTTTCGTCGTCTACAACCACAACAGGACGACCTGCCTTAATGGCAGCTAAGGCTTCATCAATGGGATCAAATTGGACAGTAGAGAATGAGGAGGAGATTTCCACTAGCAAGGTAAAAAAAGTTGAAGGGACTAATCTGATTGTAACCTGTCATCTAGTCCAGTCATCGAGAGGAAACAACTGTTTAGGAAGGACGAGTCTCCAGGGTCTTCTTTAATAATTTCATCCCTTCCAGTAAACGCTCTTGATAAATATCAAAGAATAAATCTTTAGAAAAAGGAATTTTTGGGTCAACTTTAATTGTTTAGAGCCAGCTGGTTTTAAACTTAAGTTTCCTTGGAATTTATTCAGGAAATCTCCTCGAATCAGGTTAATATTAATTTCTTTGGGGTAAGATTCTTTAACCTGCACACGGACTTTTGCTTTAATGCCTAAGGTATAAGTACTTTGATAAACTTGATCAAGAATTTTTTGATTACCATTGTTTTCAACAATTTTACTGGATACGACATCAGGCATAAAATTATTAACATTGGTATAGTTGGTTATAATTTTCCATGCTTTTTCTGGAGAACTGTTCACCAAAAGCCGAATCTCGTAATTACCATTTCCACCAGTCATACTAATATTACTATTTTGACTGATTAAAAGTGGTGATGTTGATGAAGGAAAAGTAGAAATGGAATCTGCCCAGCAAGGTTTTATAATATTAAGACACAACAAGATTAGAGATAGTTTACTAAAAATTTTAATCTTTTTTTGATGAGGTTGAATGGAAGAAAAAAATATTTTATTTATCATAGAAATTCAAATAATTATTTAATTATTCAAGATTAAAGATTAAAATTTATAAAAGACTGAGTGTTTTCAATAATTGACTAATAATCTGCTCAGGATCAGAAGGTCGATAAGTAGACGCAATACGGTGTTTTAACTGCTCATAGGATTCGGGTTGATCTAACCATTTTTGAATAATAGGGACTAATTGATGGGGCCAACGAACGGAGTTGGCAATATTTCGTGATTGAAAATATCGTATTGCTAACAATTCTTGAGGCATGATTCCTCCCAATAAGTTAAAGATCATTGGGCATTGACAATGAATGGATTCAATAGAGGTTCTAGCCCCTGGACGAGCAACGACAACAGAACTAATCTGTAATAGTTCGGCCATCTTATCGGTAAAGGGTAGCACACACAGCAAAAATTCGGGATGCCGCGATCGCCAACTTTCTAATTGAGATTTAGCAACAATATTTTTTCCACAAAGCGCAATCACTTGAATTTGATCTTTTAAGGGTAAAAGTTGTTGTAAAAAGCGTAAATGGTTATTTGCGCCGGCTCCTCCGGTTCCTAATAAAATCGTAAATCGTTCAGGCTCAAGACCTAACTCTTGTTTTAAAAAAACTTTTTTTTCCGTATTTGTTAAAGAGGATTGATAAAATGAACGGTTTAACAACGTTCCCCAAGTAAAAACTTGTTTTGAATTAAGCTTCATTTGTAATGCTTGCTGTGTTACTTCAGGCGTTTGTGACCAAAAAACATTAACAAGTGGATTAATCCAATTATGGGTAAATCCTCGCCCTCCATCAATTTCCGTACAATAGGTAACAAATTTAACCCGATTCCCTAAAACGTCTTTCGCTAAATCAAAATATCCTAAATTGATTTGGCAATGAGTAGAGATAATCACATCAGGTTGAAACTTTTTAAGACGCTCTGTCCAATATTTTTTACCCACAAAAGGGCGATAGGGGCGAATATCTTGTAAATATTGATGATATTCTAAAAAAGCATAAAAAATAATATGTAATCGGGGGATATTCCGTTGAATAAAATTATAAAAATTAACTTCTTGCCGATAAATAGGATTAGAATTTTCTAAAAGATATTCAATTTCTACTGTTATTTGATTGTGATAAAAATACTCTATCCATTCCTTAATTGCATTGGCAGCAGCATTATGAGCATAGCCAGTATTAGATGTTAACAATAAAATTTTTAATGGCTGAGATAGGATCATTTTTATGATTTTAAGTAACTATTTAACTTTTTTCAAGAATATCTATTAATGCTTTAATTCGATCTTGTGCTGAAACAGAATAATGAGAATAATTTTGATGAGCTTGGCGCATGACTTGATACTGCTCTGGATGATTGAGCCAGTTATTTAAAATTGTAAAAAGTTGCTGAGAACGAGTCATGGTGACTGCCATTTTTTGAGGAACTAGAGCGCGAATAGCTAAAAGTTCTTGGGGCATAAAACCACCGATGCCATTAAAAATAATTGGACATTGGCAATAAATAGATTCTGCTGTTATTAAAAATCCAGGGCGTTGAATATTGGCTTGGCTAACCTGAAGTAAGTAAGAAATTTTTTCTGTAAAACCTAACAAGCATACTTGTAGTTGAGGATGATTTTGAGACCACTCTTTAACCGAGGTTTTAGCGTAATGATTATTTCCACACAAAATAATGACTTGCACTTTTTCCGCTAACGGTAAAAGCATTTTGAGTAAGTCAATATGATTTTGGGAGCCTGATCCATTCGTGGAAAATAGTAGGGTAAATTTATGAGGACTTAACTGAAGCTCTTGGGTTAAAAATTGCTGCTTTTCTACGTCTGTCAATGGTTTTTGATAAAAATTTTCTCGTAATAAATTTGAAGAAAGCCAAATTTTGTGAAGCGGCATTCCTAATTTTAGGGCTTGTTGTTTTACAGCTTCGGTATGACACCAAAAAATATCCGCTTGAGGATCCACCCAATGAGGGCTGAAACCGTAGCCCCCCGTATATTCTGGACAGAGAGTAACACAATAAGTTTTTTCTCCTAAGATCGATTTGGCGATTGCAAAATAACGTCGATTATAC
>CAYZWO010000007.1:30916-66038 GCA_964482215.1 uncultured bacterium
AAAAACACTAATAATTGCCTCAGGACGATATTCTTGAATTAGTTTTTTATAATAACTGTGAATTAAAATTGTTTTTGTCCACCACATGATATAAGGAGTGTCAGTAATCCCAAAATAAATATGATGAAACCAAGGGGCATATCGATGAATCCAACTGTAGAATTGAACTGATCCATTTGTTATTACATGACCATTAGCATACAGATCTTCAATTCTGATTTCAATATTATTACCTTCTTGTTGAGCGATTTGTTGTTTAAGAGCAAGGGCTGTCAAATTATGAGCTGCGCCACCACCGACTGTTAAAATCAGGATTTTCTTAGTCATTTTTTGCTTGTTCCAAGTTATCTTTTCTCCGTTTTAAGGCAGTTTCTTAATAATGGATTTAATATTTGTTTCTAACCATTTTCGAGAGAGCCAAGAATATTTGATAGTACTAACTCCTAAACGTCCCCATTTTACACCTAAATGATATAACCAAGATTCTTGAACTTCGTTGGGATGAAGATAGGTATTATTTTGTTTCATATTACGATAAACATAACAGCGACTACAGGGAATATCTTCTTTGTCGGGAACTTTCCCTAGCAACATTTGTCTTGCATAGCGTAGTTTAGACTTATTAAGTGCTTGTTTCAGCGGTTCTTCAAACGCATTACCGTAGTCTCCCCAAGAATTAATGCAACAGCCTAAAATTCTACCGTCCCAATTAATTTGTGGAGACAGGAACATTTGTTTACAAAAATTTTCATTCATGTAATCTCTTTGATATTTTTGAAGGAATTCTCTTTGGCTAATAACTTGACTCTGCACTTCAGAGCGAATTTTTTCTGGTTGCTTTAACGGTGATATTTCTTCATCCCACGAAAGCTTAACATAAAATTCCATATTTAATTGCTGGGAGAGTTGTCGAGCTTTTGGAATCTCATGTTCATTATGACCAAAAACTACAAATTGCCAGAGTAAAATGGGAAAATTTGTTTTATATTTTTGTTTAAACTGATTAATTATTTTGATATTTTTAATAACTCTTTCAAAGTTACCACCAATGCGATATTGAGAGTAAGTTTCTTGGCTGGCTCCATCAATTGAACAGGTGATTTCTCGGACTTGATATTTCACGATCGCTTCTAATAAGTCAGGCTTAGCGGTATTTAAATTGGCCCCATTACCAATGGTGATCAGTACGTTTTTTTCATAGGCATAGGCCAGCATTTCGGGAAGCTGAGGATTTAATAAAACTTCTCCCCAATTAGATAGTTCAATAGACATGACTTCTGGATTATCCGCAATAATTTTTTTGAAATTCTCAAAGCTAACAAACCCCGCACCTAATTGTTCCTTAATAAGTCCCTGAGCGGTGGGACAAGAAGGACACTTAAGTTGACAATGGGTAGACAGATCAAGACGGATAACTTGCGGCGTAATTTGAGTCATGGGGAGCAATAGGAAATCAATGGGAAATTTGACGGTCTAATTTTAACAGGGGAGCATAATGATAACTTGCGATCGCCGCTAAAAGATTTAAAAAACCCATTGTGCTTAGTAAATAAGCCATACCTCGCCCTGTTCCTTTACCTAACAACCAGGAAACCTGCTCTAGTAGCCAATGATTTCCTCGAAAAAAAGGCTCAAAAATACTATCTGCTAACCATCCAGCTAAAACGAGAGCAACTAAACGAAATGACCATTCAATCGCTAAACGAGTTGCAAAAACTTTCCCTTGTAGCCTAATTTCAACTTGACTTTGCCAAATAGCTTGACTGAAGCTAAGAATAATGGGGCAAACTAGCGAATAAGCAAAAATACCTCCCACAAAAATTGGAAAACTTTTCACAATCCCATCAACCCCCGCGCCCAATAATACCCAACCCTGAATGGCAATCCCTCCCATAATCGGCAACACAAAACCCGGTGGATTCCGCCATAAACTGACGATAAGACTGCCTACTAACCAACCACCGCCTGCCATACTCAGCAAAAGCCCTAATTCTTTCACTGTTGCAAAGCTTAAAACAAAAGGCGTAAACAGTACCTCTGTCACACCTAAAGTGGCATAAACCATTCCCATCAGCCCTAATAAAGCCAATAATCCAGAACGTTGTCGAATATATTGCCATCCTTTAACAGTTTCACCAATGAGTAAATAATAAGAAAAATCAGACCGAAGAGCATGGGAGTCGGTGTAGGCAATTTCAGGAAAGCGGACAGTTACTAAAATAGCCAGCATTAAAAGAAAGCTTAAACAATCGAGTAAAACTAGCCCCGGTAGCCCTAAAGAAAGAATTAGCCAACCGGCTGCAAACGGTGCGCTCAATTGAGCAAGAGAATGGCTCATCAAGATTAATCCATTAGCGCGACTTAAAAATTCTTTAGGAACCATCAGCGTTGTCGCGGCTAAATAAGATGGCACATGGAAACTATTGCAAGCTGAACTTAAACCCAACAAACCATAGATTTGCCAAGGTTTAATGCTTCCCCACAGCAATAAACCACTTAACATCAAAATGCCTGCCATCGATCCGGTATCGCTCAGAATCATGATCCAACGTCGTGAATAACGGTCAGTTAGATATCCCGCTAAGGGAGTCAGAAGAATCGGAGGAAGATAAATAGCAAGGGTCATCCCTGCAAATTGCGTGACGGATTGAGATTGTTGATAGACAAAAACACCTAACGCAAAAAGCGTTAATTGAGTACCAATATTAGAAATTAATTGGCCAAACCAAACCCATAAAAATAAACTGAGCTGATTGGAAAACGTGGCTGAAAACTCCTTAAGTTTAAAAATCATTATTTTGGAGCGAGTTTATTGTATCGTTAGCTTACTTACCTTCTTAAGTACTGACTGTTTCTGCCCTACCTAAAAACATCAGCTTGTGTAATATTAATGACCTAACCGGCAAAAAAGACGATGGCAAAAAATTCCTAAATTTTATTGTCAGGTTTCTATCACACTAAGGATCGATTTGTTGTTAATACAAGCGAAAAACATTGATAAATTATCGTTAATTCATATTTTGACAAGTTTTAATTGAAAATAGCCTAAAAGCTGAAAACAGAATGGACAATTTAGTGCTTTAATAAATAGCACCGACAGACCCAATAAATGTATTAAAACTTAAAAAGTAGTATTACGCTAGAACCGTTTATGAGCGTTAGCCCGCCCAGTAGCTCCCAAGATTTTTATGAAGTTTTTGAGTCCGATCTGATCGAGCCTGTCAGTGTTAATCCCAATCAGGCCGCCACGAGTTCTTTAGCTGGACTATTACAGTTTCGTCAGAATTTATTAGCCTGTTGGCCAGAAGCGGCCTATTCTCGAACAAGTTTTGAATTTTCATTATTACGTCAACACTACTTTGCGTGTAATTCTTCTGATACAGTGCGTCGGGTTTTTTTAGAAGAACATGACAATTACGATCGTAAGAGTCCCCAGATGCGTCATACTCTAGAACCGTTATTAGGAGATGGCCTATTTGTCAGTGATGGTCAACTCTGGCGGCAACGTCGTGATTATTGTACCCCTGCTTTTGAAAATGATCTCTTGCCGGATTTTGCTTCAATTATGGTTGAATCAGCCCAAGAATTAGCCGAAAATTGGCAATCTTTGCCGCAAGGGCAACCTGTGGACATACTGAATGAGATGGCCAAGTTAACCGCTCGAATCATTGGCAGAACGATTTTTGGAGATGACATTTCTGAACGTGAAGCAGCACAAGTGGTACAAGGTTTTTCCGATTATCAAAAACATATTGAGCAGATTAACTTTGCGGATGCCTTTGGATTACCTTTTTTGAGTGGGATGACAAATCCATTTCGGCGGATTGCGGCCCTAAAAGCAGCCTCTAAAGTTCAAGAAGTCATTGACCGCATTATTGAGCGTTATTCTCAACGGCAAAAAGCTGAGCAACTTGATCAACCCGAAAATTCTCGCTTAACCCTATTATCTTTGTTATTAGAAGGCCATACGGGGAAGAGCGATAGTTCTAAAAAATGTCCGCTCGGTTTTTCGTCCGCTCGCAATGAAGCGATCGTTATGTTTATGGCAGGCCATGAAACCACCGCGAATGCCTTGGCTTGGACTTGGTATTTATTGGATCACAGCCCTCGTGTTGCCTCTCAATTACGGGAAGAACTTGATCAAGTTCTTGGAAAACGTCTTCCAAAATACGAAGATGTGGTTAATCTTCCCTATACGCGAGCAGTTTTTGAAGAAGCGATGCGGTTATATCCACCTGTTCCTGTATTGAGCCGTCAAGCAAGAGAGCATGATTTTATTGACGATATTACAATTCATCCTAATACGATCATCTTAGTTATTCCTTGGCTTTTACACCGTCATCGATTGTATTGGGATAAACCCAATAGTTTTATTCCCGAACGGTTTTTAAACAACTCTTCTCGACCGGATAATTTTGTCTATATTCCCTTTAGTGCTGGTCGTCGTGCCTGTTTAGGTAAACGGTTTGGGATAACGGAAGGGATTCTTTGTCTTGCAACGCTTGCCCAACGTTTTCAACCTCGTTTAGCGGCTAATCATTCAGTGAGTATTGAATGCCGTCTCACACTACGCCCCAAAGGCGGTTTACCCATGTATTTAGAATCCCGTTCATGATGAGGCTGAAAGAATCTATAACGTCAATCAAGAATCGACAATTTTGGATTGCCAAGGCAATGGCTCTTTTAGCGATCGCTTGGAATATTGAGGTGTTTGGCGCGACCCAGATAGCTTCTCCTCAAAGAAAGCCAAGCTGGGCAGAATATAAGGAATTGTGGATTGCAAAGCTCATGAAATTTCTGCCAGTTTCTTGGGCTTCTGATATTGGTGCTTATTTAGGAGAAAAAGCAGCTTGGCAAGCGATTCAGGACAATCAATATCAAATTAAGAATTTACATTGTAATATTGAACGTCTTCAAGGAATTGGTGATCCTAAATTACGGGAACAGCAGATTTTTGAATGGGCTAGGCGAATGGGACGAATTCATACAGAATTTACTGTTCTGGGGCGAATTGTCAAAGAAGGCGGTTTAGAGGTCATCGGACAAGAAAATTTTCAGGGTATTACTCGACCTACGATTTTTGTGAGTTGTCATTTAAGCAATTGGGAGTTAGTAGGCCATACTTTAACGAGACTTCCCAATAAAGGTTGTGCATTATATGCCCCACCCAAAAATCCCATTTATGAGGCGATCGCCACAAAAGTTAGACAATCATGGAAAGCCAATACCGAGCTTGTCCCCGCTTCTCCCCGTGCGATGTTTCAGTTGACGCGTGCCTTAAAAGCAGGAAGTAATTTATTACTGTTTATTGATGAAGAAAGAGATGGGTACATTTGGGGGCCAAGTTTAGGGCGCGAGTTACCCTATGCTGGCAATCGTTGGTTAGCAGCCCGCTTAGCCGTTCAGCATCAGGTCGATGTTGTTCCCCTTTATGTCGAACAAGTGGGCAATTCTCGCTATCGCGTTGTGGTTGAACCCAAACTTAAAATGATTGATGGGGATAAAAATAGTTGTGTAAAATACCTAGCGGATCAAATGGATCAATATCTCAATCAATGGATCAGTAGCAAACTTGAACAGTGGTATTGGTTAGCCACGCTAGACCTAGATAAATCTGCTCCCTTTTAAAAAAAAATATTTTCAAAAGAATGCAACAAGAAAAATTTACTTTATTGCAACAAAGTCAATTATGGCTGGCTGAGTTAATGAGCGTGTTACCCATTCCTTGGACTTCGGCGATCGGTCATTATTTTGGGAAACGGGCGGCAATACAAGCGATTCATAATGGGGACGATTGGATCAAAAATATGCACATTTCTCTGGAGCGATTAAGAGGGATAGACGATTTTAAGCTTAGAGAGCAGCAAATTATCGAATGGACGGGGCGGATTGGTCGTCTACATACTCAATTTACAGTTTTACAACGACTTGTTCAGGAAGGTTATGTCGAAGTTGTCGGACAGGAAAATTTACAAAATGTTTCTCAACCAACTATTTTTGTCAGTTGTCACTTGGGAAACTGGGAATTAGCCGCCTATATTGGAACGACTTTACCCAATCCGAGTTGTGCCCTATATGCTCCTCCTCCCAATGCCTTATATCGTTATATTGCGACGCAAGCAAGGAATTCTTGGATGGCTGATTTTGACTTAGTTCCTGCTTCTTCATCTGCAATGTTTCAGTTAGCGCGCGCTTTAAAAGCAGGGAGTAATTTATTACTGTTTATTGATGAGGAAAAAGATGGTTATATTTGGGGGCCGAGTTTAGGCCGAAAGTTACCCTATGGGGGAAATCGTTGGTTAGCCGCTCGTCTAGCAGTTCGTTATCAACTTGACATTGTTCCTGGTTTTGTAGAACAGATTGACGAATCTCGTTATCGCATTGTTATCGAACCCAAGTTACAGAAAAAGAGTGGAAATGATGACAATTGTGCTAGGTACTTAGCCGATCAAATAGATGAACGAATGGATCAATGGGTAAGAGAACGGCTAGAACAGTGGTATTGGTTATCCTGGCTTGATTTGGATAAACCTCTACCACACGTTTGAGAATTATTAGCCGTAAATTTTAGGCGTTAACGAATTAAGCATTATCGAAATTAATTCCGCCATTGAACTCCCGCAGAAAAACGAGTACCCGGTTCTGCAACCACAGTTCCTAGATCAAATTGGCTCGTCGAATTCGTTCCCAGTAAATCAATGGAAAGATTGGGGATAGGAAAGAAGCGGACACCCGCACTCCAAACAGTTCTTTCTCCGGTTACTAAAGGAGTGACTTCGGCAATTAATTGCGTAAAGGAATTCAGTTGATAATTAGCTCCTAAACCAATACCAACCGGCGTATTACCACCATTAATGGCTGCTTTTGGGGAAAATAGAACGGCCCATTGGGGATTAATTTCATACATCATCGGAAATTCAACCATCATATAACCTTGCTTGTTACCCCAATCTCTTCCGAAGGTCAATCTTCCACTAATAGAGAACGGATCGCCATCAAGTTGATTTAGTAGGACTAATTTTCCACCAGCTCGCCATTGGGTATCGGTTCCTGAGCGAGTACCAATAACGGTAGAGGTATCAAAACCGCCAATGGAGTCAACAGCGAATTCTATCTGATAATCTTGCAGAAAGCTATAAAAAAGTCCACCACCAATGCTTCCTGCCGAATCTCCTGCGATCCGAAATCCAAAATCGTCAGTCGGTAAGATATAGGGCGTAGTTAGGGTAAACCAATTAAAGAGGAGCGTTTGATTGCGATCGCTTAAAACAATGTCTTCCCGTTTTTCCTTAGCAGAGGGAACCATAATAAAACTGCCCCCCAATAGAATTTCGTTACTAGCAGTCGGTAAAGGCAGAATCCCCGTTGTAGGCGTTCCTCCAAAAGAATTGGTTAAATGTAACTCGATCGCGATCGCCTTGTTGTAGGCATAGGTTCCGCCAACCGCCCATAGCACTTTTTGAAAAAATTCACGGGACGGGCTGACCGCGTTATTTCCTGAGCCAAAAGGAACGACCGTATTGGCATAAACTGAAAATTCAGGTAAAACTTGCCAACTTAATCCTGCACCTACATTAAAAATGGTTCCAAAGAAAGGAACACCATTGAGATTATTAGAAAAAATATTGACCCCAGGCGTAATGGTTGCCTGCAATTGTTCACTCAAATTGTAAGTAATTGGAACTTGTACCGAACCAGCGATCGTATTACTGAGCGTTGGAGATTCTTGATTGTTATATAAACCTGGGCCGCTATAAATTTGAAAGTGTTCTAACGCACCTAAGATCGCCAAAGACCAATTCTCATCTTGATAAAAACGATATTTAATATTGGGCCCCATCGATTGATACTGCTGGTCAATAAATTGGCCATTGACACGGTTATAGGTCGGATCATCATTTAACATCCAAGCCCATCCTACCTGTAAATCATCTGTTAAACCCCAGTCACTATAGGTATAGTAAGTTTGATTCCCTGTACCTTTTCCCCCACTGATTGTTTGGGTTTCGCTAAAGTTCGCCATTGATTCACCCGCTTTAAGCTGATTAGCCGTATTCAGGTGCAACAAACGGATAGGCTGACGATACAACGGAGTCGTAATTTCAGGAGAGGTCGCTTGAGAGGCAGGCTGAGTTGGCGGGGAACTCTCTTCGTTTGATGGATCGCTGGGTTCTGTGGGAACTGAGGAGGGAGAAGAATTTTCAACGGGGCTTTCTGGTTCAGGCTGTGGCAATTCCGGGTTTGCTGTTTGGGCAAGTTCCGTCCTGGATGATTGAATTTGAGCAGAATTTTTACCTAAATTATGGGAAAGCGTTAAAGTAGAAGACTCTTGCTGAGCAAATTTGATTAAAGATTGGGTGATATTGGAAGCGGCAGATTTAACCAATGCGGAGTTTTTAGAGTCTTCTGCCCTCGCCAAATTGTTGTTCACAACATCCGTAACGGGTGAACTGATAATTTGAGTCTTTTCCTCAGAAGCACTGATGACTTGAGTTGTAGAAAGAGCGGTATCCTGTTCCCCCGTCATTGCTGAGACTACAAGGGATTCATCGGGCGATAAGGAAGACCCTGATTGAGGCGCGATTTTCTGAATTAATGCGGGACGCTGCGAAACTGAAGAGGTATTGGGTAGGGATATTAAATCTTTATTGATAGAAGCTACAACCTCAAAAGGAGTCTGGACAGAAGAGTCGGCTTCTGGTTCATTAGCTTGGGCCAAATTTCCCAAAAGAAGTATACTCAATAAACTTAAGCTTAAAGATTTGAAACTCATTAAAATTTCCTCACACAAAAATCACTTACTTTTGGGATAATTATTGTTGTTTAATAATGGCTGTTATTGTAGCTGCTTATTGTAACTCATATTTTATGAGTCAAATCAATGAAAATAATCAAACTAAATTCTAGTTAAGCAGTAGCAGCTACAATCCAATCAAAAAGAAGGTTAGACTTTTTAGAGAGGTTGCAGTTAATCATTAAAACACAAATACAATTAATTCAAAAATTTTCAAAACTGCACTCTTTCACTACATGAAATAAATCTTAATTCACCTTAATAAAAACAGTAAAGAATATTTGTTGACTCTTAAAATCCGATACTGAGGGGATATAAACTACTCTAAGATTAAGAGGAAACTTAAAGTCTGTTTGCATAAAAGGGAAAATAAAAGGAAGAATAGGAGACCCCGACAATCTTTTTAATTGAGTGGTATAAACCAATCCTGCTCCGAAGCCTAACTGCAATTCATCTATTATATTTTTGCGAAAAGTTGTTGCCAAAAATCCTGATGGATAACCAAAATCGGAATCTTTAAATATACTAAATTCTGCGCTCATAAGAGTATTGTTTAAAAAAACAGAATCTGATCTTATTATGTCAAAGTCATAGGCGAGTCCTAACCCTAAAGGGAAATCATTGACTTTTGACTTATTCATATCATCTAAATGCCAAGTGATAGGTGAGAAAGTCACATATAGGCTTCCCACGGTTGAATGTTGTGGATTTTGTAGCTCGTTGATAACAGTTGAGTTTTGAGGTGGGACTTCTAGAGGAGTTGTTTCTAATGGTGAGTCTGTTGACGATGAGGAAGAAGGTTCTATAACAACTTTCTCAAGGGAGAAGGTATTTAATTCAGTCTCTAAAAAATTCAAATTTTTTGCATTTAAATTTTTAATTTTTTGAGTACTTTTTTTAGGAAGATTGGGTACAAAATCTTGAGAGAAAACATTTTCTGTTTTTGAACTAACTAGTTGAATTGAAGATAAATTTAAAGAGATAAAAGAAATAAAAGGCGAGTTAGAGAAAATGTTTTCTGTAACAGAAATGTTATTGTCTATGTTTTCTATTGAGTAGATTTCAAGGTTTTGTAATCTTTGTGATTCTTGTTGTTGTAATAAAGAAGATTTTTCTTCCGTAGGCTGCTCTAAAATTGGGTTGATTTGAACATTTTCTAGTGAAGATTCTAGTGCCGCTGAGCGTTGATAAACTTGAAACCGTTGATCCAATAAACTGTCATGAAGAGTTAAATAGACTTGACTCACTTCTTTTGGGGGAGCAACAAGCACTTCTGTGTTATTGCTCACAGTATCAACCCATGATGTCTTATCTCGAATATAAACAGATTGCGATACATTGAAATTCAGTGGTTCTAGTTGAGATGAAGCCTTGGATAATTTGTCTAAGTAGACTAGTTTATTAATTCGCTGAAAATAGGAAGCAATTGATGAGGAGGCTAAACTCTGTTTTTCATTATTCACAGAATTGGGAACATCAATGGGTACATCTGTTTCCTTAGCATGGGCGAAGTTTCCTATTACTAATATACTCAATAAACTTAAGCTTAAAGATTTAAAATTCATTAAATTCTCTTTCCCTCACACAAATTGGGCTAATTGCTGTCTTTTAAGCAATGGCGTTATTTTAGCTGCTTATTGTAGCGGAGGATCGGAAATACGTCAGCCACAATTATTAATGTTTAAAATTAACTCAAGGGTCGAGCGAAGCCATTAACTGAAAAGCTTAATATTTGATGCCAAACGGACGAGCGAGCGGTTCCCCAATAAAGATTCCTTGGCCTGGCCAGGCGACGCTTTTCCAATAGGTTTCTAACAGGGTTGCACCGTCTAAGTAGGATTGAATAAGAATGCCTGGATGGGGGAACTTTTGAGGGAAATTACAAGGTTCAACAACTGCGCCATAACTGCCTGTGGCTCCTGCTTCAAGCCACCGTAAGCTACTCATTTGGGAACTATCGGTTAATTGTCCGCCGACTGAGGTTAAATGATCGGCGATCGCGCCTGGGAGAAAACGATTGGTGGTAATTTTCTCGACTCTTTCTAGACCCGTAATATAGAACATGACATCGGTTTTATTTTCTAAAATATTGCCTTTAATTTGAACAATTTTAAAACGCGAACCAAGATAGGTTTCAATCAGGCTATAAAACTGCGATCGCACATTGCGGGCTTTATCAGTGGTATCCATCAAATAAGCAGTACCAGAGGGAAAGGTTGCGTCTGCTGCCACACCGCGATCAATTAACGCTTTCGCCTGAGTAAAATTGGTCGCCGCGATCATCATAGTGGGTCGTATTTTAAAGTCTCGGTAGGGATGGAAAGACGTTTGATTGAAATATGGATTTACGGCAGTTAGTTTGCAACCACTGGCACAATGGGACGGATCAAAACTAAAAGCAAAGGCACTGGTCATGGACATACAATCCACTCGATAGGGAGCCGCCCAGGTTAACGCATAGCCTTCTATCCGACCAGAGGTTTGAGCTATCACAGCATTTTGTAATTCACGAAATTCCTTTGCAGAGATAGCAGAACGGTTGGGAGGAAAAGAAATTTTAATGATATTGTCTTGGGGAATCTTGCGTTGACGTTGGTAGTAATCGCCAATTTGCACACTTAAGGGATCGGCTTCATTGACAATGACCCCTAATTTTTGGGCAGTAAATCGAGAGGAGGGAAAAATTTGCTGACTAATCCAATCACAAGCACTTAAATTAAACAGTAAAAAGCTGAAAAACGGGATTTTTACGCAAAGCTCTAACATAATTGTTAGGTGAGTTTTCATCGTAATTTAAGTCATTGTTAGCCTAGTTTTTTCTCTCAATATCTCTAATATTTACGCACTTTTCCGGTAAATCCTGTTGCTTTAAATTGTTCTAATTTTAAAGGCGTTGGCTGATTTGCAGGGACACTAATCCGTAATTCAAAATCATGAATCCCAGGTTCAACTTCAGGAATCGCGCCTAACCGAGTCCGATTTTGCATGGCGGGTTCATTATTGGCATCATAAATTCGCCCATAAACATCGGCATCATAAACGGTTTTGCCTGATGTATTTTTGGTTTTTCCGGTTACGAGAAAGCAATTCGCCGGATCATTGGAACCACTGAGAACGCTACCTTCTGCTAGTTCGGGAGGACAATCTTTATAGGAAATATCAAGCAAGGGAATGTCCGTTAAAGCGATCGCGCTAGGAGAAACCAGACAACTACCGAGAACGATCAAACAGGTCAAGCAAATTCCAATAAAAGTGCGTATCATCATCAACCCCGAATTTAGGACTGCCATATTGGTTTAGTCTATCACGGAGGCTTTGATGCAAATTGCTGAGTTTGGTTAAGGGGTTAAAACGACTTTAGGAACTAAACGCAATCCGTCTTCTCGTTCCAAAATTTCTCCAATTCCCAATAATTCTCCGCCTTCTTGTTCTACCCTTAAGCTTGGTATTACTTGATAAAAAGAATCGGTTAAAGCAATTTTTTGTCCCTGACACCATCGTTTCCCTGTTTCAGAATCAAGAATGATTTCGGGTAAGGACGCGATCGCCGCTTTAGGAGGCAGTAACTTGAGGATCTGACTTTCAACCTGTTGGCTTAGTTCTTCAATGGTCAGGCTATTTTCCAAGCTCATCCCACCGCTTTTTGTCCGAATTAACCCCGCCAGTGTTCCCCCGACTCCGAGTAAGTCCCCTAAATCCCGCGCGATCGCTCTAATATAAGTCCCTTCTCCGCAGCTTATGGATAGATCCAATTCAGGAAATTCGCCTGACTTCCATGCCAATACGTCAATTTTAAAAACTTCAACTTGTCGGCTAGGAACATCTACCACTTTTCCCTGACGAGCTAATTCATAAAGCCGTTTTCCATCCCGTTGAATCGCACTATACATCGGTGGAATTTGAGTAATTTTCCCTAAAAACTGGGGAAGGAAAGCCTCAATTTCTTCTAAGGTTAAATGTCCAGCAGATTGTTGTTTTATTATCTCTCCTGCTAGATCATCAGTTGTTGTTTTTACCCCAAAACGAATTTTTGCTTGATAAGTTTTATCATTCGGTAAATAGGCAATTAAACGGGTAGCCTTGCCAATTGCAATGGGTAAAACCCCTGTCGCCAAGGGATCAAGGGTTCCCGCATGGCCAACCTTGCGAATTTTCAACAAACGTCGAACTTTAGCAACACAATCATGGGATGTCCAATCTTTCGGTTTATTTAAATTAAGAAATCCCATCATATTTTCTTTAAAGAATTTAGATTTATTTGATTAGGTGTAAACCTTACGCCCCTACTTATCATTAATTATCAAAGAGAAAACTCGGCCCTGAAAATAGAAACCGAGTTTCACTGTTTGATAATCATTTAATTTGTTAATTGATTATTTCGCTTGAGCTGCGACTTTCACCACTTCAGCAAAAGCTTGAGGATCTAAAATCGCTAATTGGGCTAACATTTTACGGTTTAACTCAATGTTGGCTTTTTTGAGTTGTCCTGTGAGTTTGCTATAGCTTAACCCTTCGGCTCTAGCAGCAGCATTAACACGGGTAATCCACAGACGACGGAAATCCCGTTTGCGTTTGCGGCGATCGCGGTAAGCGTTACGGAGAGCTTTCATCACCTGCTGATTCGCAGTACGGAAAAGCTTAGAATGGGAACCTCTAAAACCTTTAGCCAGTTTAAGAATTTTTTTACGGCGTTTGCGGGCAACATTACCGCGTTTTACTCTAGTCATAGTGAATCTCTACGATTTTTTAGCAATAAATGTGTTATTTTTTCTAAAACCTTACATATAAGGCATCATCAAACGAACAGCATGTTCATCCGACTCATGAACCAAAGCCGTATTCGATAACCGTCTCCGTCTCTGTTCAGCACTCTTATGTTCTAATAAGTGATTCTTAAAAGCTTTACGACGGACGATCTTTGTCCCGCTCCCCGTAGGACGAAAACGCTTTGCGGCGGCCTTACGAGTTTTCAGTTTAGGCATAAACTTTGTTTAATGATTTTAATTAGACACAATTTATTACTATATCACTATCGTTTTTAATTCTGCAAGCAGTCTATATAATAAAAAAAAGGAGGCTCACCATTCAACGGTGTCACTCCCTGCCATTTTCACCAATTAACAAACTATCTATCGCAGATTCAAGTAAGCGGCTTCTGCTTCCAATTGACGTAATAAATTATCATTTCCCGAGGCTCTAGCCAATTCCATCCGATGTTGTAAATTCTTCCGCAATGATTCTTGATGCGCGATCGCGGCTTGTGTTAAGGTTTGTTGACGATTTTTATTCATGGTGAACACCCTCGATAGATAACTTTTGATTGCTATACCTATAAGCTAACATAAACTCAGCCTCAATTATTTAAAATGTATATTTTGTTACTGAAATTAACATTGAGTCCGCAAGAGGTAGCCAAAGGGTGAATAATGCAGTAAAGAAGCCACTGGTTTTAACGACGGATTTCGGCTGGCGAGATGGGTATGTCGGGATTCTCAAAGGCGTGATTGCTCAAATTAATTCCCAACTGCTGATAATTGATCTCACCCATGACATTCCACCTCAAAATATTGCTGCGGCTCGCTTCTGTTTAATGAATGCCTATCCTTACTTTCCGCCTGAAACGGTTCATGTTGCCGTCGTTGACCCAGGAGTTGGTAGTCAACGCCGCGCGATCGCCGTTCAATTGGCAGAAGGTTATTTTATTGGCCCTGATAATGGCTTAATCAGTGGAATCTTAAGTTTTTCTCCTGCTATCCGTGCTGTAGAATTGACGAATGTTGACTATTGGCGTGTTCCCAGCCCTAGCAGCACTTTTCATGGACGGGATATTTTTGCACCTGTTGCGGCCCATTTAGCCAGTGGCGTAGCTTTTGAGAACTTGGGCCAATCCATCGCGGTTGAAAGTTTAGTGACTTTACCCTTGAGCGCGATCACTGAAGCCCCTAAATCGATCACAGGTTGCATTCAATATATAGACGGCTTCGGTAATTTAATCACGAATATTCCTCAAAAGTTATGCTCAGAACGTTCCACCATGATTCAGGGTGTTGAACTCGCTAATCATCAAATTCCCTTTGGACAAACTTATAGTGATGCAATATCGGGAAACGCGATCGCGTTAATCGGGAGTCATGGCTGGCTAGAAATTGCGGTGAATGGCGGCAATGCTCAAAAACAGTTGGCAGTAGATATGGGTGACTTAGTTCAATTAATAATTGATAATTGATAATGAAAAGTTTATCTAGTTTAGAAAAAATTATTCAAAACAGAATTCAAGCAAACCCTAAAAAACGAATTACCTTTGCTGAATTTATGGAACTGGCTCTATATCATCCGAGCGAGGGTTACTATAGTTCAGGTCAGGTGGGCATTGGTAAAGCGGGGGATTTTTTCACTTCGGTTTCTTTAAGCGCAGATTTTGGAGAATTATTAGCCGAACAATTAGCTGAAATGGCCTCAGTGTTAAATTCTCCTCAACCGTTTCAGGTCATAGAAATGGGCGCAGGTTTAGGAAATTTAGCAAATGATATTTTAAGCTATTGGCAAGTTAAGCATCCTGAATTATTGCAAATTATCGAATACACAATTATTGAAGAATCAACGGCATTAATTGAAAAACAAAAAGCACTCTTGCAACCTTGGCTAAATCAGGGTGTTGATCTAAATTGGAAAAATTGGGCAGAAATCCCTGATCAATCAATTATTGGTTGTTGTTTTAGTAATGAATTAATCGATGCCTTTCCTGTTCATCAAGTGATTTGGCAAGATGGGCAATTGCAAGAAATTTATGTTACGGAATCTTCAGAAAAATGGACTGAAGTGATTGCCGAATTATCTACCCTAAAAATATTAGATTATTTTCAACAATTAAACATTGATTTCAATTCAGGTAATTATCCCGAAGGCTACCAAACTGAAGTTAATCTACAAGCCTTAGATTGGTTAAAAACGGTTAGTAAAAAATTAAAACAAGGCTATTTATTAACCATTGATTACGGTTATTCTGCGACGCAATATTACCACCCCCAGCGCAGCCAAGGAACGCTGCAATGCTATTATCAACACCGTTTACATTCCAATCCTTATATTAATGTTGGCTTACAAGATATAACGGCTCATGTGGATTTTACAACGCTAGAAAATCAGGGGGAATTACTAAGATTAGAAAAATTAGCCTTTACTCAACAGTGCCTATTTTTAATGAGTTTGGGATTAGGCGATCGCTTGGTTGAATTATCAAGTGGCAAATATAATATTTTGGAAATTATGCAACGCCGTGATGCATTACATCAACTTATCGATCCCAGAGGATTAGGCAAATTTGGCGTTTTATTACAAGCTAAAGGATTAACATCTGAACAAAAAGCGCGATCTCTGAAAGGATTTACCCCGTTAGTTTAGTTGGCACTGCACAACATGGATGCTTAATACAAGTTATACTCAAGGGTTGAACAGACAACGCTTCGGTTGTTTTATCTTGCAAACTAATGATTGATAACGGGTTTTAACAATGACGGCAAATTCGATTTACCCCGTAACTTGGCAGCATGACAGGGTACTGTTAATTGATCAAACCCGCTTGCCGATGGAATTTCAGCAGATCGAGATTGTTAATTATCAACAAATGGCTGAGGCCATCAAAACGATGATTGTTCGGGGCGCGCCTGCAATTGGGGTTGCCGCAGCCTATGGAATGTATTTAGGGGCAAGAGATATTTATGCAGAAGAAGCAGAAGATTTTTTAGCCGTACTAGAAAAAGTAGCGGAGGAATTACGCCACACTCGCCCGACTGCGGTGAATTTATTCTGGGCGATTCGAGAAATGCTCAAAACCGCCTACGGTAGCGGCAATGATATTTCTACCATTAAGCAACAGTTACTGATTAGAGCGCAGGAAATTCAACAACAGGATATTGCCACTTGCCAAGCTATCGGCGATCGCGGATTGGAAGTTTTACCTCAAACCCCCGATAAATTAACCCTTCTAACCCATTGTAATGCAGGAGCTTTAGCCACCGCAGGCTATGGAACGGCCTTAGGGGTTATTCGTTCGGCTTGGTCAGCAGGGAGACTTAATCGCGTCTATGCCGATGAAACCCGTCCCCGTCTGCAAGGTGCCAAATTAACCGCTTGGGAATGCGTGCAGGAAAAAATTCCCGTTACCCTGATTACCGATAATATGGCAGCCCATTGTATGCAGAAAAGACTTATTGATGCAGTGGTTGTAGGAGCCGATCGCATTGCGGCCAATGGAGACACAGCTAATAAAATTGGAACCTATGGCTTAGCCGTCATTGCTAAAATGCACAATGTTCCTTTCTTTGTGGCGGCTCCCCTTTCTACTATTGATTTTGATTTAAGTGACGGAACCCAAATTCCCATTGAAGAGCGCGACCCCAGCGAAGTGTATCAAGTGGGAGAAACTCGTCTTTGTCCTGAAGGGGTGGATTTTTACAATCCTGCCTTTGATGTCACCCCCAATAGCTTAATTACGGCCATCATTACTGAAAAAGGAGCCGTCAAACCTAATCAGTTGATGTCTCTTCAATAGTTATTTTGTGATAATTTTCCAGAGCTATGCAAAAATTTGATGTCGTGGTAGTAGGAGCAGGGCCCGCGGGGGGTCATTGTGCTGGGCAACTTGCCAAAGCAGGCTATCAGGTGCTTTTGGTGGAGCAACACGACAATTTTACGAAAAATAATTATTCCAGCGCCGCCAGTCCTTTAGAAGTCTTACAACAGTTTGAGCTACCCAATGAGGTGGTCGCTCGTTTTTGGCGAAAATTGGAGTTAGTCAGCACCAATGTTTACCATTGTTGGGAATCGGAAACAGATTTAGGGGTTGTTTTTGATTTTGCTAAGTTACGGCAATTTCTCGCAGATCGGGTAATTAAACAGGGAAGCCAAGTTTGGTTAGGGCATCGCTATCTCCACTATGAGCAAGTGGCAGGAAGAACAATTGTTTATGTCAAAAAACGCGGCGGAGAAATGGTTTCCATCATGACCCAGATGGTTGTAGATGCAACGGGTTATGCCAGGGCGGTAATTTATCCCGATAAAAAATCCCGTCCGACCTTTTATAAAGCCAGTGGTATCGAATATTTAATTGAAGTGGATGAACAGACCCATCAACGTTATGCTGATTCCCTCGTCTTTTTTCTAGGGTATCGTTGGAGCCCGAGGGGCTATTCCTGGATTTTTCCGATGGATCAGAATCAACTCAAAATCGGCTCTGCTTGGATTGATGCTCCCCATAAATATTTAAATGAATTAAAACCGTTAAGAAGTTATACCCAAAGTATTATTGATGAGTATCTAAAACTTACTCAAGACCAGTATAAATTAATTGAAATTCATGGGTCTGCTTTAGAATATTCCAGTGGTTTAAATGATATTTATTTTAAAGATAATATTATTGCCATTGGTGATGCGGTTTCAACGGTTAATTTTTTGGGCGGAGAAGGGATTCGGCATGGGATGAGGGGGGCTGAAATTGCCGTTTCTCATATTCAAAAATATTTAAATAATCAACTGGATAATTTTAGTGCTTATGAGCAGGAAATGAAGGCAATTTTCAAAGATAAATGGAATTTTTCTGAGAAGATAGGAAGCAAAGTTTATCTAGATTATCCCGACGAAAAAATTGATTTAGGGGTATCTTATTTTAAATATTTAAAATTAACTGATGTGATGGAAATTCTGTTCAATTACAAATTTGATAAGATGTATGGAGGGATTTATCCTTATTTACTGAAAAAATTTACCCAATTAACGGTTGCCTTTAAAAAATGGATAGGTCAAGTCCAGTCGGCAAAATGATTAAAAAAGTTGCGCTTCTAGTGAGTTTCGTCTCTTTGGCAACCTTAACCGCCTGTAGTGGCAGCCAATTTCTGGAAAATCGCTTTGCAGCAGACCCTTCGTTACAAAATTCTCCTAGCTCTCCCGCTCCGACTAGTACCGAATCTCCTATAGTCACTGCACAAAATTTACCCGATGAAATTCCGCGCTATCCTAATGCAACTTTAGAAGAGATTAGCCCTGATGCTACTCGCGATCGCGGCCAAACCCGCTGGTTATCGACCGATCCCGTTAATGCGATTACCAATTTTTATCAGCAACAATTTCAAACGAATAATTGGGAAATTGTCTCTCGCCCCGATAATCCCAATCGGGCCTTAACCGCACAAAAAAACGGCTTACAGGTTACGGTTACGCCTTTTACAGAAAATAATCAAACTCAATTTACCCTAGATTATTTACGCACCAATCCAACTGCTCAGACTTCCCCGAACGCGATCGCCGCTCCCAATACGAAGTCCAATGAACCCGTTACTTTTAACGACATTAATCAGATTCCCCAACCCTTACAAGGCTATATTCAAGATTTAGGCAATCTTGGCGTAATTAATCCTAAAAATAGCAATAATTTTCAAGCAAATGCACCTATTACCCGACGGGAATATGCCCGCTGGTTAGTGGCTGCCAATAATCAGTTTTACGCTAATTCTCCTGGTAAACAGATCCGTTTAGGCGATAAAAATAGCCCCCCCGCTTTTAGTGATGTCCGCGCTACTGATCACGATTTTCCGAGTATTCAAGGTCTAGCCGAAGCCGGTTTAATTCCGTCGCCTTTAACCAACGATTCGAGTGCTGTGCTATTTCGTCCTGATACCCCACTGAAGCGGGAAGAACTGATTGCTTGGAAAGTGCCCCTAGATACCCGTAAAGTTTTACCAATGGCTTCAACGGATAATTTGAAAGAAACCTGGGGTTTTCAGGATATTGCCAAAATTGATCCCAAAAATTGGCGGGCACTTTATGGTGACTTCCAAAATGGGGAGCAAGCTAACATTCGTCGTGTTTTTGGCTATACAACCCTTTTTCAACCGAAGAAACCAGCAACTCGTGGTGATGCGGCGGCGGCCCTTTGGTATTTTGGCTTTCAAGGAGATGGACTGTCGGCGGCCGATGTTTTAGGCATTAAAAATACAACAGTGTCACCGAGTATTCCTAACAATCAAGCAAGTCCATAAGACAGAGAAGGCAATGAATGAGGATTCATCAAAGACGTTCAAAAACGGAAAACTCCGAAAGCGAAGCTTTTTAGCCGTTAGGAACCCAGATTCAAAAGTCATCAATTTCACAAAATTACCTTAAAGAATCATAATAAAAAGATTAAGCTGTATGCCAGGTCTGCTATGATTAACGGTTTTATTGATCGCCTTAAAAACACCCTACAAGTCGGGGACAAGCACTCTCCAAACTCTCCACCCGCCCCGCCTCAATCCGAGGGAACCGTTCATACAGATGATCCCCAACCACCTGTTTTAAGGTCTGAATCAGCATCTGAGGAAGAAGAGGATAACAACACACCCGTTGCGACCATTGCCGATCCCCATTCTCAGTCTTTGCCATTCCCATCCCCAGAAGCAAGTATTGCCCATCAAATTGCGGATTCTTGGGAGTCTCCCCATACCAACGGCAATGGACATTATTCTTCTTCCTTAATATCCGCTAACGAATCGGATTCAACCCTAAATCAAAAAACGGTTAGAACGCCTAAATTTTGGCTGATTGGCGGCGGGCTTGCCTTAGTCATTCTTGGCGGTTTTGCGGTGTTAATTCCGAAAGGATTGGATTGGGTCGAAAAAAATCAGCAGGAAGAAATTCTTGAAACCCTGAAAGCGGAAAGTAATCAACCGTCCGAGGTCTTGAAATTAGCCCTGTTACCTGCGAAAGAACGGGAAAGTCAATTAAAGGCGATCGCGGCCCAACCCGAACTTTCTTTAGAACGCAGTCGAGCGCGGTATTTACTGGCATCCGATTTATTAAAAGCCTATCAAGGCGGACAAGCCATTCGGATGCTGGACAATCTCGAAAATGAGTACCCCATTCTGGCTCCCTATATCCTGTTAAAACGGGGACGCGGCTATGAGCTTTCTAATGAAAAGATTAAAGCAGAAGAAACTTGGCAACAATTACTCAAAGAGTATCCTACGTCTCCTGTAGCCGTTGAAGCAATGGATTTATTAGGTCGTTCCAATCCCCAGTATTGGGATCAGGCGATCGCGAATTTCCCCAAACATCCTCGGACATTGGAAATCCTTCATCAACGCCTCAAACAAAATCCCCAATCCGTTGAGGTCATGCGTCAAATTGTCGCTACTGCCCCTGGAGATAGCCAAACGCCCACTATCCGCGCTACCTTAGTCAACGATTTTTCGGGTCAACTCACCCCAGAGGATTGGCAAGCGATCGCTGATAGTTATTGGGAACAACGAGAATACGGAAAAGCAATGGGAGCCTATGCCAAAGCCCCAACAACGCCCCAGAATTTGTATCGTCTCGCCCGTTCTCAACAGATTAATGACAAAAAAACAGAGGCGATCGCCAATTATCAATCTTTAATTCAACGCTATCCCAATCTCCCGGAAACAGCCCAATCCCTACGACGCTTAGCCACGCTGACCCCCCTTCCCCAAGCCGTTGCTTATTTAGATCAACTCATCCAAAAATTCCCAGAGGATGCCCCTAAAGCTCTCCTAAGAAAAGCTGATTTATTAGAAAAAACCGATCCTCAAGCGGCCCAAGAAGCCAGACAAACCCTTCTTAAAAACTATTCCTCCTCGGATGCTGCCGCCGAATATCGTTGGAAGATGGCCCGCGATCAGGGCAAAGCCGGAAATTATGTCCAAGCTTGGCAACGTGCTCAGGAACTGACCCAAGCCAATCCCGATAGCCCCCTAGCGGCCAAAGCAACTTTTTGGATCGGGAAATGGGCCCAACAATTGGGACGTTCAGAGGATGCCAAAGCGGCTTTTGAGAATGTTCTAGCCCGTTATCCCCATTCCTACTATGCGTGGCGGGCGGCAGTTCTCTTGGGTTGGCAAGTGGGTGATTTTAATAGTGTGCGCTTCCTACAACCCAAAGTGACCATGCCCGCAGTTCGACCGATTCCCCCCGCTGGTTCCACCATGTTTTCGGAACTGTATCGCTTAGGGCAGGATCGAGACGCGATCGCACTCTTTACCGCAGAAACGGCTGGACAAGAAACCCTAAGTGTGAATCAGCAATTTACCGAAGCGTTGTTAAAACTCAACCAAGGTAAAAACTTAGCTGCGATTAACCAAATTTTAAACCTGAGAGATTCTACCGATCCGTTAGATCAACAGCAGTGGAAAGCCTTGCGCCAAACACCCGAATATTGGCAAGCTCTATTTCCTTTTCCCTATGAAGAATTAATTGTTGCTTGGTCAGAAAAACGGCAATTAAATCCTCTTTTAGTGGCCTCTTTAATTCGTCAAGAATCTCGCTTTGAAAAAGAAATTCGTTCCCCTGTCGGTGCAACCGGATTAATGCAGGTGATGCCCGCAACCGCTGATTGGATCGCCCCCCAAATTAAGCTCAGCAAATTCTCCTTGACTGACCCCAACGACAATATCAATTTAGGAACCTGGTATTTTCAGCATACCCACGAGGAATATCGCAATAATTCGGCTTTAGCGGTAGCCAGTTACAATGCTGGGCCGGGGAATGTTGCCAAATGGTTAAAGGAATTTGAGGGCAGTGATCCGGATTTATTTATCGAAAATATTCCTTTTGCCGAAACCAAAGATTATGTCGAATCTGTTTTCAGTAATTACTGGAATTATATGCAGATCTACAATCCTGAAATAGCAAATTTATTAAAAAACGTACCGAACGCTAAGTAATCACCTCGATTTCATGGTTATTTACGTCGAGCGATCGCCAAATAATTTGTCAAACCATCTGCAATAGTGTATAACAAGGCAAATACACGAATTGAGATTTAGCGACAATTATGACCTATAGCCTCAGAATTGCCGATTTACCTAATACAGAACGCCCCAGAGAACGCTTATTGAGTTTAGGGTCTAAACACCTGTCTACGGCGGAACTGCTTGCTATTTTGTTAGCGACAGGGCAAGGCAAAGGAAAACTGTCTGCGGTTGGGTTAGGGCAACATATTCTTCAGCAATTGGGGCAACATCAGCGAGATCCGCTCGAAGTGCTACGGGATATTCATCCTCAAGAATTGATGAATTTTCCGGGTATTGGGCCTGCTAAAGCTACCACTATCCTAGCCGCCGTAGAATTAGGTAAACGGGTTTTTCAATCGCGACCCTTAGAACGGATGATTCTCGATAGTCCTGCCTCGGTTGCTGCTGCTTTGGGTCATGAGTTAATGTGGCAGTCTCAAGAACATTTCGCGATCGCCATGTTAGATGTCAAAAATCGGCTCATAGGAACTAAAGTGATTACTATCGGAACCGCCACTGAAACCCTAATTCACCCCCGTGAGATTTTTCGAGAAGTCATTAAACAAGGTGCAGTTCGGCTGATTGTTGCCCATAATCATCCCTCCGGTAGCCTAGACCCCAGCCCCGAAGATATTCAATTAACGGAATTACTACTCCAGGGGGCTGAGTATTTACAAATTCCCGTCTTAGACCACATTATTTTAGGCAACGGAGAATATCAAAGTTTACGCCAAATAACAGATTTATGGCAACGCTATCCTCAGGAAAATTAAAGATTAAGGCTTATTTTTTACTGCGATAGAATCACTTAACAACTCATCCAGACTGACGTATGTTGCGAAAAATCCTTAGTTTTTGGCTGAAACATATTAACCCTCGTTTAAATACCCTGATTACAACCGTTGGGACATTGGGGTTAATCAGTTGCTTTATAACCTTGATTATCTTATTTTGGCTATTTAAAGGTGTTTTAAAGCGAGAAACATTTAACTTCGATCAATCATTCTTATTAGCTCTTCATCACGATGAAAATCCTGCTCTGGATCAATTCATGTTATTAATTACTCAACTGGGTAATCCCCAAATCATGATTCCTGTTTTTGTATTCAGTTTAGGAATATTATGGTGGAAAAATAAACTGTTAGAAGCCAAAGTTTTCGCGATCGGTTGTTTAGGAGCAACTTTTTTAAATCTAGAATTAAAAGTTATCTTTGAGCGAGTACGCCCTGCCCTATGGAAGCAATTAATCACCGAAACTTCCTTTAGCTTTCCCAGTGGACATGCGCTAGGCTCATTATTTCTCTATGGATTTCTTGCCTACCTATTAGCTCAAAATTATCCTCGATTTACTCCCATTATTTATACTTTAGCGACGCTTTTAATTATGACGATTGGCTTTAGTCGTTTATATTTAGGCGTTCATTGGCCCAGTGATGTATTAGCTGGCTATAGTATTAGTATTATTTGGTTAACCACTTGTATTACCATGCTCAAATTACAACAGTTAAGAGCAGCAAGAAGATTAGGCCTGTCCTCTGAACTGGACTCGTAGCAAAAAGCTTATGAATAATGCCAAAGATACCGTAGGGGCGTATTGCGTACGCCCAATTATTAATTAATATCAGTTGGATTTTCTAAAATTCACGCACGACAGGTTTACCGTCGACAATCTCACCCACTAGCACTAAGTCAGTAACGCCGACAAATAATCCATTTTCTAAAACGCCAGGTAAATTATTAATGGTTTTTTCTAACTCCCCAGGATTCGCGATCGCGTCAAATTTAACATCAATCACTAAATTCCCCTGATCTGTCACCACAGGGCCCGCTTTTTTTACACCCATCCGTAAAGTCGGTTTACCACCCAATTTTTCTAAAGCCCGCATCACTGGGGTAACGGCCATCGGAATCACTTCAACGGGTAATAAAAACGTAGATCCTAATTGATCAACTAATTTTCCGCTATCAACAACCACAATAAAATAATCCGCTAAGGCATCCACCACTTTCTCACGAGTGTGGGCAGCACCGCCCCCTTTAACTAAATTCTTCTGCGGATCAACCTCATCCGCCCCATCGATCGCGATATCAATATGATCAATCACATCTAAGGTGGTCAATGGAATCCCATACTGACGAGCCAGAACTTCCGCCTGAAAGGAAGTAGGAACGCCAACAATATTGGTTAACTCCCCCTTTTGAATCCTTTCTCCAATAAATTGGAGCGCGAATGCGGTTGTTGACCCCGTACCTAAACCGACAATGGAATTCGATTGAACTCGATTTGCGGCTGCTCGGCCAACCTCTTGCTTCATCAATACCGTTGGATCAAGATTGTCCACCATTTGCTACTCCTTTTTTTTCTTAACCTAGATTACTAAAAACGAATTTGCGATCGTTTACTCACAATTATTAAACAGCAAAAATTTACCAGATACTTTAAATTAAGTCTGGTTATTCCTTTCAGGATATTCGCCTTGGGTTAACTCCCTAGACAGGGAACCAAAGACCTCAATCAACGACAGGAAAGAACAATTAACTGTTGGCAGCCGCTAACATTTCTTTCAGTTGAGCTAATTTATCTGCCCAACGAGGATCGGGTTGAAACCCTTCGCTGGAAGTGCTGCTCGTACCACTGCTAGATTGATTCCGTCCACCCCGTTTTTTACTGGATTTTTTCGATCCACCACTTTTAGCGGGAGCAGAAGTTGCACTGGTTTCGTCTTCATCAGAAATCGCCTCGTCCCCTTCACCATCCTCCTTGCCTTTTCCTTTAGCACGGGGAAGAGCTTTTTCAATTTTTAAAGGGCTATCCATAAAGGATTGACCATTATACTTTTCAATAAATTCATCAGCCGCTTCGTCGCTAGAAACGGTTACGAAAGCAAACCCTCTGCACTTACCCGTTTTCCGATCCTTGATGACTTTCGTGGAAACGACTGCATTAGCTTCAGCAAAGACTTCCTGTAAAGCTTCCCGTTCAATGGGTTCTTTGGGTAAGTTACCGACGTATAAGCGAATTGACATAATATTTAGATGCCTCCAACGTTATTAAAGATAATAAAAATTTTCAAAGGGTTAGCTACAGCTAATATTTTTAGCCACAACAAAAGAAGAGCTAAGCCAGAAATTCCGACTTGTCGCACTTCCTCATTTTCCCGAAGGTTACGATTCTTAATGATATCGGCTCTTGCCGTCAAAATGGATCTTCCTCTAACAATGCAAATCAGTAAGTGGTAATTTTAGCTTTGACTCGGACGCTCTATCCTCATGGTCTAAAATTACTTGACCCGTTTGTTGTCTTTCTAAATTATTGCAGATGCTTTCTCCTATTCGTCAAATAATTGGGGGAAATTTCTGAATTTTTTAGGGGAGTCTCTTGGAACTAAGTATTTTTACTCAGTCATTTTGTTCGTGTTGAGCATTTTTAACAAAAAAGACTTGCTAAAAAGAATCATACATGCATGTCTTTTGAGGATTATTTCCAAAAGCTTACAAAACCTTAAATTAGGGAACTTCAGGAAAAATCAAAAGTCTACACGCATACAGTACCCCACCTGTCAAATCTTCGTTATAATGCTTAACAATCAATTCGGGAGGATAGCAAATGGAACCAACTTCATTTGATTTGACCTTAGAGCAGCAATTTGAGATTAGACAAATGCGGGATGCCGCCGCCAAAATGAGCCGAGAGCAAGCTCTTGACTTACTGTTACAAGCGTCTCGCCTATTAATGATTAAAACCAACGTCATGCGCGATTTGATGGCGCAATCCCCATTAGAGCCTTTAGGCTAAGGAGTGATAAACCATGATTAATACGAATGCCTTTGAATTGTCTTTAGAGCAACAGTTCCAACTCCAGTGTTTGCAGCAAGAGTTCCATTCGTTAGACCGAGATGCGGTGATTAGCCATTTGCTCGATGCAATGGAACAGTTAATGGTACGAGATAATCTAATCCGAGATCTCGTGAAAAAGTCACCTATTTAGGGAATCTAAAAGAACGTGGTTTATCTCCATCTCTTGTCGCGCTTCTATAATTCAGTGGCCACTAAGAGGAAGAGAGGCAGGGGGTGTTGGGATATCACAATTTCTTTTAGGTCTATCTCCCACGCGCTTTTTATAATAAAAAAGGAGCATTATGGTGAGTCTTTTAAGTTTATGTTTCAGCACGGCCTCATTTGTACGGATTTTAATGATGGATTACAACGTTTTATTCGGTTTATTCCGGATTTAGCTAAAGGCGGATTGACGCGGATTGTTTTTTTGCATACCGTCTCAGTTTGGGAAGATGAAAGAGTCGGGAGTGTTGATGAAAAGCGAATTACAGCTGCTAAACAATATTTTGACTCCGTGACAGAAAGCTTACCTGAAGGCGTTGAAGTTAAAGTCGAAGTCACAACGTCTCGTTATTTAGATAAGATTTTACAGCTTGTTAAAACCTACGATATTGATGTCATTTTTTTGGGAACTCCTGTCCGCAGTAGTTTAGAGGCAACGTTTTTTGGTAGCCATACCCTAGAATTGGCGAAGGCAACGGATATCCCGTTAATGATTTTGCGTCCCCAATTAATTTCAACCTATACGAGAGAAGAATTATCTTTGCGCTGTCAGCACCTCTGGCGTTATTTACTGATTCCCTATGACGATAGCCCGGCGGGGAATTATTTGATTAGCAAGCTGAAGGAATACGCTAGTAATCGTCCAGAGGGCTCTTGGCAAGAGTGTTTATTGTTATGGGTGGTGGATGATGGGGGACGGCAGGTAGAAGTTACTCAATATCGGTTAGAAGCGGCCCGTCAAAAGTTGGCGGAAGTTAAAAAAGATTTAGAATCTCTGAACTTAACGGTTCACAGTACAGTACGCCAGGGTAATCCTGTTCATGAGATGTTACGGGTTGCTCAGGAATATGATGTGGCGGCGATCGCGATCGCCAACTATCGAGGAAATCTTCTGGAGTGGATGGTGGAAAGTACGGCAGAAACCCTATTAACCAAAAGTTGGTTCCCCATTCTATTCTGTTCGCCCCAGTCCTAATTTTTTTCGTTAATGGCCCTCGATTTACGATTTGTTTATTCTGAGTGCTCTTGCTGTCGGAAAAAGCTGCCATTTTTTCCAAAAATAGGGCCTCGTTTAATACGGTTTCCTGATACCTGTGGTTTTAGTTTGGGTTTCGGCGATCGCCGCAATTGTTCCGTTAACGCAATTCCAGAAGCACGAGTCCGAAGAGCCTTAGGAAATACAGTCTTTGGGGGATTGAGTATTGGTGTAGGTGTAGATACATCGGTTAAACGTTCCGCAGGCTTTGCCACTAAACCCGATAAACTACCACAGATTAACGGAAACGTAGGATTAAGCGTTACATTGATCAGGCTATCCAAAAAGAAAAGCGTCAAGCAAACTGCTAAAACAGCCGCAGGAGCAACTTTAGGATCAAACCAAGTTTTTGCCGGGTAACGAAAAACACTAAAAGTAACAACAGGCAGTAGCAATGACAAGGTAAAGGTAACTAAGCCATAAACGCCATTAATTCCAAAAATAATAATCCAATAACTATCGGTTACGGAAATATCAACCATTTCTCCTCGCCAATTGGGAGCAAACACTCGGTTTCGTCCCCAACCGCCCCAACCAAATAGCCACTGTTCCTGAGCCTTGGCTCGCAATAAGGTCTCATTTTCAAAACGAAATTGTAAAGACGCTGCTCTTTCTGGATCGTAATTTTCGCTTATCCAATCCACGATTGCCTGCCCATCAAAATCTCCTGTCACCCCTAAGTAAAGATAATAAATCATCAAGCTGATTAATATTAGAAGAGGGAAACTACTCTTCGTCCATTTAGCAACAAAAAGAATCACTAACCCATAGGCAAAATAGCCATAGGCACCAGAGGATTTAATTGAAATAAAAGTTACAACTAAAATACAGACAATGGTAATCATTTTTTGACCCCATACTTGTTTTAAGGTTTGACTTTGCCATAACCACACGGCAATTAGAACAACCGTTGTCATAAACATTGCTAAAACAAGCCCGTGGGGCATAAAAACAATCGGTCGCCACCCGTCAAGACGACGCACTTGGGTAAATCCGGAACTATGGGGAAAATAACCATAAACCATCCTATGAAGTTGAGGACTCATCCGAACTTCATATAGGCAAAGAGGAACATAAATTAACCCTGCTTTTAAAATGTTAATCGCTAGTTCTTTAAGACCTGAGAGCGTATTGAAATAAAGCCGCCCCAGAAAATACGGTAAACCCCAAATAGCTATTTGTTCTAAGGAGGCATTAATTCCGTCGTATAGACCTAAACTATTGCTTAAAGAAGATAAGATCGGACAGGTACACCACAATAACATCGGGATGTCTATTGGGCTAAATTTAAACTTACGAATTTGCTGAAAATCGAAAAGAATAATGCCAATAAAAATGCCATAACAGGTTGCTACCATCCCCCCATAATCAGGGATTAGAGGGAGCTTAAATCCAGCTCGTTGTGGTAGAAATAATAGACCACCGAGAAAGGCATAAATAATCGCATTTCTAGATGGGAATCGAGAAAATAGATATAACGTGATCGGCAACCAAAGTAGCATTGCCAGTTGAGCTTGTGGGGTCATCGATTTTCAGTTACCAGAAAAAATGTTGAAAAAAATGGCGATCGCTGAATTAGAAACCTAAAGAGAAATAAAAACAAGTATATTAATTAGACGAGTTAAGTAATATAAAAATAAGTGGTTTTTACTCAAAAATATAATAATTTTTTAGTTTTAAATATTATTAAAATAGCAATTAATTGCAGTTATCAGTATACTCCGAATAAAACAATCGTCAATTTCTATTAACCCACTAAAAACAGTAATATTTTATCAATATTTTTCTGATAACTAAAAATTTTAGAAATAACGATTAATTTACTGCCAAGTGGCAACAGAACGAAAAACGTCAGGGATCGGGGTTCCAGTGGGAAACTCTAATAGGGTCTCCGATAGCCCTAGATAACCCGATTGGGTAAAAAATAACAGCATACGGGAAAGAGCAACCCATACTTCAGCATCAAATTCCCAATCGCATCCCGATTTAGCATAACAAGCGATCGCTTTTAACGCCCAAAAATAATTATTGCGGACTAAGGAACCTCCTTTTTTATAATTTGGCAAATCTTCCGCTTGGATTACTAAGATGTCTTCTTTTAGCCAACTTTTCATAAAATTATTTGATAAATCAACAAAAAACTCACTGTTGTGATGATTTGTAGAGAAATTGCTTCTGTGTTATTCATTAACGTGTTATCTCTTCGCTGAGTCTCAATTACCCAGTTAAAAGTAAGCTACAACTCTTTCTTCGAGGCTTGTCCATTGAAACGAGTCTCTGTGTTGAGCCTGAGTTTCGATTTTCCTAAACAACGATTACTCGATCCAAGCGTTTCCTCTATCGCTAGAATGGAATCGTCTCCTTTTTATTTAAACTTTTATTATTATTTTAAGTAAATCTTCTCATTTTATGAATAATATCAAAGAGAAAATCCAATCTATCTTGAACCAATTGCCAGATGATTGTTCAATTGAAGATATCCAATATCATCTCTATGTCTTAGAAAAAGTCCGCTTAGGCTTAAATAGTGCAGATACCCATACAACCCTGAAGCAAAACGAAGTTGAGGGGATATTAACTAAATGGCTTATCGAGTAATTTGGTCTCCTAAAGCAGTTGAAGATGTGGATGTCATCGCGGGCTACATTGGTCGTGACTCCTCCTCCTATGCGGCTGCCGTTGTCCGCAAAATCATAGATATTACCCATGCACTGGATGAGTCTGCGTTATCGGGCGCGATCGCCACAGAATTTAATGATCCAATGATTCGAGAAAAGTCGGCCTATACCTATCGCATTATTTATCGTGTCAAAGAAGATACGGTGACGATTGCTGCGATTATTCATAATAAACGCTTATTAAGTATTAATGAATAATTACTAATTGATAATTGACAATTTTCTTGTTCTTGAAAACATGACCAACGGCGATCGCGACCCCTCAGAAATTGAAGCACTCAAGGCTGAACTTGAAAGCCTGAAGCAAAGGCTATACATCCAAGAACAACGTTGGGAGTTGGTGCTAGAGGGAACCAATGAGGGAATTTGGGATTGGAATATTTTAACGGGAGAATTGTTGGTTTCATCCCGTTGGCAGGAAATGTTGGGCTATAACGAAAATGATGTCCCCAATCGAATTGAAGCTTGGGCAGATTTACTCCATCCCGATGATCGAGAACGGGCAACCCAAATTGCGTCTGATTATCTTAATCAAAAAATACCTGCCTATGCTGTTGAATGTCGCTTAAAACGCAAAGATGGTCGGTATCAGTGGATCTTGTCACGGGGCCAAGTTTTACGAAATGAACAGGGTATACCAATTCGCATGGCGGGCTCTAATACCGATATTGATCAGCGTAAGCAAACGGAGGCGGCTTTAAACTCAGAACAACAATTGCTTCGTTCTCTTATTGATGCTATCCCTGACCCCATTTTCTTTAAAGATGCCCAGGGAGTTTATCGGTTATGTAACAAAGCTCATCAAACCCTAGTGGGAAAAAATTTACAGGAAATTGTTGGTAAAACCGACGGGGAACTTTTTTCGACTAAAGTAGCCGATTTCTTTCAAGAAAATGATCGGGTTGCCTTTGAGCACCAGATATCTGTACGGACAGAAGAATGGTTAAGCTTTGGTGATCAAGAACCCCGTTTTTTAGAAACCGTTAAAACACCTGTTTTTATTAATCAAGGTAAATTACGGGGCATTATTGGCATTAGCCGCGACATTACCGAGCGTCATCGTCAGGCAGAGCGAGAACGCTTATTGAGTCGTATTGCTCGTGAATTGATTGAGCAGGATTTACCAATAGCCATTCCCGTTATTCTCGAAATCTTGGGTCAATCCATTAGTTGCGATCGCTGCTATATCATTGAATATTCCGATTGCCAGCAATATTTCAGTATGCCCTATGAGTGGTGTAATGACGGGATTTTCTCCATTCGCCACCAATATCAACATACTTTAGTGAATCGCTTTCCTTGGGTTTCGCAAAAATTGGAAACAGGGCAACCGCTTACTCTGCCCCAAGTGGAGCAAATGCCATCAGAAACGGAGCTAGAACGCCAATATCTTATGGCAGACGGAATGAAATCTCTGTTGCTGGTTCCCATGATGAATACCAGTAAAATTGTGGGCTATATCGGTCTCAATCATGTCTCTCGTAGCGGAATATGGCTGGATGAAGATATTAATTTATTAAAGTTAGCGGGAAAATTTTTGGCGATCGCCCAGGCCAGACATGAAGCCGAATTAGTCTCCAAGGAAGCCCAAGCGCGTTTGTCTGGAATCCTGGAAAATGCCAATGAAGCCATCTTGACCGTCGATGAAGAACACTGTATTCAGCTGTTTAATCATGCTGCCGAACGGATTTTTGGTTATTCTAATTCAGAAATTATTGGTCAACCCTTTAAAGTTCTGTTAGCCAATCCTCACGAAGATTTTAATGAAGCAGAAAATTTACTCGCCAATCCCGTCCAAGCTCGTTGCCGAGATGGGAGTGAGTTTTTAGCCGAAATCTCAATATCCGACTTTCAGTTAGCAGAAAAACGATTATTTACCGCGATCGTTCGCAATATTACGCAACAAAAGCAAGCCGAAGCAGCCCTCAAGCAGGCAAAAGAAGCAGCCGATGCGGCTAATCGAGCTAAAAGTGAATTTTTGGCTAATATGAGCCATGAATTACGAACCCCCCTTAATGCCATTATTGGATTTAGTCAAGTCCTCAATCGCGATCCATCTTTGATTCAGCACAAACAAACTCTCGATATTATTAATCGCAGCGGTGAGCATCTGTTAGAGCTAATTAACGACATTTTAGAGATGTCTAAAATTGAAGCGGGAAGAACGGCTTTAAACGAGACAACCTTGGATTTTTATCGTCTCTTAGACAATTTAGAAGCGATGTTGCGTCTGAAGGCTTCTGCCAAAAATTTGCAATTGATTTTTGATCGAACTAGCAATGTTCCCCAATATCTCAAGGCGGATGAGGGCAAACTCCGACAAGTTCTGATTAATCTCCTGAGTAATGCCATTAAATTTACCGACAAAGGTGGGGTCATTCTACGAGTCCGCGCCCATACAACCGATGCCCTTTCCCTCAACTTTGAGGTTGAAGATACGGGAGTTGGCATTGACCCCCAGGAATTAGATCAACTTTTTCTTGCCTTCGGACAAACCGAAGCCGGGCGAAATTCTCAACAGGGAACAGGTTTAGGTTTAGCGATCAGTCAAAAGTTTGTCCAACTGATGGGGGGAGAAATTCGGGTCAAGAGTGTACTGGGGCAAGGTAGTGTGTTTAACTTTGAGATTCCTGTAAAGCTGGCTGACCAAACCATGATTCCAGCCCCCTATCCCATCGCTAAAGTGATTGGTTTAGAGCCGAATCAACCTACCTACCGCATTTTAGCCGTTGACGATCGCACAGAAAGCCGCTTACTGTTGGTGCAATTACTGGGAGAATTGGGCTTTGAAGTTAAAGAAGCGAGTAATGGTAAAGAAGCGATCGCCGTTTGGAAAGAATGGCAACCCCATTTGATTTGGATGGATATGCGGATGCCGGTCATGGATGGTTATGAGGCAACTCGACAAATTAAAGCAACCCTCCAAGGTCAAGCCACCGTTGTTATTGCCCTAACCGCCAGTGCCTTTGAAGAGGATCGCCATTTAGTCCTCTCCGCAGGTTGTGATGATTTTTTACGGAAGCCCTTTCGAGCCGAAGCCCTATGGGAAAAAATGGAGCAGCATTTAGGCGTGCGGTATTGCTATGAAGAAACAGAAGCAGACAGTCTGCCATCTCCCGTAACGGCCTTAAACCTAAATTTTATTCGCCAACAATTACAGCAAGTTTCCTCCGATTGGCAACATCAGTTAAAACAAATGGCCCTAGAGTGCAGTGATGAAGGGATTTTAAATTTATTAGAATTACTGCCCCAAGAACAACAGGATTTAGCGATCGCCTTACGGGATTGGGCCGATCATTTCCAATTTGATCAAATTGTGAATTTGATTGAGCAGTAGAATTAAAAGTTTAAAAAATAGGTTTTTGGCCGTTTTAATTTATAATTTGTAAGCAACATAACGGTATTTAAGTGCAATATTTAATAGTGTAAAGTTAATCTTTGCTTTTTCTATTGATAGCGTCCACAAAGTCTGATTTTTAATTTACAAATAATCCATTATCAAAAGTGTAATGATACAGCCGCTTTAACTAACGTCTTTTCACAATTTTGGGTACTTGATTAATCGCGATAACATGATGGCAGAAAAAGGTGATCTTTTAGTTGTAGATGACACGTTGGATAATCTACGGCTTTTATCTGCGATGCTTTCAAAGCAAGGCTATCGAGTCCGTAAAGCGATTAATGGAAAGATTGCTTTAAATACGATTCAACAAATGCTACCGGATTTGGTGTTATTAGATATCAACATGCCCGGTCTCAATGGCTATGAAGTCTGCCAAATTTTAAAAACCGATCCTGCAACTCAAGAAATTCCGATTATTTTTATCAGTGCCCTAGATGATGTCCTAGACAAAGTTAAAGCCTTTCAAGTTGGAGGAAGTGATTACATTACCAAACCTTTTCAATCGGAGGAATTACTGGCTCGTATTCAACACCAATTAACCATTCAGCAACAAAAAAGACAACTACAAATTGAAATTCAAGAGCGTAAAAAAACAGAGCAGGCTCTCCAGGTTTATCTCCATGTGGTGTCCCATGATTTGCGAAATCCTGTTTTAGGAATGTCATTAATTTTAAAAAATCTTTTGAAATCGGAGGATGCAATTCACGAAACTCTTCCCATCGCGCGATCTATTGTGGAACGAATGGCCCAAAGTTGCGATCGCCAACTGGATTTGATTAATTCTTTGGTGGAAACCCAACAGTTTGAAACGGGAAAAGTTGTTCTCAATCTCCAGCCCCTCTCCTTATCTGAACTCATTCAGCAATTTGCCGACGAATGGCAACCTCTGTTAAACCAACACCAAGCGATTTTAACCCTAGCCGTTCCCCCAAATTTACCCCTAGTCCAAGCGGATAACAATTTGCTCTGGCGGGTTTTGGAAAATTTATTAGCCAATGCTTTGAAATATAACGCTGCCAACCTAGAAATTACGATTAAAGCGCAGCCCAAAGTCGATAGGGTTTATTGTGCCATTCAAGATAATGGGATTGGGATTGCCCCTGAGCAAGTAGATCGGTTATTTGAACGGTATCAGCGAGGAACCCATAGTCACCGAACCCTGGGGCTAGGCTTAGGACTCTATCTCTGTCGTCAAATTATTGAAGCTCACGGCGGGACGATTGGCGCGATCGCCCTAAATCCAGGCGCAGAATTTTGGTTTACTTTGCCCCTTGCCTTGGTAACATCAACCGTTTAAAGCCTATACAAAAATAGCCTCAGTAGATCGAAAAAGCGATCAGGAAGTGGGTAAGAAGAGCGTGGTAGTGGCG
>CAYZWO010000008.1:0-64844 GCA_964482215.1 uncultured bacterium
CTTCTAACTTGACCTTACCTCTTTTCCAAAATTAGTTTTCGATCTACTGAGTCTAGTAGAGCTCAAAGCGGCTGATGCCATGACTAGAGATTTTCGGGTGGTTGATGCCGATATGACCCTCAAAGATTTTGCTGAGACCTATCTTTTCAAGGACAATGGTATGAATTTTCCGTATTATGTCACCTCCGATGGTCGTTATCGGGGTTTGATTCGTCCCGAAAAATTACAGGAGATTGAGCGGAGCCAATGGGATCATTTAACGCTTAATGAAATTACTGACCCCCTAGCTAACATTGCTTCTGTGTCTGAAACAACCAACCTAGCGACTGTTGTTAATCAACTAGAAGGTTTTGGAGGACAACCCCCTCAGCCGTTTTTAACTGTTCTTTCTCCCACTGACGCGATCGCAGGCGTTATTGATCGCGGAGATATTGTCAAAGCCTTGGCCCTGAAACACCGTTTACCGATTCCCGATTCAGAAGTTCAACGGACGAAAACTGAATTCAGCTATCCGACCGTTTTACCCGTTCCAAGTTTAGCGAAAACGTTGACGGTTAAGGATTAAGAGAAACCAACAATTTATACACGGTCTAGATTTTGTATTTCTATCTTCCTGCTAATTCACTGACAATAATATATTCATAAAGCATCGTATTCACGGTCTTACCTGTTTTGTTAGTGGGAGAATTTTTAGCTGGCATTGCTTTATTACTTAAGGCTCTTTTATAGGTAATTAAATGTTTAAATCCGTTTGCTTCAAAGCGTTCTGCAATAAATTGATCAGTAGGAAGTTGAATTTTTTTAACCGTTCTATTGCCTACAACATAAATGACTTTTCCCTTGGGACTAATACTCTGAGCAATGTGATCAATAGATTGTCCTAAATCTTGATAAAAAGCAGAAACTTCCAAGGCTCTTTGGGGATTTTCTTTGTTAATTTCAACAATATAATCAGTAATAATACTATTAGAAAATAACTGCTTAGACTTATTGCCTCCCATTAATAGTTTATCAATCTTTCTAGCGTAATCAATGCCGATCCATTCGTTAGAAAGCGTAGAAAATTGACCGTAAGCAACGGTGGTTCTACTATCGCCATAGGGAGGACTGGTTAAAACAACATCAAAGGTTTCTCTGCTCTGTTTAAAAGGTGAACATTTAATGTCTAGTTTTATTTGATTCAACTTGGGATAATAGAAATTAGAATAAATCGCGATCGCATCATTTAACTTATTAAAATAAACTCCAAAAACATCGGGATTAAATTTTAAAATATCCTCGGATTTCATTTTATAAAGTTTAAATTCATTATTACGAGTATAGGAACATTCCCGAACAGTTTCCGAAAAAGGAACAAGAAAAAACTGTTTAATTTTTTTATCCTTTATCTCTTCAATACAATGTCTGAGAACATTTAAATTTAATAAAACTTCCTGAGAAAACCAAAAATTAATATTCGTGACTTTCGGTAAGGCTAGCTTATAAACAGCGTCTTCATCTTTAACCAGTTCAAAAACTTGATTTCGTAGTCTAACTTTTGTTTCCATAATTTTTTCGAGGGAAACTTTAGTATATTTAACGGTTGAAATCAGAACGGCTAAGGGATTAAGATCATAACCAACCATTTCTGTAATACTGCATTCTAAGGCACTAGCGAAGGATGAACCTGAACCGCAATAGGGATCAAGTAATTTACCTTGGGAAATATTAAACTCCTTCAAAATTGCAATGCCAATTTGAGGTAACATCGTAGCAGGATATTTATGTAAATTTGGATAAACGGCTGAATAAAGTTGTCCTGCAAAATCATAGCTTTCATTACGAATAACTTGGTATTTCATATTATCAAATAAATCCTAAAGTCTTTATTTTCTCGCCAAAAATAAATATTTAAAATCTATATTCTCCTGCTTAGGTAAAACTTTTTCAAACAAGCCATAACTACAGGTCAGCATCAAACGATTTTTGCTACAGGTTAAAACTATAATTCCTTTAATGGATTTAAAATATCTTGTTCAAATTGTCGTAACGCTAAACTAGAGCCTTGAGTCCAAGCTAACTCTACATATTTAGGAAAAATAGATTTAATATCCCAATCTCCAAAAAGTAAACTTTGATGACTTTCTTGATAATTTTCATTTACAAAAAGATAAATTTTCAAAACTCCAGAATTATAAATCCACAACTCAGGAATTTTAATGGGTTTATAAGCTTCTAAATTAGTTAGAGAAGTGAGATCGACTTCTATAGCTAAATCGGGCGGTGGATCAGTACTTAAATCAATTCGTTCTTTTCCTAAAATTGCCTGATAGTTTGCGATGTAAAAACAGGTATCTGGCTCTACTCCTGCTTGTTTTAATTGTTTAAGGGTGATGGGATCAAAAGATTGCCAATCTTTTTGTTGAAAGCGCAATAAACTTTTAACTAAGTCTCGCAGCGTATCAATACGATTTGCATGACTCGGTAGAGGGGACATAAGACCGATTTCTTGATTTTGGGCGTTGAAATAAAGTTTTGGTAATTTGTTATCTTTACGAATTGCTAAAAGTTCTTCATAATCATCCCAAGTTTGATGTCTAAAGACAATCTCGCTACCTGGACTTAGGCTTAAGGTTTCAGGATTGACGGTAATTAACATAATTTTTTGACTGCCATACCAAGTCTTGTTGATAGCTTACAATTTTTTTAAACAATGCCCGATCGCAGTGCAATGACAGCAGCCTGAACCCGATCATCAACGGATAATTTATTCATAATTCCCCGTACATGGGTTTTGATTGTATTGGTGCTTAAATATAAAGCTTCGGCGATTTCATGATTACTTTTCCCTTCAACAATTAATTTTAAAACATCAATTTCCCGTTCAGATAAATTAGCAATCCCTGAATTATTGGGAGATTGAGTTGGCTTCAGCGTTTCCACTACTAACCTCGCAATCTGGGGATCTAAATAAGTTGCCCCATCCTTAGCGGCTTCGATCGCGGCCAATAACCGTTCTAAACTGGCCCCTTTAATGCAATAGGCATCGGCACCACTGGATAAAGCTGCCACCACTTCCGTCTGTAAGGTGTGGGAAGTCAGCATGACAATATGTACATTGGGTAATTTTTCCTTAATTTGCTTCGTTGCCGCAATACCATCTAAGCGAGGAAGACCGATATCCATCACAATCAAATCGGGTTGGAGCGCGATCGCCTGTTGAACTGCGGTGTAACCATCCTCTGCTTGACCAATAACTGTAAATCCTTGATGTTCGCCCAGAGCTTGTTCTAAGCCTAATTGCATCAACGGATCATCTTCGACAATTAAAATTCGCATAGCCAAGCCAAAAATAACAAAGGACGGGGTTCACCCATTTGGAGGAAGTGAAACTTTTACCAGTTTAGGCAATCTTTAAGTAGAGTGAATCAGTTAATGGACAACTTCTTGCACTGGTCTGAAGTTTAGCGTAGAGCAAGGGCAAAATTGGGTTCATTTTGAGCAGTTTTTATGGCTACCTTTCCCCTCAAATTCCAACCGATCAAATGGCTTCCTATCCTGCAAGTGGCGATCGCCTACGGAATGCTAGGTTGGCTCAGTTTAGGCCAAGGGGGATTGCAGAGCGCACCGATTTGGTTAGCCGCAGGGGTGGGATTAGCTGGCTTAATTTTAGAAGGAAAAGCGGTTTGGCTAGGGATTTTTTTAGGGGATTTAGGTGTGCGATTGCTCTTTGATGGTGGTGTTTTACCTGCTATTGCTGGGGCAATCATTACCACTTTGAGTACCTTACTTGCTTTTAAACTGCTTAAAATTTTTCAGTTTTCTCCCCATTTAGCCCGTATTCGCGATGTTGTTCTCTTGGTTTTATTAGGAGGGCTAATTCCTGCTGCTATTTATGGTTGCTTGCAGTCCATTTTGGAACATTTTTTAAAGCCCTATACTTGGAATACTTTTTCTCAACAATGGTGGTTTCTGGGACTGGCCTACGGTAGCGGTAGCTTACTGATTACGCCGTTATTGTTGCGGTTGCAGCTTATTCGGCGGGGATTGTGGGCTAAACCTCAAGAGCGATCGCGCTTTTTAGAAGCGTCTATTTGTTTCGGGTTGCTGATTACCTTGGGCTGGATCATCTTTGCCAGTAAACATCTTGCTCCCAATCCTTTTGATAATGGAATGCATCATGCCCAATATTTAGAATTTTTACCCTTTCCTCTCGTTGTTTGGGCTGCTATCCGTTTTCCTACCTGGGGGGCTGTTTTATCTACCTTCGTCGTTTCTCTGTTCGCGATCGCAGGAACATTGCAAGGGGAAGGCTCATTCATTTTACAAAGTCAAAATTTACCGCAAGCCTTTCTCGTCCTCCAAACTTTTATCATCATCACAGCGACTACAACTCTGTTATTATCAGCCGCGATCGCAGAACGGCAACGCATTGAACAACAGTTACGAACGACCTTAGAGCGGGATCGGCTCATTGCTGAAATTGCTCTGAAAATCCGTCAATCTTTAGAGTTAGGAGAAATCTTACAAACCACAGTCACCGAGGTTCGCAAGCTTTTGCAAGTGGATCGGGTTTATATTGGTTTTGTGGTCAAAGAAACCGATCACTTTGAAGTCGTGGCCGAATCCGTGACCGCCGATTATCCGTCTTTATTACACGGTCAGGCTCACGCGCCTAAATACGAAGATATTAGCCATTTTTTCCCTAAAAGTGTGTTAATTGCTGATGATATTCAAAAATTAGAATTTCTTGAACCTTTAAAAGCCTATTACCACCATTATCAAATTCAATCGGTTTTAGCCGTTCCCCTCGTCGCGCACGATCAAACCTTGGGGTTATTGGTTGCTCATCAATGTTCTCGTTTACGGCATTGGCAAAAAGGAGAAGTCCGTTTATTGGAACAATTGGGAACCCAAGTGGCGATCGCGGTGCAACAGGCCCAACTTTATCAACAGGTGCAAACACTCAACTGTAATTTGGAAAAACAGGTCAAGGCCCGAACCCTAGAACTGGAAGACCGCATGTTGGAACTGGAAGACCTTCAGGAAATGAAAGCCGTATTTTTACAAGCTGTTTCCCACGATCTCCGCACTTCCATGATGGGGTTATTAATGTTATTAAAAAATCTGCAAAATCGTCCCTGTGATAACATTACCCTTTCCCGTTCCATTCTTGAGCGCATGATCCAAAGCGGAGATCGTCAATTAACCTTACTCAATGCCCTTTCCGAAAATCATTTTGATGAAACTCGTCCTATTACCCTTAACTGTCAACCCATTGCCTTAAAGCTATTTTTAGATCAACTGTTGGCAGAACGGCGATCGCTATTTACCCAAAATCAAGCAGGGATTATTCATCAAATTTCCGACCATTTTCCGCTAATCTGGGCTGATCCACAGTTATTAAAACAAGTGTTTGATAATTTATTGACCAATGCTTTAAAACACAATCCGCCTGGCATTCAGCTAACCATTGAAGCCAGCCTAGAAGGTAAGATGATGCGCTTAGGGTTAAAAGATAACGGAGTCGGCATGGAACAGCAACAATGTGAAAAACTTTTTCATCTTTATCTGCGCAATACCTATAATCAACGGTTAACAGGAATTGGTTTAGGTTGTTATCAATGTCGGCAAATTATTGAGGCACATGGGGGCAATATTGGCGTTTCCAGTACGCCCCACCAAGGAACGCAAGTTTGGTTTACTTTACCTTTAGCCCAATCGGAACAATCAGCCATCTAAATTTATAAGTTTAGTCCGTAATTCGTCCATCTTCAGTCTCTCCGTTAGTAAGGAAGGCTAAGAAGTGTCATCATGTACTTGAAGATCTTTCTATCACTTCAGCATCGACAGTTTTTTAAAAAATTAGCTGATTTCTACCCGTTTCTACAAACACTGTTTTTCAAGGCTCCTAATTTTTCGTAATTTAATTGATGATATGCCCTAGATTTTGGGAATCGTCTAGTCATTGAAATGATGACTTTGGCTTTTCAGACATTCTTTTTTTTGATTTTGTCCCAACAGATCTTTTTATTTCGAGTATGCCTTTGCCCTGCTCTCTTTTCCAAGATATTATCGTAAAATTCGAGAGGCTGATATAATGCCCTTCGATACCAATCGCTAACTTTAACTTATTAAACGAATGCTACTGAATCACTCCAAACTAGCTTCTAGTCTTGTTTTAAGTGCAATGTTGGGATTGACTGTCCTTTCCCCTTCCCAAGCGGCTCCGACCAACAAAACCTTTTTAGATTGGTGTTCTACAAAAAATACCCTATCCCCTGCGGCTCGGAATACTGTTGACCAAATCCTAAGCGATTTAGAGACTCAAGATTGTCAACAAGCCAATTCCCAACTTGCCCGAACCTTTGCTCTCAATCTCAGCAATCAAAATATTAGCGATTTAAGCCCTTTAGCCTCTTTAACCAATCTCAGACAACTCAATCTTTATAACAATCAAATTAAAGATTTAACGCCTTTAAGTTCTCTTAAAAATCTTGATCAACTTATTTTAGGAAATAATCAAATTGCTGATTTAAAACCTTTAAGTAATTTAACCCAATTAACTCGAATCTTTGCTTTTAATAACCAAATTAAAGATTTAACGCCCGTCAGTTCTCTTAATAATTTAACCCTGCTTTATCTTGGTCGCAATCAAATTTCTGATCTTCGTCCAATTAGCAGTTTAACGAATTTAACTGATCTCAATCTTGCTAGTAATCAAATTTCTGATTTAACGCCCTTAGGCTCATTAACTAATCTTGTCCAATTAAACCTAGAGCGCAATCAAATTAGCAATTTAACCGCTTTAAGTTCTTTAAAAAACGTCACCACTTTAACATTAACAAATAATAACATTAGAAATGTTGCGCCGCTGTATGAAATGCCTAAACTGAGTAAGGTTTATCTACGGGGTAATCCTGTGGCTCAACAATTTTGCCCCAATAATGATGATGCTTTGTGTTTCCTCTAGGCGAAGGGTTCATTATTGGCCTAATTTTTTACATAATTCGTCTGTAATTAATTTTCCTGCAACTTCGTGGCCTGTTTGATTCCAGTGGCCAACCCCTAAGCGGGTATTATTAAAGCCGTGTAGATAAACTTGATTTCTGTCGGCATAGGTCTGCATGGATGGGGCTAAATTAAAAACCGTAAATCCGTTGGTTTGTCCTAATTTTTGAATCCGTTGATCAGGATAAAATAAATTTTTTGCCCCTAACTCTTTTAACCGTTCACGGACTTTGAGATCAGGATAAACTTGAGGCGGGTTACTAATGGTAACGGCAACAAAATCAGAACCTTTTGCTTTTACTTCATTATTAATTTCTTTAATTAATTCTTCGGTTACTTCCCAAGCCTCTTGCCAATCTTTATTCTTTGGTTCTTGATATAAATTTACGTCAAAATCCAAGGCAGGGATAATATCATCAGGCTTAGATTGACTCGTTTGAGTTTGTCCCGTTGCTTGACGATTGCTAATAACTCTTTTCGCTTCATTAATAACTTGTAATACACGGGAATGATTAATTAGATTAAAAACAAATTTACGAGCAAAACTATCTCGACGGCGATAGGTTTCTGTATCTTTAAACGATAAATCCATCACAAATTTATCCCCTTGCTTTTTTAAAAAGGGACTGAAGCGATTGCTGGGGCTTAAGGCTTGAGAATTATTAACAATATCATTGCCTGTGAAAATTTCTAATAATACTAAATCAGGCTGATATTTCCCAACATGATGTTTCAGCGTCATAAACTCTTGAGCTGTTCCGTAATCCCCCACCCCAAAATTAATCACTTCTACGTTTTTACCCTTTAAAGCAGCACAAGCGGGCAATTTTTTTTCAATAGCTGACCAAAAGGTATCTTCTGCATTAACTTGAATGGCTTCAGAAAAAGAATCCCCTAAAACCGCGATTCGATAGGTATTTTCAGGTTTAGCAAAGGAATGTTCGCCATCTCTTAAACCATCGCTATTAATAGCGACATAACCTTTTCCTTCATTAATCCACCAAGCAGAATAATTGGGAATTAACGCATGACCACGGTGAGGATCAACTTGATAAAAACTGGGATAGGAAATTCCCGAAATTCGTAAACCGATCTCGGCAATAACTAAGGCAAAAGTTATACTTCCTAAACTTAAAAGAATATTGGCTCCGATCGCTTTTATTTTTTTAATATTTGGCATCTTAAAAATCCCTAAATTGCAATTAGGGCAAGTTTTTGAGTAATGGTTAATTAATTAACCTTTTTGTTTTTTATCCTTTTTCTTGTTATCCAGCTTGCCATCTACTAAGTTATTAAATCCATAGATTTCGCGGCTACCGGCAAAATTGACTAATTCAACCGTTTTTTCATCCCCAGGTTCAAAGCGGACTGCTGTTCCTGCGGGAATATTTAAGCGCATCCCCTTTGCAAGCTCTCGGTCAAATTGCAGCGCAGGGTTAACTTCATAAAAGTGAAAATGGGAGCCGACTTGAATGGGGCGATCGCCGCTATTGGCTACGGTGATACGTTGGGTTTCTCGACCAGCATTGAGCTCAATGTCACCCGATTGGGGAATAATTTCACCAGGAATCATAGTTAATAATTGATAATTAAGAATTGACAATTGATAATTGATAAAAAATTGCGAACAATCGAAACTTAACGAATGGGATCATGGACAGTTACGAGTTTAGTGCCGTCGGGAAAAGTTGCCTCTACCTGAACATCATGAATCATTTCCGCAATCCCATCCATCACATCATTGCGGGTTAACAAGGTTGCTCCATAATTCATCAAATCTGCCACCGTGCGTCCTTCTCGCGCACCTTCTAAAATGGCAGCCGAAATATAGGCAACGGCTTCGGGATAGTTCAGCTTTAACCCTCGTTCTTTGCGACGTTCTGCAAGGAGTGCTGCTGTAAAAATCAATAGTTTATCTTTTTCTTGGGGAGTTAATTGCATAGATCGATAATTTAGGATAACAACAGTTCAAGTATTGCTCATCCTAAAATAGTACGCGATTTGTTATCGAAGCCATTGAATAAGAATCTAAATTTTTTCTTAGTGTTTAGCTCTATCTTGAAAAATTAACTTGAACGTCTTTCTGTCTTTCCTGAAAATAATCGTAAGGTTTCTTGAATTTATGACCAAATATGATCAAAAGCTTGTCATTTAATTGCAGAATTTTGTGCCAAACTAAAACAAGAGAGCGCGATCGCAACTCGTTATGATAAAACCGCTAGGAATTTTTTAGAGGCTATCTATTGGGCTACTTTTATCCTTTAGCGTCATTGATGACACGCCCTAAAATGAAAACATGGATGTAATTCTTTGTCATCAAACCGCAGATTTTGACGCATTAGGGGCGGCTGTGGGTTTGTCGCGTCTCAAAGCAGGTAGCCGTATCGTTTTAACAGGCGGAGCCCATCCTGCGGTGCGGGATTTTTTGGCTCTGCATCGGGATGAGTTAGCCCTGATTGAAATGCGGAGTGTGAATGAAAAAGTCTTGCGCTCAGTGGCCGTTGTCGATAATCAACAGCGCGATCGCTTGGGAAAAGCCGCTAAATGGTTAGACCTAGAGCAGGTTAAAAGTATTGAACTGTACGATCACCATCTCAATATTGAATCGGATATTCCGGCCACCTTGCGGCAAGTGGAAGCTGTGGGCGCGACAACGACCTTAATGGTGGAAAAACTACAAGAAACGGATTTAAGCTTAAATTCCGTAGAAGCTTCAGTCATGGCCTTGGGAATTCATGTGGATACGGGGTCTTTGACCTTTGCCCAAAGTACGGCGAGGGATGCTAGAGCCTTAGCCTGGCTGATGGAGCAAGGAGCCAATGTTCGTACCATTGCAGAATATGTCGATCCAGGATTTCCGCCTCCGTTACAGGCCCTATTTGCCGAAGCAATGGAGCAATTGCAAACCCAAGTAATTCATGGTTATCGCGTTGCCTCTGTGCTTTTAAAAACGGAATCTTTTATTTCGGGCCTCTCGAATTTAGCCGAACGATTAATTGAATTAACCGAAAGTGATGCCTTGCTCTTTGCTCATCAATATACCCAACGCCGAGAACAGGTCGCTTATCCCGAAGGACGGTTAACGATTATTGGTCGGACTCGCATTGAAGGGACAGATTTAAATGAATTGTTCGCGCCTTTAGGTGGGGGTGGCCATAGCCAAGCGGCATCTTTGAGTTTACGGGGCGTTGAACCCGAAGCTACTTTGCAGGAATTAGTCAAAGACTTGATTGCCCAAGTGCCTCATCCCTTAACCGCGAGAGATATTATGTCCTCCCCTGTACGAACCATTCGCCCCCAAACGACGATTGAACAGGCGCAACGGGTGTTATTTCGTTATGGCCATTCGGGGTTGTCGGTAGTGGATGAACAGGATGAGTTAGTAGGGATTATTTCCCGTCGGGATATTGATCTAGCCTTGCATCATGGCTTTAGTCACGCGCCTGTGAAAGGCTACATGACCCGTTATTTAAAGACCATTGGCCCTGATACGCTCTTGAAAGAAATTGAGGCGATGATGGTCACTTATGATGTAGGTCGCTTGCCTGTGGTCGAAAATGGCAAATTAATCGGTTTAGTGACCCGTACTGATGTTTTACGCCAATTGCATCAAGACCGAGAGCATAATCATCGACCTGAACGTAAAGCCCCGTTAACCTCCTGTCTATTGCCTTCTATCCGCGATCGCTTGCATCCTGCTTTATGGAATTTTCTGCAAAAAGCGGCAATCAAAGCCGAAAAACAAGGCTGGAATTTGTATGTAGTGGGCGGAGCCGTTCGGGATTTATTGATTGATTCCCCAAACGAAAAAAGCCTGTTATTACAGGATATCGATTTAGTGGTGGATGGTTTTCACCGTTCGGCTGATGTGGGTGCAGGGGTTACGCTGGCTAAACAGTTACAGGAAAATTATCCGCAAACTCGACTTTCTGTTCATGGGGAATTCCAAACGGCAGCTTTACTTTGGCATAAAGACCCTGAATTAGGTTCTTTGTGGGTAGATATTGCAACAGCGAGAACGGAATTTTACCCCTATCCTGCGGCGAATCCCCAAGTAGAAGCGAGTTCGATTCGCCAGGATCTTTACCGTCGAGATTTTACGATTAATGCTCTGGCAGTCCGTTTGACCCCACCGAGAGCAGGAGAATTATTAGATTTTTTCGGTGGCGTTTTAGACTTGCGATCGCGTCAAATTCGGGTACTCCATGCCAACAGTTTTATCGAAGATCCAACCCGTATTTATCGAGCGGTACGTTTTGCGGTGCGCTTAGGTTTTGAAATTGAGCCGCAAACAGAAGTTTATATCCGCTATGCCATTGAAAGCGGCGTTTATGAACGTTTATTGTTGGAAAATCACCCTGCGCCTGCCCTGACAACCCGTTTAAAAGCAGAGTTAAAAATTATTTTAGAAGCTCACTATTGGAAGCCTGCTCTGCAACTGTTGGATAATTTAGGGGCGTTAAAGTGTTTGCATTCTCGTCTGGTGTTAACGCCTGAGCTTTGGTGGCAGTTGCGTTACGTTTCCCGTTGGCTATGTCATCTTGATCCTGAGAATCAGTGGGAACATTGGTTAATTCGTTTAGCCGTTTTAATTGCCTCATTACAACCCCAAGAGCGCGATCGCATTGCTGAGAATTTACAATTATCGAAATTAATGATTGAAGGTTTACAGCGATTAGATCAAAGCCTTGAAGATATTCATCGAGCTTTAAGCGGGAGTCCTGCGAATAGTACCATTGTCCAGACTTTAAGAACCTACAAAACCGTTCATTTAATCTTAGTAGCGGTTAAAAGTTCAAAAATCATTCGTCATTTAATTTGGAATTATTTAACTCGATTGTCTAAAATTCAAGCACCATTAAATGGAGAAGATTTAAAAGCAATGGGCTATAAACCCGGCCCCCAATTTAAACAAATTTTAGATAATTTACTGTTAGCAACCCTAGACGGAAAAATCAGCACTGCCGATGGTAAACAAAATGCACGCCAAGATGCAATACTATTTTTACAAAGTTTTAAAAAGTTATATTAATTGTGCTAGATTCGCTGATAATGTGCTGTAGTCTTAAAAATTATTAGGTAAACCTATGAAAACTGATAATCCATTTGATAAAAAAATAGAGATCTGGGAAAATCGCATTCCAGACTCTATGCTCAATGCAGCTGTTTATGTGACAGATACGCTTGATTTGGCTTGGGCTTCTGCACAAGCAGTCTTTGAAGAACAAGCTAAACCTGAACATGCCTTAAAATCCTTGAACTTTTCTTAATTGAATCAAGAAACAAAATAGAAGGACGTGAGGATTGAATGATAAAAGATTGAGGAAATAGCACAATAGCACAAGTTATTAAATTACAATTGAACTATGAACTCCGCTTTGTAAAAAGAGTTTTCGTACAAGCGTTTTGACACATAATAGGGATAAGTTCCTTCAATACTGTTTAAGGTGCCGTTGTTAATATCAAGACCTTAGAGAGTTGACTTATATTTTACCGCTATGGAAATTCGACAGGTTACTCTAAATAAACTTGGGCTATTTGAAGACCTAGAAATTCCTTTAGCACCTACTGAACATAACCCCAGCAATATTACTGTTTTTGTTGGTAATAACGGGGCTGGTAAAACCTCTGTATTAAAAGCCTTAGCGACTTCCCTTAGCTGGTTTACCGCTCGTTTACGAACAGAAAAAGGTAGTGGTAATCCTATTCCTGAAGATGCCATACTCAACACTGCTAATGCTGCCAGTATTGGGATAGAAATCTGCGATTCTTTCGGATCACTTAGTAATTCTACACAAAGCAAAATCAAGCATTATTTTCAGTGGAATGTAGCAAAAAGCCGAAGGGGGCGCAAAGCTCAATTTACCAGTAATCTCAACGACTGTACTCGCTTAGCCAATCGTTATCGTGATGCCCTTACCCATGATGACAAAACGAGTCTTCCCTTAATTGCCTTTTATCCTGTTGAGCGCGTCGTACTTGATATTCCACTAAAAATTAGAACTAAGCACACTTTTTTGCAATTAGATGGTTACGATAACTCCTTGAGTCAAGGTGTTGATTTTCGCCGCTTTTTTGAATGGTTTCGGGAACGGGAAGATACTGAAAATGAATCAGGAATTTCTGAAGATTTGTTGAACCAACTAAGACCACTCTTTGAAGCTAATCAAGACGCATGGCAACGGTTAAACGAACTCAATGCATCTGCCAAAGATCGGCAATTAACCGCAGTTCGTACCGCTATCCGCCAATTCATGCCCCATATGGATAACCTGAGAGTTCATCGTAAACCTCGTCTCTACATGGCGATTGATAAAAATGGTGAGACTCTAAACGTAGCCCAGCTTTCACAAGGCGAAAAATCTCTTATGGCTCTGGTTGGTGATATTGCTCGCCGTCTGGCGATGTTGAACCCTGCCATAGAAAATCCTTTGACAGGTAAGGGGATTGTCTTAATTGATGAGGTTGATTTGCATTTACATCCTTCTTGGCAACGTAGTTTGTGCGATCGCCTAATTAAAACTTTCCCAAATTGTCAGTTTGTGCTGACGACCCATTCTCCTTTAGTAATTAGTGATTGTAAAAATGTTTTGGTTTATAGCTTAACTAATGGTGAATTACGTCAATTACCGTCTCAGTATGGGCAAGATGCTAATACTGTCCTCTTAGATGTTATGGATACCAGCATTCGCAACCTAAAATTTGATAGCAAGCTTAACGATTTGCTAGATGCAATCCAAGATGCAAACTTTCTCCAGGCTCAACAATTATTGACTGAGTTAACGACTGAAACAAATAACCCGAATAATCTCGAACTGGTTAAAGCCAGACTATTACTCCGTAAACAAGAATTGCGCCATGCGAAAAATTGATAAAGGCACTGAGCCGCCTATTTTAAAAGATTGGAGACGAACAAACCCTCATGGACGCTACAATCAGCTAACTGAAAATATTCGGCGCATTATTCGACAACAAGCTTTGAAAGAGCAATTTTATCTTTGTGCTTATTGCTGTCAGCAGATTCAAGACATTGATGCTTGCCATAATGAGCATTTAGAAGCTCAAAGTCTAAATCCTAAACGTACGCTTGATTTTACAAATATTGTTGCCAGTTGTAATACTCCGAATCAGTGTGGTAACGCTCACCAGTCCCAAGAATTATCTTTAACCCCTCTAATGGAAGAATGTGAGACAGAACTTCGATTCAGAATAAGTGGTCGGGTAGAAGGATTAACCGAGCGAGCCAGGAGCACAATTCAAGTTTTAAACCTGGGCGATCATGAAAAAAATAACCGTGCCCTCATTGAAAAACGAAAGCAATTGTCTAATGTTTTGTTATGGACAAACGACATAAATCCTGATGAGGGTTTAGAGGATGATGAACTGTTAAAAATACTAATCAGTGACTTATCAAAACCCCAACAGGAGAAGATGGAACCTTTTACTCCAGTCGTAATTAATATTTTGCAAAGTTGGCTTCAATCTAATGACGCGAATTAATATCAGTCAATCCCTTAAAGATCCTTGGTTAGCGGTTAATCTATCCATGTTTTTTCCTGGAATAGGGCAAATTTACGGGGGGAAACTTTATCGCGGCTTGATTTTGATTCTGGTGCAAGTGCTATTAATTGGTACTGGTGTTTGGTCGATTTTTAGTTCTACAGGGGATATTGCAACAGGTTTAATTTTTCTGGCGATCGCGATTGGGGTTTATATTTTTACCGTTATGGATGCGCTGCTACTGGTTTACCATCAAGCCCCAGAGATTTATCAAGAAAAAATTCCTCGTTCTAGGAAAAATCCTTGGTTTGCTGTTGCTGTTTCCAGAGTGCTACCTGGATTAGGGCATTTTTACTTAAATCAATCGGTTTTAGGATTACTGTTATTTACCGCCGCGATTGTTTCTTGGCGATTACAGGTCTTTTATTGGCCCTTGTTAATTCTTACCCCCTTAATTACTGCGATCGCGGCTTACCATGCCTATATCAGTTTTTCTCGAACGGCAAAGCGTAGCCTGATTAGTATTATGGCGGGGTTGATTTTTTTAATTGGTCTGATTTCTAATTCCATCCCGACTTGGATTGATCGCCAACTCACTCTCTTTGTTATCCCGACTCCCTCAATGGTTCCGACCCTTGAAATCGGCGATCGCCTAGTTGTGACCGACAATCCCCAATATCAACCCCAACGCCAAGACATCATTGTTTTCCGACCGACCGAAAAACTCAAGCAACTCGATCCCAAATCAGCGGAATACTACACCAAACGCATTATTGGGATGCCTGGCGAAACCGTTCGTATCCAAGACGGCATTGTTTACATCAACAATCAACCCCTCGTCGAAGATTATTTGGCCGCAAATGCCAACTATGAGCTAGATTCCTTGACAGTGCCGCCCAATCAATATTTTGTCTTGGGAGATAACCGCAATGATAGTTTTGACTCCCACGTTTGGGGCTTTTTACCGAAAGACTATATCTTTGGAAAAGCTTACAAAATTTATTGGCCGCTCCACCGAGTCCGTTCCCTCTTGATTTCTGATCCTTAATCGATGACCCCAGAAGCCCTTAAACAATTATTAGACTCCGTTGCCCAAGGCAATCTCAGCCCCCATTCTGCCCTCGATCAACTGAAACATTTCAGTTTTCAACCGCTTGATGATTTTGCCAAAATTGATCACCATCGACACCTCAGAACGGGTTTTCCAGAGGTAATTTGGGGGCCAGGTAAAACAACTGAACAAATTGCTCAAATTATTCTGGCAATGGCTCAAACCAATCCCATTGTCATGGCAACCCGTATTGAACCGAATGTGGCAGAACAACTCACTGAACAAGTGTCCCATCTCGCCTATTATCCTGTTGCCCGTATTTGTGCCCTCATTCAAGAAGAATTAACCGTTAAATTCCCAGGAACCATTAGTATTCTCACCGCAGGTACAGCCGATTTACCCGTTGCTGAAGAAGCCGCCATTACCGCAACACTCTGTGGATTTTCTGTCAAACGATTATGGGATGTGGGAGTTGCAGGGATTCATCGATTATTAAATAACCGACAGGTCATTACCGAAGCCGATGTTTTAATTGTGGTGGCAGGAATGGAGGGGGCTTTACCCAGTGTGGTGGCAGGGTTAGCTGATTGTCCTGTTATCGGTGTACCAACGAGCGTGGGCTATGGAGCTAGTTTCGGTGGGGTTGCTCCTTTGTTAACGATGTTAAATTCCTGTGCGGCGGGTGTGGGAGTCGTCAATATTGATAATGGCTTTGGGGCGGCTATGTTAGCAGGACAAATTTTACGCACTGCCCAACGTTTACATCACAAGCAGTAGTCTTGAGAAATTACCCCTGTTATGAACCAATAGCCGCGATCGCGTTTTTAGCGAAGATAAGCTTAAAGATATTTACGTCTAAACTCTGCAATAATTTCCGCTAATTTGTCAGAGGAAGCTTGACTAATAAAATCTAATTTAAATTCTTCTCCTTGGCTTAAATATTCTGCGTAAGAGGATTGTAAATAAGGGCGGAATTGTTCATTTTTATTGACATAGAGTTCAAAAAAAGGAATTTCGATGGCGGTGGCGTAACTGGTGATCAGGTTTTGACTGGGTAACGTGAGATGTTCAACGGCTTCAAGACTTTTGGTGAGTCCTGCATCTAATTCTGAGAAATTGACGTGGGCTTGCCCTTCTACCATTGCCCAGTATTTATTCGGGGTGGTTAACCAGGTAAAAGAAGAGGCTTGTTCGAGAGCAGGAGGGGTGGCGGGATCATAACTTCCTGAACCCAAAAGTGTAGGAATGGCAATTTTCGCTAGTCCTTTTGGCCCAAAAATGCTTCGATTCACGGGATTGGCAGCAAAGACGGCTTTCACCCGATTATCTCGGAAATTATAATCTTTTCGAGGAAGTTTTAGGGCTTGACATTCCAATAACAGGGCAATATTTAAGCCGCTATACAACCGATCGCAGTCTTTCTGGAGATTATCCAAGTCAATTTCTGCTCCCGCGATCGCCAACGCCGTATAACCCCCAAAGGAGTGGCCACCAATGCCGACATTTTGTAAATCAAGGCGATTTTGAAATTCAGAAGCATTCCGCCGTTCTAACTCATCAATGACAAAACTAATATCTTTGGGGCGATTAATAAATTCATTGAGATCAAAGGCATCCTTGTGATAACCCGCTAAAGTCTCTTTTGCCCAAATGCTGTCACTACCAGGGTGCTGAGGAGCCGCTATTAAAAAACCATAGGAAGCCAAGCGTTCTAAACCCGTTCGATAATCTTCAGGACGGGAGGCTAACCCATGAGAGAAGACAATAACTGGAATTCTACCAGCAGGAATAGCTTGGGGAACGTAAACATCCACGTATAGGGAACGATTACGGCTCGGATCGGTTAAATTCCAAACCTGCTTCGTGACTTGATAAGGCCCGATTTTGCGGAGATCAGGTAACTTGGCATAATCCACACGGGGATCGGTTGCGGCTTCTGCTGCGGTTAATCTACTAAATTCTGTAATTAAGGTTTCGGTGGCTAAAACAATTTTTTGGGCTTCCTGAGCAAAACCTAGTACGTGTTCCCCTTGGATTTGCATATCAGTCGGGAGATTTTTGAGGACATTCAGCAAGGTAAAACCATCGGGAGCCATTGCCGCTTGAACAAATGCTGCTCGAATTGCATATTTCCCATTGCGCCCACCGTGAATAGTAATGCCTTTACCAATACGAGTCAGGATATCTTCACCGATATTGGTATTGAAAAAACGGGAAACAACAACAGGGTCTAGGTTAAGGGGTTTAGTAAGAACTTCTCGAAAGGCGGCTTGCTGTTCTGGGGTCGTAAATTGAAAATAGAACCCTAAATCACTGTTAATTTTTCCTTTTTGGGCGTATAGTTCCAGTGAATCCACACGAATCGAAAGGTGAATGGGATCGTAGGTAAAGAAAATTTTCTCAGATGATTGGGCCGGCAGACTCGTTAAACAAGCGGTATATAGCCCAAATATGAAAGCCGTTATTTTTCCTGATTTACGAGATAAACGAGGAAATTTAATCATGTTCTACCCCTGCTGTTATCACACCTTGCTGAATTAAATACCAGTTATCTTATCATTGACTTTCCGAATACTTGCTGTTACTCAATCAATTTTTAGCATTCGTAAAGCCGCGATCGCTTAAGTCCGTTGCTAGGATTGCCTATCTTCCTTATGGGGTGCAAGGTCTCTTCAGATTATTCACCCGCTCTCAGGTAAGCGTACGGATTCATCAATTTTATCGATTTTACAAAGCACGTATTTTCACTGATGTATTCTCTTTCTCAAATTCCTAAGATAATTTTAAAGAGATTTTAAAGGAAATTTAAAGGCGACTTGAGCGGTCGTTCAGCAAGAGAGGAGGAAAGATCATGAAAAATCTAGTTGTTGGTTTAATCGGCTTAACCAGTCTAGCTGTCGGTCTATTTCCCGCTCCCGTATTGGCTGAAACGAACTGTGCTTCTAATAACCCGAATGATCATTTCATTCAATTCTGTGGAAATACTTACCAACGTTCGCCCGAAAGAGTTGTTAAAAAAAGTTCTTATACCATTCCCATCAAACGTAGAATTAGTGGCGTTCCTGTAATTGAAGTGGTATTAGACGGGGATCATAAAGTTGAAATGCTTTTTGATACGGGGGCTAGCCTCATTTCCCTTAGCCCCAATGTTGCCCAAAATGTTAATATTGCTGCTACTAAAGAAACCAAAAAAACCTACGCTGCCAATGGTGCAATTGAAAGTAATACAGGTTATGTTCCGACCATGCAAGCAGGTGATTTAGCCTATCGCAACGTTAAAGTTTTAATTACGCCTAATCTTTCGATTCCTGGTATTTTAGGCCAAAGCTTCTTTGGGGATTACGATATCACCATTAAAAAAGATGTCATTCAATTAACCTACAATCCTGAAGCGTATCAATAATCAGCAAGCCAATTTCAAGTTTCTGTAAAGTTGCCTAGACACAGACAGAAATCCTAGACGAGTTGGCAGAGTGTCTAACAATCAGAGGTGATATTTGAAGTAATCATCAATATCAAGTATTCAGCATCCCAATCATCAGGTTCTCTCAAAGCGTTAAGATCGGTTAACGAACCCTTTAAGCGTTGACCATGACCCTCTCTTCTCTAATTCGTCATCTTGAAAAATTACCCTTAACTGCTGAGTTATTACAAAAACTGAATCAACAGCGATCGCTGTCGTTAACGGGAATTTCGCGGTTACCGAAAGGGTTAATTAGTTCTACCTTAGCTCAGGCGTTATCTCAGAATCTATTAATTGTTACCGCAACCTTAGAAGAAGCAGGACGCTGGGCCGCCCAATTAGAACTGATGGGCTGGAAAACGGTTAATTTTTATCCCACCTCCGAAGCCTCTCCCTACGAAGCCTTTAGTACGGAATCGGAAATGGTGTGGGGACAGATGCAGGTTTTATCAAATTTAATTAGCCTATCGGGTTTGACGGCGATTATTACCACCGAAAAAGCATTACAGCCCCATTTACCGCCTGCCGATGTCTTTCAATCCTACTGTTTAACGTTTCAAGAGGGCATGACCCAAAAGAGTAAGAATTTAGACAATGCCTTGGCGAGATTGGGTTATCAACGGGTGGGAGCCGTAGAAACGGAAGGGCAGTGGAGCCGTCGGGGGGATATTGTCGATATTTTTCCTGTTTCTGCGGAATTACCCGTGCGCTTGGAATGGTTTGATGAGGAATTGGAAAAACTGCGGGAGTTTGACCCTGCCACGCAGCGATCGCTGGATAAGATTGAGAAATTAGTGTTAACGCCAACGAGTTTTGAAGCCATCATTGCCCAACAAATTCAGGCTAATGACGAGGATATTTCAGACTATTTATCCCCTGAAGAATTAGAAAGTTTTGAACGGGGAAATTTACCCGATGGAATGCAACGGTTTTTAGGGATTGCTTTTAATCAACCTGCTTCGTTATTGGATTATTTACCGCCTCAAACTCTCTGTGTTTTTGATGAAGTGGAACAGTGTCATGCCCACAGCGATCGCTGGCTAGAAACCGTTGATCGAGAATGGCAATTTTTCCAATCAAAATATGAAACGGAGCTTCCGAAGATTCATCGCAGTTTCACAGAAGCTTTGGCAGGAGTTCAGGCAGATTTTCAAATTCTTTACGTTTCAGAATTAGCCGATAGTAGTGATAAAAATGCCCTCAATTTATCGAGTCGCCCTATTCCCACCATGCCTCACCAGTTCGCTAAACTCAGCGAAATCTTGCGGGGAAAACGGGAAATTTATACGAATTTTACCCTCAATAATTACGCGACTTGGTTAATCTCGGCTCAGCCTTCCCGTACTGTTTCCCTGTTGCAAGAACATGACTGTGCAGTGCAGTTTGTCCCCAACCCCAAAGATTATCCTGCTATCGAAAAATTCCAGATCCAAAAAAACGCGATCGCGCTCAAATATTCAGGAGTTGCGGAATTAGAAGGCTTTATTTTGCCGACGTTTAGAATCGCCATTGTTACTGACCGAGAGTTATTTGGACAACACGCTTTAGCCACGCCTGAATATATCCGAAAACGTCGTCGCGCAGCCTCTAAACAGGTTGATATTAATAAACTATCGCCAGGGGATTATATTGTTCATAAAAGTCATGGTATTGGTAAATTTTTAAAACTAGAAAAATTAGAAAGCCGTGAATATTTAGTCATTCAATATGCCGACGGTATTTTACGAATTCCTGCCGATAGTTTTGATAGTTTATCTCGTTATCGCTTTAGTGAATCCGAGCCACCCCAACTTCATAAAATGGGCGGCAAAGCTTGGGAAGCAACGAAAAATAAAGTCCGCAAAACGATTAAAAAACTGGCCGTTGATTTACTCAATCTCTACGCAAAACGCGCAAAACAGGTTGGTTTTTCCTATCCGCCTGACACTGTTTGGCAAGAGGAATTAGAGGACTCTTTTCCCTATCAAGCCACTCCCGATCAACTCAAAGCGGTACAAGATGTTAAACGGGATTTAGAAAGCGATCGCCCAATGGATCGGTTAGTTTGTGGCGATGTGGGTTTCGGTAAAACGGAAGTGGCAGTTCGCGCTATTTTTAAAGCTGTTACCAGTGGCAATAAACAGGTGGCATTACTAGCTCCGACAACGATTTTAACCCAGCAACATTATCACATCCTCAAAGAACGATTTGCCCCCTATCCCATCAACATTGGTTTATTAAATCGCTTCCGTACTGCCTCAGAAAGAAAAGAGATTTTACAACGCTTAGAATCGGGTGAATTAGATGTCGTGGTTGGGACTCAACAACTATTAGGAAAAGGCGTAAAGTTTAAAGATTTGGGTCTATTAGTAATCGATGAAGAACAACGGTTTGGGGTTAATCAAAAGGAAAAAGTTAAAAGCCTAAAGACCGAAGTGGATGTCTTAACCCTAACGGCAACCCCAATTCCCCGCACCCTCTATATGTCCCTATCGGGTATTCGGGAAATGAGTTTAATCACCACGCCGCCCCCGTCCCGTCGTTCTATCAAAACCCATTTATCTTCCTATAATCCTGAAGTGATCCGTACTGCCATTCGTAATGAGTTAGACCGAGGGGGTCAGGTCTTCTATGTTGTCCCCCGCATTGAAGGCATTGAAGAAGTGGGCGGTCAGTTGCGGGAAATGGTGCCGAGTGCCAGAATCGCGATCGCGCATGGTCAGATGGATGAATCGGAATTAGAAAGCACTATGTTGGCGTTTAATAATGGGGAAGCCGAGATCCTTGTTTGTACAACGATTATTGAGGCAGGACTAGATATTCCTAGAGTTAACACCATCATTGTCGAAGATGCCCAAAAATTCGGTTTAGCCCAACTCTATCAACTACGGGGACGGGTGGGGCGTTCGGGGGTTCAGGCCCATGCCTGGTTACTCTATCCCACAAAGCGAGAATTGACAGAAACGGCACGGCAACGCTTAAAGGCTTTACAAGAGTTTTCCCAATTAGGATCAGGCTATCAACTAGCGACCCGTGACATGGAAATTCGGGGTGTGGGGTCACTACTCGGCGCAGAGCAGTCGGGGCAAATGGAGGCGATTGGCTTTGAACTCTATATGGAGATGTTGCAGGAGGCGATTAAGGAAATTCAAGGACAGGAAATTCCCAAGGTCGAAGATACGCAAATTGATCTGCAAATTACGGCCTTTATTCCCTCGGAGTATATTCCCGATCTAGAGCAAAAAATGGCAGCTTACCAACGGATTACAGCCGTTAATTCCCCTGAAGAAATGGTACAAGTGGCGGCCGAATGGAGCGATCGCTATGGGGCATTACCGTCATCGGTCGAGCAGCTATTTAAGGTGATTGAGTTAAAACACTTAGCCAAATCTTTAGGATTTTCTCGCATTAAGCCCGACGGCAAACAACACGTTATTTTAGAAACCCCAATGGAGGAACCCGCCTGGAAATTATTACAGGAAAACTTACCGCAACATTTACAATCAAGATTTGTTTATAGCCCGAAAAAAGTAACGGTTCGAGGCTTAGGCGTAATTAAACCCAAGCAACAATTAGAAAATTTAATTGAGTGGTTAGGTAAAATGAAAGGAGCTTTACCTGACGCTCAATCTTCTGGATTAAATTAGGAGGAGAATTAACTCAAAAGAATGCATGTTATTAGTCGCAGAGTCTTGCGGGAATACTGCCAAGCTCATGCAGATTCTTGTCAACCCCTTGATGACTGGTATAAAACAGCACAACAAGCTAATTGGATGAATCTGATAGAAGTTCAGGCGATTTATCCCAAAGCTGAAGCCGTTGGCAATTTTACCGTTTTTAATATTAAAGGTAACAAATATCGTTTGATTACTAGTATTAATTACGCGAAACAAATTATTTATATCAAATACGTTTTAACTCATGCTGAATACGACAAAAACGATTGGAAAAAAGACCCTTACTTTTAATTCAGAAGCTTATAATCATTTGCTCTGTCAATATCAGCCTCACATCATTACTAATGAAGAAGATAACGAAAAATTTCTTGCAATTGTTGAAGAATTAATGTCTCGTCCAAGTTTAACATCTGAGGAAGAGACCATATTAGATTTATTAGTTAAATTAATTGAAGATTTTGAAGAAAGCTTTTATTCTCTAAATAGCTCAACTCCTCACTCTCGACTTTTACATCTAATGGAAGCAAGAAATTTAGAAAAAATTGATTTATTAAATTTTTTAGCCTCTAAAGATATTAATATTGATTTTTTTGAAGGTAATGTAAAAATCACACGACAACAGGCTAACATTTTAGCGGATTTTTTTAATGTTAAACCTGATTTATTTTTGGATGATTAAATGATTAAATTTTTTAAAATAATCAACATAACTTCCTGTATTTAGCCATAATTGCATTTTTTAATCTTATCGAAAAAACGTCTATGATTCAAATTACTTGCAAACGGATTATTAATAATTTATTTGAAGCGAAAGCTGTTTATGAAAATTTTGAAGGAAAAGGAATTGCTGATACTCAAGGAAAAGCTACAAAAAAAGCAGTCGAATGGCTAAAACGTGAAATTGATCTTTATAGTGATAATTTATCTAGTTTTACGATTGTTGAAAAAACCTGTTTAAAAATCTTTAAAATGCAGACTAAAGAATTAGCAGGTTTAGCCGATCACTATTATCTCAGCTAAACAGAAGGTATTCATAATTCGATTGGCTGGGGGCCAAAAGAAATTGAATTACGAGGCATTGTTCAAATTACAACGGAACAACATCAGCGAATCAAGCAATTTACAGAAGCTACCAAATATAATATTGCACTGAATAATTGCGAGCATTTTGCTAATTATGTTATGTATGGCTTGAATTTATCTTCTCAACAACAAACTTGGTGGAAAAATTTAGGCTCAGACATCATTCAGCGATTATAGCCTAGTAACAATATTAATGAAAATTTAGGGCAGGAAATAGCAAAGCTTTTAAATCATAATTTAACCGTTGTTAAAATCTCTAAATTTCAACAAGAATATCAAAATTTCTGCAAGACACACCACCAAAAAAGTACATGATGAAATCTAACTTAATTATTCCATCTAGCCTCAAAGTCGCTCATGAACTGCTTTTTGCTTATCAAATGGAAGTATGTGATCGCTGAATGTAGATTAAATAAGATGCGATCGCCTGTCTGCTCTAAAATTCACAATTAACTCCTAAATTTTAAACAGGGAGATAAACCCAATGGTCACTCAAATAACAACTCTTCATTACCCTGAAAGTGACGGTAAGCCGATGGCCGACAATACCAAACAATTTCACTGGATTACAGTCATTAAACAAAATTTAGATTGGCTGTTTGCTCAAGATCCTCAAGTTTTTGTTGCAGGTGATTTATTCTGGTATCCCGTCGAAGACCGCCCTAATATTGTTACCACTCCTGATGTTTTAGTTGTATTTGGTAGGCCAAAAGGCGATCGCGGTTCCTATAAACAGTGGGAAGAAAATAATATCGCCCCTCAAGTAGTCTTTGAGATTCTCTCGCCGTCAAATAGCAAAACAGAAATGGAGAAAAAGCTAATTTTTTATGATCGTTATGGCGTAGAAGAATATTATATTTATGATCCCGATAACTATCAATTAGAGGGTTGGTTACGGAGTGAAAATGACAGTTTAGAAAATATTTCCACTATCTTTAACTGGATTAGTCCGCGTTTAGGAATGCGTTTTGAACAATCAGGTAATGAGTTAAAGCTTTATCGTCCTGATGGTGAACCGTTTTATTCCTATAACGAAGTAAATACTCTGTTCATTGAAGAACAACAACGGACGGAACTGGAACGTCAACGGGCTGAAATAGAACGTCAACGAGCCGAATCTGAAAAAGAGAGAGCCGATCGCCTGGAGACATTATTAAATCAATACCGCAATCAGTTTGGTGATTTGAATGCTTCTGAAACATAGCTGAAACCGCGATCGCCTGTTTAATCAATAAAATTGCGAGTCAAAATTAAGTGATTTTTTGCGATTAATTTGGCTTTCCAGTTTGATTCTACGATAATTGTACCGATTTTTTCGACAATCATCGCTGGCCCGATGATAGAATCTTCTGGCTCTAGTTCTTCTCGTTTAAAAATTGGGGCTGTTTGCCATTGATTTTGGGTAAATATGCGAGTCTGGTCAATGGGTTGGGGAGGGGTGGAACGCGATCGCTGAATGATGGGTTCTTCGGGAATATCCATAGGTTGAATCACTTCGGCGGTTATAGAATCGATGACTAAGGCTTTTTGAGATTGCTTAAAGCCGTAACGCAATTGGTGTTCCTGTTCAAATGCTGAACGCATTAAAGCAGGATCATCTTGAAAATTAACCGTTAACGTGGAATCAGTTCCCTGATATTTGAGGCTAAGTTTGATGATAATTTGACAATTTTGAGCATCGTCTAAAGCAGTTTGGGAATGAATTTGAATGTCTTGTTTGGCTTTTTCTGCTAATTCTGCAATAACAGTTTTTAAATAGGAAATAATATCTAAATTTAAAATTTGTTCAATGCTACATTGTTTGACTGCTCGTAAATCTGCTAAACCAATTCCATAGGCCGATAAAACGCCTGCATAGGGATGAATAAAAATGGTGTTAATCCCTAATTTTTCGGCAATTAAACAAGCGTGTTGTCCTCCTGCGCCACCGAAACAAACCAAGGTATAATCTGCCACATCATAACCCCGTTGAACCGAGATTTTCTTAATCGCATTGACCATATTTTCAACAGCAATTTCAATAAAACCTGCGGCTACGGTTTCGGGTGTACAAGAAATACTTGTTGACGTTTGAATTTGTTTAGCTAATTCTGCAAATTTTTCTTGAACAATTACGCCATCTAAGGGTAAATTTCCTGCAAGCCCAAAAACTTTAGGAAAATAAGCTGGTTGAATTTTTCCTAATAAAAGATTGGCATCGGTAATACAAAGTGGGCCACCTCGGCGATAGGATGCAGGGCCGGGGTTTGCGCCTGCTGAATCTGGGCCGACCTGATAACGGTTATTGTTGAAATGCAAGATAGAACTTCCCCCTGCTGCCACGGTATGAATGGCCATCATGGGAACCCGCATTCTTACGCCTGCAATTTCCGTTTCAAATTGGCGTTCGTACTCCCCTTGATAGTGGGCGACATCGGTGGAGGTTCCCCCCATATCAAAGGTAATAATTTTCTTAAAACCGGCTTGTAAACTAGTCTGAACGGCTCCGACAATTCCCCCCGCAGGCCCTGATAATAAACTATCTTTTCCTTGAAAGTTTTCGGCATTAATTAAGCCCCCATTAGATTGCATAAACATTAAGGGGATGGCTTGCGTTGGTGATTGATTTAATTGTCTTGTCACTTGATCAACATACCGCCGTAAAATGGGGGAAATATAAGCATCGACAACGGTAGTATCTCCCCGTGAAATTAATTTCATTAAGGGGCTAACTTGGTGGGAAATAGAAATTTGAGTAAAGCCAATTTCTTGAGCAATTTGAGCAACTTGTCTTTCATGATCAGGATAACGATAGCTGTGCATTAAAACAATGGCACAACTGCGAATTCCTGTATCATAAATCTGTTGTAAATCTTTGCTAACTTTTTGGACATTAACAGGAATTAATTCATTGCCTTGGGCATCGTATCTTTCTTCAACTTCAACAACAGTTTCGTATAGTAATTCAGGTAAAATAATTTCTTGGGCAAAAATATTGGGGCGATTTTGATAGCCAATTCTTAGGGCATCTTTAAAACCTTGAGTAATGACTAAAACAACGCGATCGCCGTTACGTTCTAAGAGGGCATTGGTTCCTACCGTTGTCCCAATTTTAATGACATCAATTTGCTCGGAGGGTAAAGGATCATGAAGCGATAAATCTAAAATGTCTCGAATCCCTTGAACAATGGCATCGGAATAGCGTTCAGGATTTTGAGATAATAATTTATGGGTAATAATTTGATGATTCGGTGTAATCGCAACCAGATCCGTAAAGGTTCCGCCTCGGTCTGCAAAAAATTTCCAGCCCATTGTTATTATTTCTACCCTAATAATCTAGTCCATATTACAAGCAAACCAAACTGCCCAAATAATCATGCTGAAAAAAAATACGGTGCTAAAAATCAATACGCAAGTATTATAAACTTCGGTATCAATTAATGTCATATCACCCCAGAATTTAAGATTACCCTCTACTTCTTATCTTAATTTATTTGTTGCGATCGCTCAGCCTATCGTCTAATTCCTTCTTTCTTCGGATAGACCCATCCCTACTGTTAAAGGGCGATTTTTAAGCTTTATATAGCAATACGTGAAAGCTTTATGCAACAATCAACTTAAGTTTTGCTGCCATGCGTTTAATCAAAAAAATAGGTCGTGTACAATGCTACAGCTTATTCATTCCCTCCTCCAATTTCTCGATCCCATTCTGACTCCTCTGTGTTTCTTTCTTGCTTGGACTTTCATTCTGCTTCTAGGCTGGACACTCTGGGCAAGTATACGGGATACAACCCAAAGAGCAAGAGAAATGCACCGTATTCCCTGTACGCGATGCCAATTTTTTACCAATAGTTATCAACTCAAATGTACGGTTCGACCCAGCGTTGCCAATACGGAACAGGCGATCTATTGTTCTGATTTTTGTCCCCATTCCTAGTCTTGAATTTTCATGAAAATTGGCATTATCGGGTTGGGATTAATTGGGGGTTCCTTGGGCTTGGATTTTCGCGCTCAAGGATTTTCTGTGTTGGGAATTTCTCGCCAAGAAAAAACTTGTTTAAGGGCAATTGAACGAGGAGCCGTTGATCAAGCCAGTGTTGATTTTTCCTTGTTATCGCAAGCTGAGGTAATTTTTCTCTGTACTCCTATTGCGGCCATTATTCCGACTTTAAAAACTCTCGTTCCTTACTTAACCCCTGATACTTTAGTTACCGATGTCGGTTCAGTTAAAGCTCCCATTGTCGAGCAGTGTTCACTAATCTGGCCCAATTTTTTAGGAGGACATCCGATGGCGGGAACAGCCGATCAAGGGATCGAAGCGGCCCAGTTAGACTTATTCAAAAATGCACCCTACGTTTTAACGCCGACAAAACAAACCCGATCAACGGATCTAGAAAAAATGGTGTCGTTGATTGAGTGTTTGGGGTCAAAACTCTATCAATGTACTCCCGAAAGTCATGATCAGGCAGTGGCTTGGATTTCCCATTTACCTGTGATGGTGAGTGCCAGTTTAATTGCGTCGTGTTTAGGAGAAGCTGATTCAACCATTCTCAAATTAGCTCAACAACTTGCTAGTTCAGGGTTTCGGGATACCAGTCGTGTCGGTGGTGGCAATCCTGAATTAGGGTTAATGATGGCGAAATATAATCGGGTTGCCCTCCTGCGATCGCTATTTAGTTACCGTGAGCAACTGGATCAAGTGATTAGCCTAATTGAAACGGAACAATGGCAAGCATTAGAGGAACTGTTACAAATCACCCAGCGCGATCGCGACTTATTTTTGTAAGCTTTTATAAAAAGGCTTAAGTAATCTCCTATGTCTGATAGTCCTGAACCTGTTGTTGAACTTAAGGGAGTCTCTCAAAAATTTGGCTCAAAAGTCATCTTAGACAATGTGGATTTAAAAGTTTATCCAGGGGAAGCGTTAGGCGTTATTGGCCCGTCAGGAACAGGAAAATCGACTATTTTACGAATTATTGCTGGTTTACATGAACCCGATGCAGGAGAAATTTATATTCGGGGACACAAGCGGCAGCGTATCATTGAACAGGGGGAAAGCTCCTTTGGAGTCGGTTTAGTCTTTCAACAATCTGCCCTGTTTGATTCTCTTACCATTGAACAAAATATTGGTTTTGCCCTCTATCGCCACTCGAATTTACCCCGCGCTGTGATTCGGCAATTAGTAGAAGAAAAACTCGAATTAGTTGGTTTACCTGGTATTGGGGATGTTTATCCCGCAGAACTATCAGGGGGAATGAAAAAACGAGTCAGTTTAGCCCGCGCTATTCTAACCCACCCTGATGAAGCAAAAGCAGGAGCCAATATTTTGCTCTACGATGAACCCACCGCAGGATTAGATCCCGTCGCCTCAACCCGTATTGAAGACGTGATTTATCAATTATTGACCCAGCAAAAAGCCTGTAGTGCTTATCTAATCGTAACCCATCAATTTAGTACGATTCGCAACACCACAGACCGTATTATCTTTTTATATCAGGGCAAGATTCAATGGGATGGGCCAACCGAACAAGTGTGGGAATCTGAAGAACCACTGATTAAGCAATTTTTTACGGGTAGTATGGAAGGCCCCATTGATTAATTGTTTATAGTGATTACTTGTGCGGTAACGCCTTACTAACAAGGTGCTTAAAGCCTATTACTTGTAACTCACGATTAATTGCTCTAGTTAGTAATCGTAACAAATGCGCTGCACCTATCAATCTGCATAGATGCCATGAACTTATTCTTCGTCCCAAGCTTCGACGGTTAAGACTTCACTAATGGGATCTTGCATACTGAAACCAAAATCTTCGAGTTCTTTTTTCCAAAATCCCCAGTCATCGCCGTAAAGTAAGGCTAATTTCCAAAGACTGTCGTTTGGTTTAATGGCTTTGGATTCTACCAAGGAGGCCATTTTTCGCTGAAACTTTTCCATCGGATGGGCAAGTTGATTCGTCATAAATTCTATGAATTAATGGATATTTACTAAATTGTTTAAAGATTCTACAAATGGATGCTACTCAGAAAAGCTTATTCAGTTTAGTTTCGATCTTGTGAGCAGCGAATCTGAGATAAGACCTTAATTACTCTTCACTATTTTTACGTTATTCTTTCCAATTAAGCAAGGGGAAAGTTGCAAAAGTTCGGTAATTACTACCCAAAAGTAGCATCCTCAGCCGTTTCAAGCCTTGCGATTTTCAGACAATTCAATAGTTCGCCCCTACTATTGGCGCGATCGCGATTTACCAAACGGTCTTTAAATCTCATAAAAATTACGCAATGTACAACTGAAGTTTACCCCAAGGGTTTATAAGAAACTTTACTAGGCTTTTAGATGCTGTAAGGAATGAATTAGATTAAAATGCTTACTGTATGGGGCTTTGAGAGGGATAACTTTAATATCCTTTTTTAATGTCATAATTTACTACTGTGTATCAAAAACTTTGTCGTTGACTACAAAAAGCTATGGGCAGCACCTTTGGGCATTTATTTCGGATAACAACCTTTGGGGAATCTCACGGAGGTGGGGTTGGGGTCGTCATCGATGGATGCCCGCCACGAGTAGAAATTTCGGAAGCAGAAATTCAGGTTGAGTTAGACCGTCGCCGTCCTGGCCAGAGTAAGATTACAACACCTCGTAAAGAAAGTGATACTTGCGAGATTTTATCGGGGGTATTTGAAGGCAAAACCTTGGGAACTCCTATTGCGATCCTCGTGCGAAATCAGGATGCTCGTTCCCAGGATTATGATGAGATGTCGGTGAAATATCGTCCTTCCCATGCTGATGCGACCTATGATGCCAAATATGGTATCCGCAATTGGAAAGGGGGCGGCCGTTCTTCGGCGAGGGAAACCATTGGGCGGGTTGCAGCAGGCGCGATCGCGAAAAAAATTCTTTACCAATATGCAGGGGTCGAGATCATCGGCTATGTCAGACGCATTAAGGATTTAGAAGGTTGGGTGAATCCTGATACGGTGACGTTAGAACAAGTAGAAAGTAATATTGTCCGTTGTCCTGATGCAGACTGTGCGGAAAAAATGATCGAACTCATTGATCAAGTGCGTCGTGATAAGGATTCTATTGGGGGAGTGGTGGAATGCGTCGCCCGTAAAGTTCCCAGGGGATTGGGTGAGCCTGTTTTCGATAAGTTAGAAGCGGATTTAGCCAAAGCGGTGATGTCTCTTCCTGCCAGCAAAGGGTTTGAAATCGGTTCGGGATTTGACGGGACATTATTAACGGGTAGTGAACATAACGACGAATTCTATCTGGATGAGGCGGGCCAATTACGAACACGCACCAACCGTTCAGGCGGCGTACAAGGCGGTATTAGTAACGGGGAAAATATTTTGATTCGGGTGGCCTTTAAACCCACTGCCACCATTGGCAAAGAACAAAACACCGTCAGCAATGCGGGTGAAGAAACCACGTTAGCGGCGAAAGGTCGGCATGATCCCTGTGTTTTACCCCGTGCAGTTCCAATGGTAGAAGCGATGGTTGCCTTGGTTTTATGCGATCATCTTCTCCGTTTTCATGGGCAATGTAAAACGTTGGGGTAATCATTAAGTTATTACTGACTCCATCAGCGATCGCGCTTGGGGTGATGGGATCAAAAATCAAAGAGTTTCAACAGTGGCAGATGGAATAAAAATCTGGCATTGACCTAATATCATTTATTCAAAAGCTAGTGGAACATAAAGGGGGAGGATCTCAACAAATTAACAAATCTCTACACTTTTCTATCTTTTAACACGTTTTTTGATATCATTATCAATATGAAGAGTTTTTAAAATATTTTTAAAGAAATTTTAAGGAAGTTATTGAAATATATTGGGAAGCGCGTCTTGGAGGAACGGCCATCAAAATATTACTGCTAGATGTCATTCTGTCTGTTAGAGAAAAAATCGACTTTTGATTGCGAATCTTCAGCAAGCGATTTGGATAACAATCAAATAACCCACGCTTTATGTTAGACATCCATCCATCCCCGACTTCACGATCGCTAGAGGCGGCCATTGTTCGTCATCCTTTGGTTTTATCATCCCAGAACACCGTAACCGAAGCGATTATGGCCATGAGCAATACGCGATCGCAGTGTGAGATGAACAGAGGCAGTGATGATTTGTTGAAAGAATTGTACCTAGAAGCCCGTTGCAGTTGCGTTTTAATTGTCGAATACGGAAAATTAGTCGGTATTTTGACGGAAAGGGATATGGTTCGTCTCTGTACCCAAGAGCGATCGCTGGACAGTTTACCGCTTAACGAAGTGATGACCTCATCGGTAATTGCCATTAAAGAATCCGAATTTGTCGATTTGTTTGCCACCATTAACCTGTTCCACAATCATCAGATTCGCCATTTACCCGTTGTGGATGAAGATGGTGCAGTCGTCGGTTTAATCACCCATGAAACGCTTCGTCATGTTTCCCTTCCCATTGATCTGCTGCGATTACGATTAGCTAAAGAAGTGATGATTCAAGCTGTGGTTTGCGCGCCTTGCCACGTATCCCTCCTAGAGCTCGCCAATCGAATGGTGGCCTATCGAATTAGTTCCATTATTATTGTTGACAATCAAGCTCAAAACCCAACAACTGAGCAGTTTCCCATTGGCATTATTACCGAACGTGATATCGTTCAATGTCAAGCGATGGCTCTAGATTTAGCCGACTATTGCGCTGAAGCGGTGATGAGTACCCCCGTTGTGACCGTCGGCCCTGAGCAATCCTTACTAGAAGTGCAACAGGTAATGGAGCAGCATTTAATTAGTCGGGTTGTGGTGACGGGAGAACAAGGATCATTATTGGGAATCATTACTCAGACAATCCTATTGCAAGCCTTAAATCCCATCGAAATCTATAAACTGACTGAACTGCTAGAGCAAAAAGTGATTGCCCTAGAGCGGGAAAAGTTATTGCTCCTAGAAAATCAAACCAATAAACTACAACAGGAGGTAGAAGCCCGAACCGTTGCGCTACAAGAAACTGAATCTCGATACGCTAAGCTGTCGGCTGACAAGGAAGCCCAATTCCAAAAATTAGCCACGACCTTGCCTGGAATTTTGTATAGTTCTATCCAAAAGCCAGATGGTTCTTTCACCTTTACCTATGCCAATCCCCGACTAACAGAAATTCTGGAATTAGAAGTGGATGCCGTTTTAGCCGATTCTAGCCTGATTTTTAATCTTTTTCACCCCGATGACATAGCAGGTTATGAAGTTGCGGTTGCTCAGAGTGTTGCCACCATGACCCCCTTTCATCATGAATGGCGCATGATTACGCCTTCTGGTCAGGTGAAATGGTTGGAGGCAAATTCCACACCCGAAGCCCTACCTAATGGGGATATTCTCTGGTTTGGGGTTGCGTTAGATGTCACTCAGCAAAAACAAGCCGAACTATCTTTAGAAAAATTGAATGCAGAACTCGAAAACAGAGTTGCTCAACGCACGGCTGAGTTAACCAAGGCGGATCAAAATATACAGGCGATGGTGGAAGCTTTTCCCGATTTGCTCTTTTATGTTGCTCCCGATGGTCAAATTTTAGACTACAGGACAGGAAATGAAAATTTATTGTATTTGCCTCCGACGGAATTTATTGGTCGCAATGTACAAAGCGTTTTACCTGAGCCTTTAAACCAACGGATGTATCAAGCGATCCAACAAACCCTATCTTCAGGTACGACGGTCAGTGTGGAATATGTATTACCCGTCCGAGAAGAAACTCGCTATTTTGAAGCCCGCATGATTGCGACAGAGACTAACAATGTGATTGTGGTCACTCGCGATATTACAGCCCTGAAGCAAACTGAACTGGAAAACCGCTTGTTAAAAGAACGCTTAGAATTTTTGTTTGATAGTAATCCGGCGGTAATTTATAGCTGTCGTATCGACAAAAATTATTCTCCGACGTTTATTTCTGAAAATATTGCGACCATGTTGGGCTACTCGGCCCAGGAAATTTTACAAACTCAAAATTTCTGGATTGATCATATTCATCCTGATGATTATGAACTCATTGCGCCAAGTTTAGGCGTTGAAAATAATCACGAAAGACCGATCTTGGAATATCGTTTTTTACATCAACAGGGTCACTATGTTTGGCTGCGGGATGAGGTGCGTCTGGTACGAGATGAACAGGGAAATCCCCTTGAATTGATTGGTTACATCATCAATATTAGCGATCGCAAACTAGCCGACGAAAACCGAAAACGACAAATGGCGGCAATCGAAGCGGCGATCGATGGCATTGCGATTGTACAAAATGACAAGTTTGTTTATATTAATGAATCCCATGTCAAACTGTTTGGCTACGAAACCCCAGAAGAACTCTTGGGTAAAAGTTGGCGCATACTGTATACACCATTGGAAATTTCCCAAATTGAAGAAACGGTTTTTCCTGTCCTCGCTAAGGATTGTTATTGGCAAGGGGAAATCTTAGCAACTCGCAAAGACGGTTCTACCTTTGATGAAGGTCTATCACTCACGATGACAGAAGATGGTTTATTGATTTGCGTTTGTCGGGATATCAGCGATTACAAAGCAGCCGAAGCTCAATTACAACAAACCAATCAGGAATTAATGCGAGCAACTCGTCTGAAGGATGAATTTTTGGCTAATATGAGCCATGAATTGCGGACACCCTTAAACGCCATTTTAGGCATGACTGAAGGCTTAAAGGAACAAATTTTTGGTGAACTTAACGAAAAACAGAAAAAATCTTTAAATACGATTGAAAATAGTGCTAATCACTTATTATCTCTCATTAATGATATTCTCGATGTTGCCAAAATCGAGTCGGGCCAGATTCAGCTAGAAACCAGTTCGGTGTCCATTACTTCCCTGTGTTCGTCAAGTTTAGCGTTTATCAAACAACAGGCGTTTAAAAAACAGATTCACGTAGAAATTCAAATTCCTAATAATTTACCGAATTTAATCATTGATGAGCGTCGTATTCGTCAAGTTTTAATCAATTTACTCACTAATGCGGTCAAATTTACCCCAGAAGGTGGACAAATTACCTTAGCCGTCTCTCTGGTTTCCAAAACAACAGCAGGAATTGAGCAAACTTTTCTGCGTATTGCCATTACGGATACGGGGATCGGGATTGCATCGGAAAATATCCAGCGTTTATTTCAACCGTTTGTCCAAATTGATAGTGCCCTCAACCGTCAATATACAGGCACAGGATTAGGATTAGCCTTAGTGAAACAAATCGTGGAATTGCATGGCGGCCAGGTCAGTGTTACCAGTGAATTGGGCGTTGGTAGTTGTTTCAGTCTTGAATTGCCAGTTGTCACACCGACCCCCTTTTATCCGTCTTCACCAACGAGTAATCCTGATGTTTCAACCCCTTTGGCTGCTACACCTCTTTCCTCCAACGTTTCTCCCCTGATTTTATTAGCGGAAGATAATCCTGCCAATATTGCGATGCTCACGGGTTATTTAGAGGCTAAGAAGTATCGTTTACTGATCGCGACCAATGGACGAGAGGCGATCGCCGTAGCCCAGGCTCAACATCCTGATCTGATTTTGATGGATATTCAAATGCCCGAAATGGACGGATTAGAAGCTATCCAGTATCTTCGCCAAGATGCTAACTTGTGCAAAATTCCGATTATCGCCCTAACCGCTTTAGCAATGGACAGCGATCGCGATCGATGCCTTGCTGTTGGAGCCAATGACTATCTTTCCAAACCCGTTAAACTCAAGCAATTAGACACAACAATCAGAAGGTTATTAGGTAATATTGGATAATCCTCGAAATAAGGGATTTAAATATTGACGCATTGACCGTACGACCGCATTGAACCTAATCAAATTGAAGGCAAAGAGACTTTATCCTGAGTAAATAGCATTCCAAACTGATTCAGAAATAGCTGGGACAGGGAAAATTATTATGACTAAAAAATTACTAACATTACCGCCACTTCCCTTGGGGTGGGTGTTGGTCATTCCTTTTATTCTGCAATTAATTCTTTCTGTCGGATTAGTCGGCTATCTTTCCTACCGCAGTGGACAAAATGACTTAAGTAAATTGGCGGATTTACTCCGAGACCAGACAACCCAACGCATTCGAGATCACTTAAATGATCGCCTTGACCTACAAAAACGAGTCTTGATTAATAGTCATCAAGCGATTCAGCGCGGAGAACTGGATCTCAGCGATCGCAATCAGCTTTATCAAGCGTTCTGGCAACAGATTAATCATTTTCCTTATCTTTCTACCATCTCCTTTTCCAGTGAGCAGGGGGAAGAAGTCGGTTATGGTCGCCTAATGAGTAAGAATGTGGTTCAACAAGTCAATAAAATTACGGGCATTAAAAGTTACCCAGGAATGCCTTACCAAATTCACCGTCCTCCTCAACAATTGCAAAAACGGGAATATTTTTTAGTTAATGAAAGAGGAAAGCCTACTCAATTAGCTTACTCTCAAATAAAGGATGTGCGGCAACTGCCTTGGTATCAATTTGCAAAAAAACTAAAAAATAACGCTTGGTCACCGATTTATGTGAGCCAAGTGGTTCCTATGTTAAATTTAAGTTTTTTAGTTCCTATTTATAACGCTCAGGGAAAGTTTGAAGGGACTTTAAATAATAGTGTTGGGTTGACAGAAATTGCCAGTTTTTTAAGTCAATTAAAATTTTCAGCTTCGGGTCAAGCGTTTATTGTGGATCGTTCGGGTCATTTAATCGCAAGTTCGACCCAAGAAGTTCCGTTTCGTCGGCAAGAGAATAAACCACCTGTGCCTTTAAAGGCCGCCGAGAGTCAAAATTCCTGGTTACAAGCGATCGCCGCTGAATTAAAGAAAGAGTATGAAGACCTGAATCTATTAAAAGCTGATCGTTCCTTAGCACTGACGATTCCGCTAGAAAACGAGACCCTATTTGTCGATGTCCAGAGTTATCAAGACCCCGATGGATTGGATTGGTTTTTAATCGTCGCCATTCCCAAGTCAGATTTCATGGCAGAAATTGAGTTAAATCGACAGAAAACGCTTTTTCTTTGTGGAATAACCCTGATTATTGCTACTATTTTAGGGATTTTAACGGCCCGTTGGGTGACTTTACCCATTTTGCGACTTAATCAAGCGAGTCAGGCCTTAGCCCAGGGAAATTGGACAGAAGCCGTTCCTCTCCAAGGCAGAATCCAAGAACTTGATAATTTAGCCCAATCTTTTAATCAAATGGGCCAAAAAATTCAGGATTCCCAAAGTCGCCTGCGCCTGAGTTTAGACCAACTGGAAAACCACAACCAGCAACTCCAACAATTTTTAGAGGCAATTCCTTTGGGGATTCGCATTGTGGATCGCCAAGGTCGGGTACGTTACGCAAATCAACATTTGCTGGCCTTGACGGGGGAAGATATGGTTGCCATTAGCCATCCCCATGAGCCCTCTCCAACCTTTAATGCTTACCTCGCAGGCAGTGATCAGCCCTATCCAACGGAACAGTTACCCATTGTCCGCGCCCTAGCAGGGGAACAACATCGCATTGATGATCTCGAAATTCATTATCAAGATCAAATTATTCCCTTAGAGGCTTGGGGATCACCGATTTATAACGCCCAAGGCGAGATTGAATATGCCTTAGTTGTTTTTCAAGATATCAGCGATCGCCGATTGGCTGCCGAAAAATTGGAAAAAAGCCGTGCCCAATTCCAACGTTTAGTGGATGATATTGGGGATAAATTTGTGATTTTTAGCCATACGGGTCTGGAAGGAATTCTGACCTATGTGAGTGGTGGACTCTATAGTATATTTGGCGTTGAACGAGAGGCTGTCATTGGCCAATGTTGGGGTAATGCGATTGAGTGGATACCCGATGACCAACAACTTGCCTATGAAGCGGTCAAGCAGGCCTGCGACAATCAAAGCGATTTCCAACAATTTGAACTACGGTTTATTCACCCCAACGGTCAGTTGCGAACCATTAATGTGGCTCAACATCCCGCCCGCGACACCAACGGCCAAGTGATTGCTATTGAAGGCATCATAGAAGATGTTAGCGAAGCCAAACAACAGGAGGCAGAACGTCAAAAAGCCGAACAGCAACTCCAACAAACGAATGAACAACTGTTTCGAGCCAGTCGCCTGAAAGATGAGTTTTTAGCGATGATGAGCCACGAATTACGCACGCCGCTGAATGCGATTTTAGGAATGACAGAAGGATTACAAGAAGAAATTTATGGCCCGACAACGGAACAACAAAAGAAATCCTTAGCAACCATTGAAAAAAGCGGTCTACATTTACTTCAGCTTATTAACGATATTTTGGATGTCTCGAAAATTGAAGCAGGTCAGGTGGATTTGGAATTGCAACCGACATCTCTCTATTCCCTCTGTGAATCCACTCTCCTGTTTGTTCAACAATTAGCCTTGAAAAAGCAAATTCAACTCCAGAGCATTCTTCCGCCCTCTCTGCCTAATTTTAATTTAGATAACCGCCGTATTCGTCAGATATTAATTAATTTATTAAGTAATGCGGTCAAATTTACTCCCGATGGTGGACGAGTTACCTTAGAAGTGACGTATCCTGCGTCGCAATCAACCAATCAACCCGATCCCTATCTGCGTTTTACAATAAAAGATACGGGGATTGGCATTGCTGCTGAAAATATCCCCAAATTATTTCAACCTTTTGTACAAATTGATAGCTCACTCAATCGTCAATACGAAGGCACAGGTTTAGGTTTAACCTTAGTCAAACAAATTGTCGATTTACACGGCGGAAAAATTCAAGTGACCAGCACCGTTAGTAAAGGCAGTTGCTTCATCATTGATTTGCCTGTTCAAACGATTCCCGATAGTACCCGTGAGTGTACATTTACTCCTTCATCGGAGGTTGATTCCCTCTTTTTTGGGCAAAATTCTTCTGATACTGCTGAAATCAAAACACAACATAAGACTCCTCTTATTTTGTTAGCAGAAGATAATCCAGCTAATGTCATTACCATGCAAAGTTATCTAACCGCCAAGGGATACGAATTAGTAATAGCTGATAACGGAGAAGAGGCGATCGCGTTAGCCCAATCTCAAAATCCTGATATTATCTTGATCGATATTCAAATGCCGAAAATGGATGGACTCAATGCCATTCAACAAATTCGCCTTCAGCCCCAGTTAACCCATACCCCCATTATTGCCCTCACCGCTTTAGCAATGGACGGAGATCGCGATCGATGTTTACAAGTTGGCGCGAATGAATATCTCAGTAAACCCGTTAAATTGCGCCAATTAGCAACCATCATTGAAAGATTAATCAAAAACTCGTAGGCAGTTATCTTTGCATAAACTAAAATTGAGTCTATTTCGAGTGAATATTTGCAATTTATGGTTTATTTCTATCCCAGAGATATTGGGCTTTATTTAAATACAAAGGCTCCCACTCCGACACATCTTCATTCAATAAATAACCCGCGTTAACCAAAGCCCAAAGCCTGAGATATTCTGAATCAGACGGAAATTCAGGGGTATAACCTAGATTAGCCAATACTAGAATTAAAGAAGAATAATCTTGGTGATTATTTGCCCATATCGCGCGTAATCTTGTGAGATATTCCTGCTCCATAACCACCAATGTTAGTGACTATTTTAAATAATAAAATCATAAAAAATAGTTATTCCTACATTTTTTAGATCTAAAGCTAAAACCTCATTATTAGCGAGTTAGCATTAAATCTTCTCTCTCCCTAGAGGGAATAAATATCTGTACCATAGGGAGGATGATTCTCAATTTTAGGCTGTAAGCAATATTCAAGACCCAGTTCACAATCCCGATTGACCAAAGAGCAAAAAATCTAGCGAAAATCGTCCTGCTCCTTCTAAGACAAATAAAATCGCGATCGCGAGGTAAACTAAAGCCGCCTCATAGGTTTTGCCAGGTGCGTCGGGTCTGTCTTTCATTAAAGGAACCCCTTCCGCTAAATGCAAATAAAGCGCGATCGCCATTGCCACTGTTAAACCTAAAGCTGCTAAGGGAGTCAACAAACCGAAAATCATTGCAAGTCCCCCACCAAAAATGGTAAATGCGCCTAGGGCTTGAAAAAAAGCAGGAATACCTGAAGGTTTCCCCATATCCATCCAGTGAAGCGGATTGTTTAACATGGGTCTGGCATAAAATAGCAAAACCGTTCCCCAGACGACGCGGAGACAAAGCAAGCCCCAGGATTCTAATCCCTCATGAAACGGCGGAAAAAAGGGTTCTAAAAACGTCAATTGCGGTATCAACATGATTTCAATATTTCCAAGTTTTACTAAAATAAACTCTACTTTATAAATCAAGTTTCATTACCAAAAATAATAATAAATTAAGATTAAGAAATAATAATTAACGTTTTCAGTAAGCTCTAATTAATTTGGCTATTTTCACTGATTTTTTGCTGGGAATCTTAGAAGCTCAAGAATTGTTCTACAAGCTGATATTTAGCCTGATGCTGTTAGAAAAAATGGCTTACTTCCTAGACTCGTGTAACCATCAAGTTCGAGGGGGCTAAGCCAATTAATTAAAAAGCAAACTGAGTCCTTAAATTACCGACAAAAATTGGAGCATTATTATTAAAATTGTTCGGATTAAGCACCATATAAAAAGCAGGAACAATGGAAAGGTTGTAATTAATGGGATAGAAATAAGCCAGTTCAAGATTATATTGAGAAGCTCCATTTCCTCCGCCAGAAACCAAAAATTGACGACCTGATAACACACTAAAAGGCATGACAAAGGATAATGTTCCCATTGCTCCCTGTTTTCCTAAGTTGGGAAACGCTAAACCCGCTTGGAATGCTTGAGCATCAATACTACTTTTTGCCACATTAGAGGTTGGATTTAAATGGGTTATGGCGTAATTGTAACGACCAAATAAACCCAAATTATCCGTTATCGCCCAATCAAAACTTGCTGCAAATACATCCACTTGAGAATAACCTAGACCCCCCTGAGGCGCGCCCTCTGGCCCGTCATCCGCTACCCCATGAATTGACCATAACGGTTGAATTTGGCCGATCGGATTCGGCATGATATTGGAATAGCCATAAAGAAAGCGAATGTTAGCATTTTGGGCTGGAGAATAGGTAAGCTCGGCTATAACCGAATTTGTCCCACCAAAAAGCCCTTTACTCGGATCAGAAGCTGTCCTGAGCGGGCCTGGTAAAAATTCTGTATTTTGTCCCAAATAACCTGCTGTGAGTTTCCATTGATCACTTATCTTCCAGGCAAAAACAGCCCCAGAACCTCGCTTAATATTGGCGACTAGCGGATGTTCAATGGATTGAAAACTGCTGGTTCCATTAATGAAAATCGTATAGGGATTAAAATCAAAAAAACTGTAATAGTTAACGGCTGGGCCAACTCCAACTTCCAAAGAATCCGTTAACGGAAAGCGATAATACAACTCTGAAATAGTTATTTGTCGATTGCCCGACTCAAAGATGGGCGTTTGATCAGTAAAAGGAACGGGAAAATTATTATAAGTTCCTGCTGAACCATAATAATTGGGCGGAGAATTACCATTTCCAGAAGCAAAGGTTGTAATTAAGGCATCTCGTCCAGTAAATGAAGTGGTTAGCGTTAACCAGGTTAGAGTGCTCATGGTAACGCCTGGATCTCCCTCTACTTTGCGGGTAATCGGATCTCTAAAGCCGGTTGCAGGATCGCGGAAAGCTGTCGGCCCCTGAGCATTAAAACTTCTGGCTTCTAAACCCTCAGCATTAATGGTTCCGCCTGCGGTTGCGCCCGTTAGGTTAATCCAAGCTAAACCCGTTAATTTCGTCGTTGTAGAAAATTGATGATCTTCAATAAAAGCTAGCCGAGTTTCTAAATTATCAATACGGGTTCCTAAACTATCGAGTTCATGGCTAAACTCCTCAGTTAATCGTTTTAACTGGTCTAAATCTGTCCTAGCAACTGCAATATTCTCTTGAAGTAAGCGTTCTATACTATTAATACAAGCATTTAACCCTGCGGCAAATTCATATCGGCTTAAACTGCGATTTCCTAGAAATAAACGATTGGGATAACCCACAATACAGCCATAACGCTCGACTAGGCTGCGTAATGCTTCATAGGCCCAGTCAGAACTAGAGACATCTCTTAGGTTGGAGACATTATTAATTTGCCCAAGGGAGTTATCATTTGAATTAAAACTGTTATCCCGAAAGGTTTTTTGTTCTAAAAATTGATGGCTCTGGAGAATCGGAGACGACAGCGATCGCGAACGAAATGAACTTAATTCGGTGTTAGAAACAGTCTCAGCTTTCACGAACTTGATGTTATATTGTCCCAAGAATCCGATTAATAAAAAACTTAAAACAAAAGATTTGATTGTAAATTTTTGTAACATAATCATTGATTTTTAAATCAAGAGATTGCAAAAGAGATTGGAGTTAATTGATATTAAAATTTTTATTTTAGACTTATACTTTAATTACCATATATTTTAGTAATTGTAAAAACTAAATAAAATATTAAATTTATAATTAAAAACTGTTTTATGGTTTATGATTTTATAGCTTATTACGGTTGCTAAATTATTAAATTCGTTACAAGATCAAACAATAAACGGTAGAATTAATCAATAATTTTAAACTGTGAATTTGTTGTTCATTCTGCTTTGTAAGTCTTCGATCAAGGGTATTAATCTCAATAAGTTTTAATTATAATTGTCGTTAGTGTACCAATATATTTCAAAAAACAAAATTAATTGCAACCTAAAAATTATTAAAATTAAAATAAAATTAATTTTTCACACTTCGTTAAATTCTTGGGTTAGGATGGACAGCGAGAGTCTCAAACTTAGGAAAATCTTAATATGAAAAAGCGGATTAATTACTATAAAGACTTGGTCGCAGATTATTCTAAGCCAGGGTTAATATCTGAGGAAATGAAAGCTCAGCTAATAGAAAAAGCATGGGAATTTATTGCATTAAAAGAATCTACGTTACCTCAAATTAATGCCAGCTACACTTCTGAACAAATTGAAAAAGAAAATAAAGAATGGTGGCCAACTCATTGTGAAGCATTAAGACAAGGCAGAGGAGACATCCTTACAGCAGAATATCGCGATGATCTCGTTTACTTCTGTCAAGATGGGCCTTATTACGGTTTGAGCGAACAAAAAGAACGGGAAAAACACTGGTGGGCTTTAATTGCTCAACCAAACGTTACGATGACCTGGCCAATCGTTCAATTTTGGAGTGAATTTGTTCATTTTGAATGGCAATGTTTAGATGATGAAACGAATGAAACCTTAGCTAAAGGAAGTGTCTGTTGGGTAAGACGGGGACACAGAGGAGCTTGTTACTTCAAGAGTGAACAATTGACCTTCTATCGGGATGTTTTTGCCCCTGATGAATTAATTCAATTAATTTCTACTACTTAATACTATTTGTCAATAAAATATCAGTTTGTTACAGTGTGGTTTAATAATAGGGAACTAAACATTAGTTATAATGTGAATTAACCTTTTATTACCACACCATATTTATTCAAAGTTTGTCATTCATCTTTTTTGAAAAAGCATTTTAATTATCTAAGGAGTTAAATAATATGACTAGCAAAGGAAAAATTGGCGTTATTATTGAAGAGCACTTTGATGCAACAGAATTTCGTCGTTTTAATGAATATTTTCCTGAAAAGGGCTATGAAGTCGAATATATTTCTAATCTTTGGGGGAATAAAGAATTAACTTTCGGTTCTAACCCTGAAAATGATCAGATTGAATTCCATGTTACGGTAACAACCGATATTGGTAATGTTAACCCTGATGATTATAAAGGAATCATTTGCATTGGTGCGTATGCAATGGATCGGCTGCGGTATCAAGTCAATGTCAAAAAAGGTCAAAAAAATCAAGCCCCTGCTGTTGAATTCTTAAGAAAATCCGTCGCAACAGATAAGGTAAAATTAGGGACAATTTGCCATAGTCTTTGGTTATTTTGTGCCGATCCTGATTTGATCAGAGATCGTAAAGTGACTTGCGCTCACAATATTATTTGTGATGTGGAAAATGCAGGAGCCGAAGTTATTTACGACGGAGATGTAACGGCTGATTTAGTCATTGATGGCAATCTAATTACGGGTAAACATCCTGGCGTTGTTGATCAATTTATGGAAACGTTTATTCAAGAAATCGAAAAGAGTGAAGCTTAAAGTTACTTCAGAATAATCAGCTGAAAGATTAACAAGATTAAAACATGAATATTACATTTTTCTTGTTAATATAAATTTGGATTTTATGGCATTTTATTGTAATTTACAGCATTTACATTGTAAAATAAAAAGAATTAATTACTTAAAAGTAAGGTAGTTATTTTATGGCATACAAAAACGCTGTTCTTGATGATTATGAACTTCAAGAAGCATTAAAAGAACTCAACCCCAAGTTTGGTGATTTTGTAACCCGTGTGGCAGGGGAAGCTTGGGGACTTCCGCTTATTGATCAAAAAACAAAAGCATTAATTACGATCGCGGTTGATGTGGTCAATCAAGATCATGTGGGAGCAGGAAACCCTTTTGGCGCACATATTGATATGGCACTGAAACAGGGCGCAACCCGCGAAGAAATTGAAGAATTATTGTTGTTTCTTTGTGTTTACGCTGGTTTTAATAAAGTGGCAGGTTGTTTCGGAGCTATGAAGGAATTTTTTGCCAACATGGAATAATTTTTTTTTGCAATTAATAAACCATAAATTTAAATATAAGTTTTTAGGACTAAGCTTTTTTAAATTCCAATTTTTGTTTTAATTTTGGACAACTTGAAAATAAAAGTAGGATTTAAATAGGCTTCATAGTTTAAATAACACTAATAATCTTTGTTATAAAAAATTAGATTTTAAATTAAGTTTGCACCTCATTCAAAATCTAATTTAGAAATTAAAAATTATTCAGAAGAAATTAACTGACTTTACCAACGATTAACTCAACAATATCGTCTTGTAATTGATTAGTTGCTCCAATATTGGTAATTAATTCGGCAACAGTAGAACTTCGTTGGCCTGCTAAGGTCATTTTGCCATCATAGACAAAGGCATAGGCAGTTCTTTCGGGAAAAGGGCTGATATGTTTAACGTATTTTGCTTGGGATTGAATAGCGGTTTTATATTCCGTCGAAGTAAAGAAATATTCCAGATCTAAGCGAGTTGCAAAGGCAATTTCAAATGCAGCTTGATACTGTTTTTCAGGGGCTTCATAGTGGGAAACACCGGCAGCATCGGGTCGGGAGTTATCGACTTCATCAAATAAATGTAAGCGCAATTTCAAGAGATGAGGATTTTTAATTACTGCTGGTGCAAAGACATCTTTAAAGTAGTTCCGAAAGTCTTTCACACTGGCTTCATCAGATTTTCTAACCAAGACGTGAAATTTTTCGACACCAACTTTGCCATTAGGTGCGCCATTCGCAATTCCGTCAATATAGGTAATGGAGTTACCTGGACTAGTGTTATACCCTATGGCTTTATGGAAAAGGTTGTGTTCATCATCCATCAAAATAGCGGCTGCCTGAAACCAGGTTTGGCGATCGCTGGGAGATTGAAAGGTTAATTCTGCGATCCCATCAAATTTATCCTCTTCATCCACCGATTGGCTCACGCCTTCAACATCAGGGAAAATGCCGCCTTCAGGATGGGCAACATGAAACTGCCAATATTGGTGTTGACCAGGTAATCGCGCACAAACGGGGCCATGAACATTACGCCAATAATCATCAAAAAGTTCTAGACTAATGCCCTTCCGTTTCCAAAGAGGAACATAAAACGTGACTTGTCCTAGCTTGTCGCGCTCTGCATAATTAGGGGTTGTCATGATTTTGCTACTCCTGTGGCCAAAGAAGATTTAATAATGGGAACGAGTGCTTCACATTCTTTCGGAATCTTGACGTGATCGGGTTTTTCTTCTCGATAGTTGAAAATAATATTCACCATGCGAGAATCTAAACAGGGTTGAACGCCGTACACATTACCAGGATAGGAAGAGGTTCGTAGGGTTAATTCATCCAAAGAAATATCAAAGGCTTTGCGATCGCTGTCGTAAACAACGCTATAGGAGAGGGGATAGTAACCACTGACGGGGTAAGCTTTGGGCTGAGGGATTTTGGCATGAAAATTGGGCTTACTTTTTAAGTAATCTCGTGTCAGCATGGGTTCCCAAAATAAAATGTTGCCATCATGCACCCCAAACAGAAAAATATTATCGAATTTGCCTGGCTTGAGTTGATCCGAGGTCATATCGGCATAGTGGGTTCCCATTCTCGGTTCAGAGGTATTCGGCGCACGTTCATATTTAGCGGGTAAAAATTCCCTGGGCGGCTCGACATTGAGAATTGCCAGATCGAGTAAATCTTCATTTTTAATACTATGACGATATTCCGGCGTTGCCATGTAGAAATGAACGTCAAAGTGAGGACGGAAAAAGACATCGGGCAAGGGGCCGTGACCTTCGGGATTCCAGTTAAAGCCCATGTGGGAATAGGCTGTTTTTTCTGCTTCCTTCGGGAACATGAGTTCATACTCAAAGTTATGGTAGGGGCTACCATCAATGAGCTTAAGTTTTAAGGAGTCTTTGGGAGCCGATTGATCATCGTTCGGTAAACCCTCTAGCCCTTCTTCGGTCAAGGTTACGCCTAAACTCAAAGGAACGCCCGTTGCTTCATCAACTTTTAGCCAGGTTGACACACTGCCGTTGCCAATATTTTTGCGATCGCCGAGTATGGTTTTGGTTGTCGTGGTCTCAGCCAAAGCAGGAGCAGGATGAAAATTGAAAACTAGCCCTAAACAGAGCAATAGCATCAACCCGATGGTCAATAATGGTCTTTTTTGCATATTCGTTCAAAAACTTGGAGACAAATAAAATTGTTTATTACCTAAACGTTATTTTTGCCCAGTGATATATTGAAAACCAGCAATTTTAAAAAACGTTTACAGACTGATAAACCAGTTTTGCGGTTTAAAAAAGAATTTAAGGCGCAAAGACAGGAGATAAATCGATATAGATATGAATTGCTTTAAATTTATCGCCTTCAAGCTCAATCACATCTAAACAAGGTAGGTTAACCACTTTGTCATCGTTGCGCGTATAAGTTACGTCCAATTCGACAACGACGGTATTGCCCATTTCCCAAATTTGTTTAATGTTATGGACAATGCCTTTAATCGCTTGGCGAAAACGAACCGAGGATTCCCGAATGCGATCGCGTCCGATGATAGGGGGATTATTCCCGACTTTATAAACCGCATCTTCTGTAAAATAATTGGCAAATTCATCCACAGAACGGGTTTCGGTCAAAAATCGTCGGACAATACTCGTTTTAGTAATATCTGTATTCTCTGACATGAGTTTTTCCATAATGGCTAATATTTTTCAAGAATCTGGGGGTAAAAAGCAGAGAATTTTAGACTTTTATCCCCAAATATCTTATTTACGAAAAAGCGGGAGAAGGATCTAAATAAGCCTTAAGCTCGCGCACCTTATCGCCAGCAAAATGAATCACATCGACACAGGGAATGACAGAAACTTTGCCATCTTTGCGATTGTAGGTAATATCCATCTCGACCACGACCGTATCACCCAATTCCCAGACATTTTTTACATCATGGGTGACAGAGTTGAACATATCGATTAAGGGCAACGCAAGAGCGCGAATGCCTTCATGGCCAATAACTGGATCAAAGTTTGCCACTTTATAAGTCGCATCATCGGTGAAGTAGGTCACGTAGGTTTCAACATCATTGGCTTCCACCGCTTCATAAGCCAATTTAACTAGTTCAGTTTTTGTTCCTGACATAAAAAGCCTTGCTAAAGATTAGGAATTAAGAAAGAAAAGAAAATGATTTTTTTCATGTAAAACAATGATTAAAATCACTTTTTAATTAAGTTTTTGTTAGATGAAGTTAAGGAGCAAACAAGGGCGAAGCGTCCATAAAGACCAACATTGCGTTTACCTTATCTCCCGTAAAACGAAAGACATCTAAACAGGGTAAAGAAATCGTTGTTCCATTCGCTAAAGAGTAATTAATGGCAAGTTCCGCAATGACGGCATCATCTTTTTCATAGATGCTCTGAACATCAAAGGCAATTCCGGTGATCTGATCCATGTGGCTCGCTTTAATCGTCGCAGCGATCGCGTCTTTTCCGGTAGCGGCGGGATAGTTCCCAAAACGGTAAACTGCATCATCCGTTAAATAGCCTAAGAAACCATCCACATCAAAGGTTTCAAATAATTTGAGTAAATGCTTAACAGTCTCGGTATTAGCCATAAAACCTCTAAATTTTGACAAAAAATAAACTGGACTAGATTTAACCAGCAAATAAAGGATTAATATCCATGAAAATTTTGAGTTCTTTTACCTTGTCACCTTCAAATTTAATGATGTCGCAACAGGGTAAGGTATGAACTTTGCCGTTGTGACCAATGTAGGTCACTTCCATTTCAACAATGAGCGTGTCCTCTTCGGGTTCCCAAATATTTTTAATACTGTGGTGGAGACCTTCACAGGCCGCAATAAAACCACTAGAAGCATCGGCAATTTGTTGGGGAGTGTGAGCGGGCGGAAAATTGCCAAATTGGTAGTAGCACTCATCGGTGTAGAACTTAATAAAGTTATTTACATTGAGGGCTTCCCCTGCTAAAAACATCTTTTTAATGATGTCTATTTTTTCGCCTGAAAACTTCGGCCATTTTTTGGTATGGGGCCATTCCCATTGAATTTGTTCGGTCATAATTTTAGCCTTGTGAATTGAGATAATCTTGTAAGGTTACGGTGTTCCAAATATAGTCTGTGCCATTAGCCTCGTTGTATTCCCGTTGGGCCCGTTGGAAATTCTCTTTTGCGGTACGGGTTACCTGATTGAATTCCAACTGTTCACCGTTGGGGCCTTTGCAATAGAAAAGTGACCAACCATGAAAGTCCCCGAATTCGGCATTGGAATAGCCTTCGATAAAATATTCGGGATGTTCGGGATCATGCCAGAAGAGATTGGCGGCATATCTGGCCGACACTTGGCGGCGTTCTTCTTCGGATTTAACGGTAATTACCCGATTGCAGGCCACATGAATGCCGCGCTTTTCACATTCTGCTTCCAGAATGAGGGCAAATTCATTTAAGGGCACATCATCTTTGACATGGAAAGAGATATGAGGGGCATTGGCAAAACCGACGCAGCCAGGTAGTTTTTCAATTACATTGGGCGCACTGGGAGATAGTTTGGCATCCCGAAAATGGATCAATTCTAAGACGGTATTACCAAATGAGACAAAGCGAACATCTAGGGATTCTTTGCTTCCGTCTCGGACATCAGGGACACCCAAGCGTCTGGCAGGGAAACCCTGGGCGATCGCTTCAATTTCTTCTTTTTGGAAAAGCGTATTGTGTAGGACTTCCCCAATAAAACCATCGCCGGCGATCGCGACCTTACCACCTAGCACCTCAATATAGAATTCCATCGCCTTGTCCATATTATCCACAGTGATACCAAAATGCTGGATTCCCTGTAGATAATGGCCCAAAGCAGAAGAACGGGCTTGGTTTTCGCTCATGCAAAAAACTCCTTATTAATAATTTAAAAATAGAATTACATCACCATTGGTGCCATAGCAGTAGATGGAGAGGTGATATGTAAATGAACCACAAGATCATTGAAATCATGATCTCCCCCCCCAAATAAATCCTCAAATCCCCACGTATTATTCCCTAGAGAACGATTATGGAGTAGAGCATCCGAATTAATGTCAACAAAAGGAACAAAAGCAAGGGGATCGGTTAAAGGATTATTGGCTACATTCGTGGGATTTTTCGAGAGGAAATCATCAATACTGCCATTGGAAATCAAAATAGGAGCGTAAAGTTTTCCGCCGGCGAGTCTAGTTTTAAAGCCTTCAACTGCTGTTGGATTTTGATCCGAAAGATTAAAGCCACTTGCCGTTTGTTGGGTTAAATTAATGGCAGCTTGGATATAGGACTGCTTATTAGCGGCTGTTGCCGTAATAAATTGACCCGTCAAAGGATCTCGAATTGTTCCCATTTCGTCTTCCACTTGATAAAAGCCAAATACATGGTTAAAAGCAGCTTTTCGGTTAACGTCCGCCACTTCAATATCCACCAATTTCCCCATTAAATCGCTGCCATCAATGTCATAGGTCAGATCTAACAAGCCCAATTGTTGCTGTGCTAGTATCCAGTTAAAAGTTCCTAAGTTCGGGTTTGTGTTGCTGACTTCAGCCGTTAATACAATATCTTGAAAATCTTCGCTTCCCAAATAATCTTCAAAACCCAGTTGGAATTTGCCACCGCCTAAATCCTGAACTCGCAAGGAATTATTGGTACTTGATCCAGGTGAGCCAAAGAAGACTTGAGCGGGTGAGCCATTATTGTTGGTATAGCCTCGATTATTCAATACATCATGAATAGTTCCATTCTGCACTAAAACAAAAGCCAGATTATTTCCCTTAAACCCTCGTAATGTACTTGCTCCATGAATCCCTGCAAAATTCTCAGAAATAGACGTAAGAATAACTTTTGCTGAGCGTAAAGCGGCTTCCATATAGCCAGCTTCTCCGGGGGCAATACCGTCAATTTTACCGTCTGCATCTACCGCAAACACGCCAATTTCATGAACAACCCCTTCAGCAATATTTTTGCCAGTCACAGTAAATGTCAGATTAGTCGTTATCGGATCGCCATTAATCACAAGTTGAGATTTGGCAAGATCGGCTGTTAAGGTAGATGGGGGGGGAATGGGAGCATTATAGACATAAATATCTAAGGCTCTCAGATCCGTTGAACCCGTATTGCCTAGGGAAAAACTCACGCCTGTCGGAATTTCTACATAGGTTAAAGCATCGAGAACAACGGGAGCTTCATTACCAATTTTGAGGGAAATACCACTATCGAGAGTATAAATAATTCGATAACTGGTAAAGGGATCGGGATTATTGGGATCGGTAACCGAAGAAGCAACCGTATCAATTTTAGAAAAATCGCTATTTAATCCTGCTGTTAAAATAATCGAATCATAATTCATCGTTGCTCCAGGTAAATTGGGAGGAACAAAAGGCCCCTTCCAAGCCACTCGACCTGTTACCGCCTTAACTTCCTGAGCACTAACTAAAGATAAACGCTGTTCTCCAAACGCCCCCGTAGAAATTGGACGGTTCGTCGCAGTCATACTGGTTGTAATCATATCCGGCCAATCCGGACGAAAAGTCGGAATAGGTTGCCCAGCAATGGAAGGAGCAGAAGAAGGGGGGCGAAGTTGAGCAGAGTTGGGATTACCTAAATCATAACCCTGTAAAAATAAAGCATCCCCCCGCTGTCCGGCCCAAAATGCGGTACGAATGGCTTCTTCTTGACTATTCGGTTTAATTGGGTCATAACGATTAGTAACAGCAGTACCAGCATTGATGAAAAACTGATCAAGTCCTGCTGGGAGTGCAAGGGAGAAAATTTTTCCTGGCCCATCATCAGGTTTAGATCTAAAGCCATGAATTCGTCCCTGTGGGCCAAATGCCAAAGTCCCCGCCTTTACCTCGACTTCACGGAGTTCTCCCATATTAACACCCATTTGCATTCCCTCAGTGAAGATATAGGTTCCACTGACAACAAAGAATGCTTCATACTCATTACGATGGGTATGTTGCAAAGGGCCAACCCGTCCATTTAAAAAAGTTCCATAGGGAGAGGCTGGATCACTAAAATCAAAAGCGACAAATTTATTGGACGTTTCTCTTTCACCCGCTAAGGTCGTATACAGTGCAGAGGATAGGTAATAACCTGGACGTTTGTCGTAGTCTGCATATTCAACAATTCTCACGCCTCCAATTACGTCAGCAACTTTACCGCCAGAAGCAACCAGTTTGCTTGTCTCTTCGGGAGAGAGCGATAAGGAATTCAACGCTTTAAACTGAGCCGCCGTAAGAGCCGCCGGTGCAATATTTTTTACAATAGCGAGAGTTTGCCCTGTTGCAATATCTTTAATCAGAGAATCGCTGCCTTGAGCCGTGATTGTAACATCGCTAAAAGCCAGATCGATTAAGGATAAAAAATCCGTAGTGGAATCAAAATCCGTAATCGTTGTAATATCCGTTGAGCCAGTACCTCCAGGGGTACGACCGATAATAAAAGTGTCGCTCCCAGTTCCGCCTGTTAAGGTATTAATCCCTCGTCCAGCGTAGAGAATATCGTCACCTTCTTTCCCATCAATTGTGCGGTAAAAGTCTTGATTTAAAAGAGCCGGATCCGCAAATAATCGATCATTATTTACTGTGCCAATAATAATAGCCATATATAATAATTACCTGAAACGATATTAGAAGCCTAATTTTTGTATTATATGCTAACCTTTAGCAAAAATAAGCGACAAATCTCTTTATAAAAATAAAAAAAATCTAAAGTTATTTTTTAATGCTCTTAAATGATTTTTACATCATGCTTTTGCTGACTACAGCTTAAATGAATAGCTCATTTTTTCGTACAGAAGTAATGTAAAATTTTGTAAAGACTTACAAGCAGATGACTTGATATTTATATAGAAACTTCTAAAATTGATTTTAATATTATTTTAAGACTTAAATCAAAAAAATAAAGATTTTAAGTGAATCAAGATGCGGTAAGGTAATCCAAACGCTTTTTATCTCAAGATCTAATTTTGATTCGTCCTCTGCTTTAATTTTTTGTCTATTTTTTACTAAAAAAACAAAATTTATTAACAACAAAACAATTCTACCTATAAATCTATAAACAAAAGCTTTTCGGCAAAAAAACAAGTTAATTGTCTAATTGCCATTTATACCAGTCATTCAATATTTCTTCATATTTCTTAAAGTTTTAAGGGTAAATTTTTTTAGGTTCTCTCATTTGGACAAGACCATTAACACATCTTGCTTTTTAAATTATTTAAGCAAGCGACGCACTAACTATCAAGAAGTAGTTATTTATAACAACATGGTTATTTAGTTAGTTGTATTTTATTTTGAATTTTTTTAGTGCCGAGTTATGGCTGTCTCTTGAGTTGGCAGATTATAAAGATTAGCTCGAATTTATAACCCTAGACTTCTATGATAATACGGGGACTTTGCTTTGTTACAAAAATTAATATTTAAAGTTAGTAAGCATAAGGTTTACAGTACCTGAAAATTTAAATACTTAAATTTTAATTAAAAGGATGATTATGGCTTTATATGTAAATTTAAAATTATGAATTGATTAATTATCGAGATCTTGGTTTAGCCTGATCAATAACAAACAATTTTTATTAGTTAGCTCACTCTACGCTATTTTTCAACTAAATTAACAATGGCTAGTCAAATTGAATTTTCCTTTTCCGATCTGATTGCTGGCTATGTCACTTCTTTTAATCGTAGTGACAAGAGCTTCAACGTTAAAACCTCTGATAAACGGGAATTTACCATTCATTTAAGCCCGACTACCTATGGCCGAATCAGTCAGAACTTGGAAGAAAGTTATCTGGATGCCACAGCACAATTAAATGAATTACTAACCCCAGGTCAACACGTTTTTGCCTACGGGGTCTTCTATCCCAAGGGGGATGATCATAAATTTGAAGCGAAGTACCTCGTGTTTCCAGGAGATGCACCCGATAAGTACCGCCACGAAGAACCCGATTGGTGGATTAAGCAGGTGCGTTCGATCGCTGATTGTTACCTGAAATGGCAATTTGGCTATCCCAATCATCCCATCGATTACCGAGAATATCGGACAATGTTGAAATTAACGGGAGCCAAGCAAAAAGATGATTATTTGCAAGAAACGGATACGGTTTCCCGCTTAGTCTATGGTTTTGCGTCCACCTATTTGTTAACGGGAGAAGACCGCTTTTTAGAAGCTGCGGAAAAGGGAACGGAATATTTACGGGATCACATGCGCTTTTATGACCCCGATGAGGATCTGATCTACTGGTATCACGGCATTAAGGTGACAGGCAATCGCGAACAAAAACTCTTAACCTCGGAGTTTAGCGATGATTATGACTGTATTCCTGCTTATGAGCAAATTTATGCCCTAGCAGGCCCGACCCAAACCTATCGCATTACGGGTGATCCGCGCATTCTCAAAGATGCGGAAATGACCATTGATTTATTTAATAAATTTTTCCTCGACAAAGAAAAAGGTGGCTATTTTTCCCATATTGACCCCCTAACCTTAGACCCGAAAGCGGAATCCTTGGGACGCAATAAAGGACGTAAAAACTGGAACTCAGTCGGAGACCACGCTCCTGCTTATTTAATTAACCTGTATTTGGGCACAGGACGCAAAGAATACGCCGATATGCTGGAATATACCTTTGATACCATTGAAGGCTATTTCCAAGACTACGAAAACAGCCCCTTTGTGCAGGAAAAATTCTTTGAAGATTGGAGCAAAGACCAATCCTGGGGATGGCAACAAAACCGCGCCGTTGTCGGCCATAACCTGAAGATTGCCTGGAACTTGATGCGGATGCAAAGCCTCAAACCCAAGGATCAGTACGTTGCCCTTGCAGAAAAAATTGCTGAACTGATGCCCGATGCAGGCAGCGATCGCCAACGGGGGGGCTGGTACGATGTGGTCGAACGGATGAAACAGGAAGGAGAAGATTTCTTCAGCTTTGTTTGGCATGACCGCAAAGCTTGGTGGCAACAGGAACAAGCCATCTTAGCCTATTTAATTCTCTACGGATTGTTCCAAAAAGAAGACTATCTCAAGCACGCCCGTGAAGTAGCCGCCTTTTATAATGCCTTCTTCCTCGATCATGATGACGGTGCGGTTTACTTTAACGTTTTAGCCAATGGCGTTCCTTATTTAATGGGAACTGAGCGTTATAAAGGCTCCCACTCCATGTCGGGTTATCACTCCACCGAACTCTGCTACTTATCGGCGGTTTACCTCAACCTTTTAATTACTAAACAACCCTTGGATCTCTACTTCAAACCCTATCCAGGCGGATTCCCCGATGGTATTCTGCGCGTTTCTCCCGATATTTTGCCCCCAGGCAGTATTCAGATCGCATCAGTGGAAATTGACGGCCAACCCTATAGCGACTTTGATGCAACAGGATTAACGGTCAAACTTCCCGACACCCAAGAACGGGTCAAAATTAAAGTTCAAGTAGTGCCTACGACCTAGTTCTAATCAGCGCGAAACCGTTGCATCATTACAGAATGTAAAAACAAACTTTTTGCCTAAGCAGAATTCCGTTAGCATTTTGTAGGATGCAACACCGATCAGGGTTAAACTGCTCAATCAAGGACATAAAGATGGAAATTCAGGTTAAATCAGTAGGAGAAATTCACGTTGTTGAATTAAAGGGCGATATTGATGCAAGTACCGCTCCCGATGTCACCGAGCAACTGTCAATGCTCGTTACCCCTCAAGCACGGTTACTGGTGAATATGTCTCAGGTTCCCTATATGTCTAGTGCTGGCTTGCGTACCCTCCTGAGTATCCATCGACAAACGACGGCCAAAGAGGGCAAATTAGTCTTAGTCGGCTTAAGTGACGAATTGATCGATACGATGTCGGTTACTGGATTTCTGGACTTTTTTATGACTGCTGACACCGAAGACGCAGGGCTAGCGGCCTTAGCCTAAATACTGACATGGAACGCATTGATATTCATCCCACCCATACCTATGGGGATTATAAACTCCGTTTAGGGCGACCCCAACCTTTTGGTGCCACGACAGTGCCAGGGGGCGTTAATTTTTCTATTTTTTCTAGCTATGCTACGTCCTGTTCTTTAGTTTTGTTCAAAAAACACGCCAAAGAGCCATTAGCCGAAATTCCCTTTCCTGCGGAGTTTCGCATTGGCAATGTCTATTGCATGGTGGTGTTTGACCTAGACTATGAAAATCTTGAATATGGCTATCGCATGGACGGGCCCAACAATTTTCAAGAGGGGCAATGGTTTGATCCCAGCAAAATTTTATTAGACCCCTATGCCAAAATTATTGGTGGTCGGGATGTCTGGGGCGTAACCCCTGATTGGAATGACATGTATCAACATCGGGGGCGGATCGCCTTTGATGATTTTGATTGGGAAAATGACCGTGCGTTGGAAATTCCCCCCGAAGATCAAATTATCTACGAAATGCATGTTCGTAGTTTTACCCGTCATCCTTCATCCAACATTAAGGAAAGCCATCGAGGAACCTTCGCAGGCATTCGCGACAAAATCCCTTACCTCAAAGAGCTAGGGGTTAATGCGGTCGAGTTGATGCCCATCTACGAATTCGATGAATTTGAAAATTCACGCCCTAATCCTCAAACAGGGGAAACGCTTTATAACTATTGGGGTTATAGCACCGTTGGCTTCTTTGCCCCTAAAGCAGGTTATGCAGCCACAGGCAAATTCGGAATGCAGGTGGATGAGTTAAAGGCTCTGGTGAAAGAACTCCATAAAAATGGCATTGAGGTCATTTTAGATGTGGTGTTCAACCATACGGCAGAGGGAAATGAAAACGGGCCGACCATTTCCTTTCGAGGCATTGATAACAAAACCTATTACATGATGACCCCAGAGGGCTATTACTTTAACTTTAGTGGTTGCGGTAATACGCTTAATTGTAATAATCCCATTGTCCGCAATATTGTGCTGGATTGTCTCCGCTATTGGGCGGCTGAATATCATATTGATGGTTTTCGTTTTGATTTAGCCTCCATTTTGGGGCGCGATCCCTGGGGGTATCCGTTGGCGAATCCGCCTTTATTAGAATCCCTGGCTTTTGATCCCATTTTGGCGAAATGTAAACTCATTGCTGAAGCCTGGGATGCAGGCGGCCTCTATCAAGTCGGGTCGTTTCCTGCCTATGGACGCTGGGCGGAGTGGAACGGGAAATATCGCGATGGTATTCGCAAATTTCTGAAAGGAGATGCCACTGTTGGTGAGATTGCTCAACGCTTACAGGGATCGCCCGATCTCTATGCTTGGGCAGGCCGCGCTCCTGCTACGTCGATTAATTTCATTACGGCTCATGATGGATTTACCCTCATGGATTTGGTTTCCTACAACGAGAAACATAATGAAGCCAATGGGGAAAATAACAACGATGGTAGTAATGATAACGACAGTTGGAATTGTGGTTGGGAAGGCCCGACGGATGATCCTGGGATTAATGCCCTGCGTCATCGTCAAATTAAAAACGCGATCGCGATCTTAATGGTGAGTCAGGGTGTGCCGATGATTCTCATGGGAGATGAGGTGGGACGGACTCAAAAAGGCAATAATAATACCTATTGCCACGACAATGACTTAAATTGGCTAGATTGGACATTAGCAGACAAAAATGCCGACATTCTAGAATTTTTCCAACACGTGATCGCTTTTAGAAAAGCCCATCCTGTTTTACGGAATTCCTGGCATTTTCAAAATCGTGATTACGTTGGTAGTGGTTATGCGGATATTACCTGGCACGGAACCCAAGCCTGGCATGCGGATTGGTCGCCCTCAACTCGCGCGATCGCCTTTATGCTGTGCGGTAAACATGCGAAAGGGGGAACGGTAGCCGATAATTATATCTATGTTGCGATGAACATGCATTGGGAAGGTCTATGGTTTGAATTACCTGGCTTACCCCCATCGATGCAATGGCACATTTTCGCTAACACGGGGGCTGTCTCTCCCGATCCCTGTAGTTATCTCCCAGAAGCCGAACCCCTACTCGATAATCAATCAGGTTTGTTAGTCGGCGATCGCTCGGTTGTTATTCTAGTTGGCAAATAAACTTTTCAACTTCACTTTATCTACTCTAACGAATACATCTTACGAGGAATTAACAAATGGCTTTTACTGCAACCTTATATGTTACTAATGATGATGCAATTATTATCTTAAAAGGAGAGTTAGATGCTGCGACCGCTCCCATTCTGAAAAAAGCCGTTGAAAAAGCGTCAGAAAACAAGATTAAAAAATTATTTTTATTAACCCCAGAGTTGGAATACATGGCAAGTGCGGGCTTACGAGTTTTAATTTTCTCGAAGCAAAAAATGGGAACGGATGTGGATATTTACATTGTCGGGGCCCAGGAACCTATTCTTGAGACTTTGCAAAAAACGGGATTTGATCAAAGCGTTATTATTGTCGATAGCGTCATCATTAAGGACGAAGAGTCTGCGTAATTGCATCGCTTAAATTGGGCTTAGCTGCACAAATTCGCTTCATATCGCCTTTCCGTAAAAATTGCACCCCTTATCGATTAAGTGAGATTTGTTCCTAGCAACTCAATAAAAAAAGGGTAGATTTACTACCCTAAATTGCTTTTATGTCTGTTTACCTTCGGGACGGTATGACGAGTGATCAAGCCTTAACGATCAACAGAACCCATAATAATGTCAATACTTCCTAAAATGGGCATAATATCCGCAACTTTCACGCCTTTGAGCAAATGAGGCAGAATTTGCAGATTATTAAAATCAGGCGTGCGAATTTTCCATCGCCAAGGGAAGACATCATCATTACCAATAATGAAAATACCAAATTCCCCTTTACCCCCTTCTACACGAACATAATGTTCTCCTTTGGGGATTTTAAAAGTTGGCGGAACCTTTTTGGCAACATATTGGTATTGGAAATCATTCCATTGGGATTTTTTACCCTCTTGCATCCGTTTGGCCTCTAGGTTTTCATAAGGCCCACCTGGAATGCCTTTCAGGGCTTGACGAATAATCTTAATCGATTCGCGCATTTCACGAATACGGACTAAATAGCGAGCAAAGCAGTCTCCTGCGGTTTCCCAAGCCACATCCCAATCAAAATCGTCATAGCATTCGTAGTGATCAACTTTGCGTAAATCCCATTTCACACCAGAGCCTCGTAACATCGGCCCCGACAGACCCCAGTTAATAGCTTCGTCACGGGTAATCGTGCCCACACCTTCCACCCGACGACGGAAAATGGGGTTATTGGTAATCAATTTTTCGTACTCATCTACTTTCGGAATGAAGTAATCACAAAAATCTTCACATTTATCAATCCAACCATAGGGCAGATCAACAGCAACTCCCCCAATACGGAAGTAATTATTGTTTACCATCCGTTGACCCGTTGCAGCTTCCCACAGGTCATAAATCATTTCGCGTTCACGGAAAATGTAAAAGAACGGCGTTTGAGCACCCACATCTGCCATAAAAGGGCCAAGCCACAGTAAATGGTTAGCAATCCGATTTAGCTCCAGCATGATCACGCGGATATACTGGGCCCGTTTTGGGACTTCAATATTTGCTAATTTTTCGGGCGCATTGACCGTAATAGCTTCATTAAACATTCCCTCTGCGTAATCCCAACGGCTCACATAGGGAACATACATAATATTGGTGCGATTTTCGGCGATTTTTTCCATCCCCCGATGTAGATAGCCAATTACGGGTTCACAATCCACGACATCTTCCCCATCTAGGGTAACAATGAGACGTAAAACCCCGTGCATTGAGGGATGATGGGGCCCCATGTTGAGGATCATGGGTTCGGTTCTGGTTTCAATTTTCGACATACCCTAGAATTGCCACCTAAAAAGATCTGCTATTTGAGCATGATAAGACATGGCTAGGCGCGTAAGCAAGGCGAAATCCTAACGAAGATGGTATTACTTATCTATTTATTCGATAGGTTAAAGTTATTTAGAATACAATATAACGAAGATCGCACCATATTAGTGGATAAAAGCGGCGATCGCTGTTTTGGAAGATTTGAATTATGGTAATCCTAAAACGGTTGCTAATGCTTGGGAAACCAGTACTATTTCAATTTCTGATAATGTCCCTAATCGCTTGAGTAATCTCGTTTCTGATACCGATCTAATCTGAAACGTATCTACAGCAGAAGGTTTTGTTAAACCATTTGCTAAGCTTGCCTCTAAGTAAACCATCCAAGGTCGAATAGCGTATCTATCTTTCCAGTCCGTGATAGGAACAATCACTTTTAATGGCAAAACTCCAATGGCATCATCATTAACAATCACGGCTGGACGAGTTTTATTGATTTCTGTACCAATGGTCGGGTCTAAATTGACAAGCCAAATCTCTCCTTTACGCATTAGGTTCCGTTACTTCAATATCTTTATCCCAGTCTTGAAGAAAATCTTCTCCGTCTAGGGCAGAAAAGGTAAGCAGATCACTTTCCGCTTGATAGTCTGAGATTGCTGTGGCGGCCGCTAACATTAACTGTTGTTTTCGTTGTATTGGGGTTAAAGATTGCTGTTCTTGCCAGATAAACTTGAGAGCAGTTTCGGCAATGATTAGCCTATCCTGAGTTGATAATGTGGGTAAGGTTTGTAAGATAGCAGAGGTATCCATAGTTGATAAACCCAAAGGATGATTTTGCTCATTTATGACTGTCTCTAGTATGCAAGAAAAATTGGTGTGGAGTGATCGCGCTTCCATATCAAAAGCAAAAAAGCCCGTTAAGTAACGCTCTCTACAAAATCGGCGATCGCACTACCAAGAACCGCAAAATGAAGGAAATTAAAATTATCAAAGCGCAGTAAGCAAAGCACTCTACAAGATCAGCGATCGCACTGTACCATATTTGCTATATGTTTATTTAGGTTTTAATAAAAGTTTGGGCACCATTGCAGAGATATGTAATTTCATCATCTGTCAATGCGTATTGAGGGTGATAGACGATTCCTAATTCTGTGGGGAAGTCAAGTGGAGTGACGAATAAACCATGTCCTTCGCCAAACTGACTTATGACTTTCTCTTTTAGGGCTGGTGGTGATTTATCTGAGTACGCGGTGCGAAATAAGGAGATATCACCGATTAAGTTGCCAAAAATAATCCAGCAGTGTCCATCCCAGTCAAGGTTTGTACAAGTAAACACCTCTTTCATTTGAGTTACACTTGAGGTGCAGCCAAAAACGTGAATGCCGTTTATTAATAAAGAACCCGCTATTGCGTAAATGGGATACTTGTTTTTTTCACGAATCAACGCAACCCACATAGCAGTCATGAGAGCGCAGGCACCAGGAACATTCGGAAAGAGAGTTAGGACTGCTTTCCCTGCATCAATCAAGATTTGAACATCATGTTCGCTTGGATGAAACGAAAATGCAGTCTCCGCTTCCGTTGTACTGTAGGACGCTTCAATAAGCGAGAAAAGGTGTTGATCCATTGAGGCTTTCATGACTTAGGACAGATGATAACTGACATTATGCAAAAAATTGGACTACAAAACTCTCCAGAGTAACAATATATAGAAATTTTAGACATATTTCCCCATTTTGGCATGTTCGCAAGAAAATTTCCGTATATCAAGACCGAAAGTGTGTTGGCCAAATTAGCGTACTACCAACAATTTCTTTTGAACAGAACAGAGGATCGCGAATAATCTTAAAATAAAATGAAATTTTCAGCAAATTAACACCAATTCCTCGATCTGCCCCTTTTCGTAACGAAAATTTACTATTATTCGACACATTTAATAGACAGATATAAGCAGCGATCTCTCCTTAGCCCCTTATCTCCTGTAAACAGCGATCGCCGAGCTAAGGATTGGGAAAAAAAGCAATTTTACCTAAAATACCCAACAAGCCACCCACAAAAGCAAATAAAATACCGATTAACCATCCTGTTAAACTATTAACCCGACTCTCAATAATATCGAGACGCTTATCAATTCCCGACACTTTTTTGTCTAGGGTGTTCACTTGCCCAGAAAGCCTTTCGTCTAGGGTTGTTATTTGTCCAGAAAGCCTTTCATCTAAGGCTGCTATTTGTCCAGAAAGCCTTTCATCGAGGGCTACTATTTGTCCAGAAAGCCTTTCTTCCATTCTCACTTGATTGATTTTAAGATCAATGATTAAGTCCTTAATTTCTTTGAGATCGCTTTCAGTTACAGTAGACATAGAGCATTTTAGGAATTTTTACCAATCTAATCCTACATCGTGATAACACACACTTAATTAAAATTATACAACAACCAATAGAGATCGCCCTTGAAGGTGACGTATAACTGTGATCGCTTTGCTAAAATTAGGCTATAAATTATTTCTCCTTTGCTTTATTAAACTTTGAATTTGGAATTACTATAATCGCAGCGATCGCATTCTACATAAGATTTATGCAAATTGTATTCAAAAAACTAAATAAGATTTTAAAATCATGATTAATTCTGCTGTCACGTCTTATAAATTTTCTTTAACAGAATATCAGCATTTAGTTGATATTGGCTTTTGGGAAGAAGAAAAAAGAATTGAATTAATTAACGGAGAAATTATTGAAATGGCAGCTAAAGGAACAGCCCATACTGCTTGTTCTATGCAACTGATTCGGGAGTTGTCGAAGCTATTACCCTCCTCTTTATATTTGCGTTGCCAAGATCCTATTGTTCTTCTAGATAATAGTCAACCTGAACCTGATTTTGCGATTGTTTACGAAAACAAAGATTACTATTTAAATTCTCACCCAACACCTGATAATATTGCTTGGTTAATCGAAATTTCAGATTCATCGTTAGTTTATGATCAGGGAATAAAATTACGGCTTTATGCGGAAGCAAAGATTCAAGAATATTGGATTTTTAATTTGGTCGATTTTCAGTTAGAGGTATATTCCCAACCCTATCAATCGAATACCTATTTTGATTACAGGCAACGGTTAATTTATTTATCTGATCAACTGATTGCTTTACCAAATTTACCCGAAAAATTACTAGATTTAACCTTAATCTTTCCCTGCTAATTTGATGGCTAATCATTAATTATGAATTTTAGTAAGCTAATAGAAACAATGCAACAGCGGGATTTTTATCCCTATCCCACTTCGGAAGAAATCCGAGTAATTCAAACCCATTGTTCGGTTGTCTTTTTAACGGGGGATTATGCTTACAAAATTAAGAAAGCGGTTGATTTTGGCTTTTTGGATTACTCAACTTTAGAAAAACGGCAACATTTTTTGCAACAAGAGTTGGCGATGAATCAGCCCCTAGCCCCCGACATTTACTTATCTGTTTTACCCATTAGTCAAGTCGGCGATCGCTTAATTTTAGGCAGTCAAGAAAATATTGTCGAATATACTTTGAAAATGGCGGAGTTTCCCCAAGATTCATTATTAATTAAGTTATTTGAAGTAGGAAAATTGGAGGAATTTCATTTACGGGAATTAGGAAAAATCGTTGCAGATTTTCATAACAAAACCTTGACAAATGAATATATTAAAAAATTTGGTCAAACTGAAATGATCAAAGCCTCTATTGATAATAATTACCAGGCGACCCAAAAATATATTGGTATTGCTCAAACCTTAGAACAATATCAAGCCACTCAACAATTTACTGATAATTTTGTTATTGAAAAGCAAACTGTTTTTGAAAATCGTTGTTTAACGGATAAAATTCGAGAATGTCATGGGGATTTACACCTTAAAAATATTTGTTATTGGCGGAATAAAATTCAACTATTTGATCGCATTGAATTTAATGAACCTTTTCGGTTTGTGGATGTGATGTATGACATTGCCTTTACCGTCATGGATTTAGATGCAAGGGGACGACGGGATTTGGGTAATATTTTTCTGAATACCTATTTGGAACAAACGGGAGATTGGGAAGGTTTACAAATTTTACCGTTTTATTTGTGCCGCCAAGCCTACGTCCGCGCTAAGGTTACTTCAATGTTATTGGATGATCCCAATATTTCCGAATCAGAGAAACAAACCGCTATTGAAACAGCTAAAAATTATTACCAATTAGCTTGGCAATATACTCAACCAACCCAAGGCAAAATTATCGTTATGTCGGGTTTATCGGGGTCAGGAAAAAGTACCGTTGCTCGTTATTTGGCCCCTCAAATTAACGCTATTCATCTGCGCTCCGATGCAGTTCGTAAGCATTTAGCCGAAATTCCTTTGGAACAAATAGGGGATGAAAATCTCTATAGTCCAGCTATGAGTGAGCAAACTTACCAACGGCTTTTAGAATTAGGGTTTTTACTAGCAAAGCAAGGTTTTACCGTGATTTTAGATGCAAAATATGATCGAATTCAGTGGCGATCGCCGATTATTGAAGCGGCCCAACAAGCCAACATTCCCTTACAAATTCTCTACTGCCAAGCTCCCATTGAAACCTTACAAAATCGCCTATGGGAAAGAACGGGGGATATTTCTGACGCAACGCCTGAATTATTAGCATCTCAACAGGAAAATACTGAGCCCTTTAGCGAAACAGAACAAAATTATATTATTCCACTTAATACCCAGGTTGAGGATTGGAAAGTGACCATTAATGCTTGGTTAAACTAGAAAAAAGATTTAACATTATCTGCGCTTGTTATACTCAGCAAAGCGAGTTTAGCCCTTTTTGGAATGACAACTCAATTTTTAAATAATCGTTATCAAATTCTGGCGACATTAGGTAGAGGGGGTTTTGGAGAAACCTTCTTGGCCGTTGATACCCACATGCCTTCTGGCCGCAAGTGTGTCATTAAACAGCTAAAACCATTGGTTGAAGACCCTGAAATTCCAGAGTGGCTAAAGGAACGTTTTCAAAGGGAAGCGGCTATTTTAGAAGATTTAGGCGAAAATAGCACGCAAATTCCTAGATTATACGCTTATTTTACCGAAAAGAATAATTTTTATTTAGTTCAAGAGTGGATTGAAGGCTTTACTTTAACTCAGATCCATCAACAACAGGGGAATTTTTCGTCAGAAGAGGTCGAATCCATTCTTATTAACCTTTTACCCGTTTTAGAATTTATCCATCAACGCCGCATTATTCACCGTGATATAAAACCCGACAATATTATTCTCCGTACCAGTGATAATAAACCTGTTTTAATTGATTTTGGCATTATCAAAGAGGCAATGGGCACTGTCGTTAATCCTGATGGACGGAGTGCTTATTCGGTGGCTTTAGGAACGCCTGGTTATATGTCCTCAGAGCAAGCGGCAGGTCGGCCAGTTTATTCCAGTGATCTCTACAGCTTGGGATTAACGGCCATTTTCCTGTTAACGGGTAAAACGCCCCAATATTTAGAATCGGACTCTCGCACGGGGGAAATTGTATGGCGTAAAGATGCTCCCCAGGTTTCTGCTCAATTGGCTCAAGTGCTCGATCAAAGTATTCGTTTTCATCCCCGCGATCGCTTTGCCACAGCCGAAGAAATGTTAATGGCATTGGTTAGCCGAAGGCCGAGTCGTCCTGTTACTCAAACCTATC